>NZ_JAVKPP010000019.1:0-57294 GCF_040980965.1 Kocuria sp. CPCC 205231 | reverse complement strand
CAAGAAGATGAGTGATCAGGGGGTCAACCTTCAGATGCCGGAAAGGGGTCAGTTTTCACTCGCCGTTGACAATCGGGAGCCGTCAGTGTCCGGTGGCGCCGCAGACTGGGTCGGTGCAGGTAGTACTGGTATCGAGGGGTAGAGATCGGCCTGGTCTGCACACACCCGTTTTCCCTGGAGGAGCGGCCTTCTTCTGATGTTCCGTATGACGGTGGCAGCACACGGGTACTCCCGGACATCGTCGTCTAGGCCAGGACACGCAGAAGGGCGTCTCGCATCCCGGTGCATCGTTCAGCGCTGCTGATCCGGTTCAGGCGTCGGGAGAGGTATGCGATGTGACGGGTGGGCGAACGGCGCAGGCGGTCGTAGCGTCGCAGACCGTCTTCGACGGAGACTGCTGCAGTGAGGGCCTCAGCCAGGGTGAAGGCGTCGACGAGGGATTCGCAGGCACCCCGCCCGAGGTTCGGTGCCATGGCATGGGCGGCATCACCGACGAGTACGTGACGGCGATCGGCGTAGGTTCGCAGCGGGGGAAGCTGGAGGAGGGTGCGGCGGTCGATCTGGGCGTCCTCGATGGCGTGGAGGACCCGTGCGATGTCTGGGTGCCAGTTGCTGTAAAGCCGGTGCAACAGCTCCGTGGCGCTCAGCTCGGGCTGGTGGTGGTTGAGCAGCTCGGCCCGGACGCAGGCGAACCAGTTGGTGGTGTCCGGGTGTTGAGGGGTGATGCCGAAAATCCGGCCCCTTCCCCAGGTCTCGCTAATGCGACCTGTGCTACCCGGTGCAGTGCCGCGAAACGCTACGGTGCCCAGGGGGAAGGGAACGGCATCGGGTTGTACGGCTGCCCTGACGACGCTGTGGATGCCGTCGGCGCCGACGATGACGTCGGCGTCTGACAGGTCGTCCGTGAGGTGTACTGGACTGTTCCACGCCACGGTCTCGGCGGGTAGTCCTTCGAGCAAGGCCGCGAGCAGGTCCGGCCGGGACACCAGGTGCACCGAGGGGCTGCGTACCGTAGCGATGACGCTGCCGTCGGGTCGTAGGATGGCCGCGCTGGAGCGTTCGGCGGATCGGTCTCGGATGATGTCTCCGACGTCGAGTGCGTCGAGGGCTGCCATGGCCGCGGGCCACATGCCCAGGGCGGTGCCGGTGCGCGGTGGGCCTGCTGAGCGCTCTCGGACCTGCACTGACCATCCGCCGGCGTGGAGGCCACGGGCCACGCCCAGCCCCGCGATGCCACCACCGACGATGAGAGCTGTGCCGCGCATGAGGTGTCCTTCGCCGTCCGGAGCCCGAAATGTCCAGGCCGTATGAGCCCAGGGTAGGAAGAGGTTGCTGATCGTCGCATCGGTCACCGAACGACAGACCATGTCGTACCGGGGCGACACCTGAAGGCGCCGCGGAGCGATCCACGCCGACGCATACGGACCGATGACGTGGGCCGTGCGGGTTCGTAGCGTGGTTGCCGTGAGCGGAGGCTGCCCCTCCGGCGCCGGAGGGTGAAGGAGACGGATGTGGACGGCACACGCGATGGCGGGCTCGCCCGGACGGGGGACGCAGGGGTCGAGATGCGCGAATTGCGGCGCGGGGACCTTCCCGCCGCTGTGGAAGTGATCGCGCGCGGCATGCGGGACAACCCGGTCCACCTCGCCGCTTACGGCACCGACCCGGACCGGCGGCTGAGGTACCACGCCCGCCTGGTCCGGGCGCTGTTGGAGGCGATGCCTACCACCCACGTGGTAGGTGCCACCCAGCACGGCACTCTGGTCGCGGTGGCAGCTGCCGCCCCTGCGGGGGCGTGCCGACCGAGGCCTCGGCAGCGATTGAGGATGTTGCCCCACCTGGCGCACCTCGACCCGAGGGCAGCTGTCCGGGTCTGCACATGGATCAGCGCGTGGGCGGGCCGGGACCTCGCCGAAGCCCACGTGCACCTGGGCCCCGTGGCGGTGGATGCGTCCCTCCAGGGCCAGGGGTTCGGGACGATCCTCCTGCGGGAGCACTGCCGCCGGCTCGATGAGACGGGGCAGACGGGCTACCTCGAAACTGACAAGCCGGCGAACGTCGTGTTCTACCGCCGCTTCGGGTACGACGTGGTCGGGGAAGCCGACGTGATCGGCGTACCGACGTGGTTCATGCGCCGACCCGCCACAGGCATCCCGCATTGATCCTCAGGAGACAGGAACCCCGATGATTGCCAACACGGAGCTGGCCATCGTCGGCCGGCTGCTGGCCGAGCACGGCTGTCAGATCTCCTCGCTGCGGCCGCTGGGATCCGGTCTCGACCACGTCACTTACGAGGTCGACGGCGAGTTCGTCGTGCGTCTGAGTAGGCAAACGGACCCTGCCGAGCGGGCCCGCGAGGTCACTGTGGAGGCCCGGCTGCTGCACCGGGTCGGTGAGATCTCCCCGCTGCCGGTACCCGTGCCGAACATCGTGGATCCCGTCCACGGCTTGTCCACCTACCTGAAGCTGCCGGGGCAGCCACTGTTGCATGTGCCCGCCGGTGCACGTGCGGCCCACGCCGCCGCACTCGGCAGCAGCCTCGGCTCCTTCCTCGCCGTCGTCCACAACCTGTCGCCGCACGACGCTGAGCTGTTCCCCGAGGACACCACACCGCCGGTCGAGTGGCTCGAGGAGGCCGCTGACAACTATTCTCGTTGCGCCGCGCACATCGGCGCCGAGCACCGTCACGCCATCGCGTCCTTCCTGCGGGCGGACCCACCGCCTGCCGCGCAACGCTTGACCGTGTGCCACAACGACCTGGGCATCGAGCACATCCTCGTGGATCCGCGATCGTGGGCGATCTCCGGCATCATCGACTGGAGCGACGCCGCTCTGGCCGACCCCGCCCGCGATCTGGGAATGGTCCACCGTGACCTTGGGCCCCGTGGGCTGCGGGCAACGCTGTCGGCGTACCGTGCGGCGGGGGCCGGAACGGACCTAGAGCTGCTCGCCCGTGCCGTCTTCCATGCCAGGTGCGGTGTCCTGGAGGACCTCACCTATGGCCTCGTCACCGGCCAGGACGACTACACCGCCAACAGTCTCGCTGCCATGGCGTGGCTTCTTCCATCGACCTTTCATGGTCACGGGTCTCGGGAGGGAACATCATGACGAACGTGCTGGTGCTCGGTGCAACAGGAACCGTCGGACGCCGGGTGGTGGGGCAGCTGCGCGAGCGGGGCGCCACCGTGACCGTTGCTTCCCGTGCTCCGGCGGACAGGGGTGCTGTGCGCTTCGACTGGACCGACCCGGGCACCTGGGAGAAGGCGGTGGGCGGTGCCACGCATGCCTTCGTCATGGCACCCGACGGCGTGGCGGTCGACCCCCGCTTTCTCCACCTCGCCACGACGCACGGTGTCGACAGAATGGTCCTGCTCTCGAGCAAGGCCATCGAGGCCATGGGGGACCTACGGTTGCTCGCCGCCGAGCGGGCCGTGCGCGATTGCGGGGCGGTCTGGAGCATTGTTCGGGCTGACTGGTTCAACCAGAACTTCGACGAGGGTTTCCTGCGCGATGCCGTGCTGGCCGGGGAGGTCGTGATGCCGCTCGGCGACGTCCGTCAGGCCTTCAATGATGCCGAGGACATCGCTGCCGTCGCCGTGACCGCTCTGACGGAGCCGGGCCACGAGGGACGGACCTACGAACTGAGCGGCCCGGAGGCATTGAGCTTTGCCGAGGTGGTCGACATCATCGCGGAGAACACCGGCCGGCCGCTCCGCTACCTCGGCGCAGCCGAGGACTACGTCCGCGTCATGACCGAATGCGGGGCTGACCGCGACCAGGTCCTCGCCGAGGCCGCCGCCTTCGCCGCCCTTCGGGCGGCCGGTGACGCACACGTCGACGACCTGGTCGAACGCGTCACCGGCCGCCGGCCCCGGGACTTCCGGACCTACGCCCACGAGGCAGCAGCACGCGGCGCTTGGCGCTGATGGACTCTCGGCGCGGACGTGCTCAGGTCCCCGGGGTGATCAGCCCGGTCTCGTAGGCGAGCACCACCAGCTGCGACCGGTCACGGGCGCCGAGTTTGGCCAGCAGCCGGGACACGTAGGTGCGCGCGGTGGCGGGGGAAAGGAACAGTGCCTGGGCGATCTCGTCGTTGGACAATCCCCGGCCCACTTGTTCGAGGACCTCCCGCTCCCGGGGACTCAGGGCGCGCAGCGGGGCATCGTCCAGCACGGTCTGCGGCCTGGCCGCGATGGAGCCGAGCACGGTGCGGGTCACCGAGGGCGAGAGCAGGGCCTCCCCGGCGGCCACCACGCGGATCGCCCGGCGCAGGTCGGCGGGGGAGACGTCCTTGAGCAGATACCCGGCAGCCCCGGCCCGGATGGCCTCGAAGACGTGCTCGTCCTCGTCGAAGGTCGTCAGCACCAGCACCCGGACCTCGCGCAGACCCGGGTCCGCCAGAATCCGGCGGGTGGCCTCCAGACCGTCCATCTCGGGCATGCGGATGTCCATGAGCACCACGTCCGGGTGCAGCTCGCGCACCCGGGACAGTCCGGTGCGGCCGGTGGCGGCCTCCCCGGTCACGGCGATGTCCCCGTCGCGCTCGGCCAGGGCTCGCAGCCCGGTGCGCACCAGATCCTGGTCGTCGACGACGACGACGCTGATCACGGCCCCAGCCTCCTCGGCAGCCTCGCGCGGACCTCGAAGCCCCCGCCGTCCTGGTCGCCGCTGTTCCGATGGCCGGCGGTGAGCGTGCCGCCCAGCAGGCGGGCGCGCTCGGCCATTCCCTGCAGGCCCTTCCCACCGCCGGCGCGATCGGGGCCGGTGGCCGGGGGCGCACCGCGCCCGTCGTCGGCGATCCGCAGCTCCAGCGCCCCGTTCCGCAGCCGGGCCTCCACCCAGGCGTGCCGGGCCCCGGAGTGGCGCAGGACGTTGGTGAGGGACTCCTGGAGGATCCGGTAGGCGGCCGCCTCGATGGTGGTGTCCAGCTCGTGCGGGTCAACGTCGATCTGCGCGATGACCTGAACGGCGGCGTCCTCGGTCGCGGCGAGCAGCTGGTGGATCCCGGCAAGACCGATGCTGGTTCGCTCCGCCGGGGCGGCGCCGGGAGTGCGCAGCAGCTTCACGGTGGTCCGCAGCTCCCGCAGGGTGGCGGAGGCGGCCGCGCGGATCTGCTCGAGCGCCCTGGCCACGGCCGCGTCGTCGCGCCCCACGGCCTCGGCGGCCACGTTGCTGTGCACAGCGATCACCGACATCGTGTGTCCGATGGTGTCGTGCAGGTCCCGGGCGATCCCGGCCTTCTCGGCCTGCAGCCGGCGCTCGGCCTCGTGGCGCTCCTCAGCGGCGGCCAGCGCCCGCAGCCGCTCCTCATGGGCGCGGAGCTCCCGGCGGGAGCGCACGCTCACCCCGAGCGCAATGGCCGCTGCGACCAGGGCGACGTCGGTGAGCAGGTCGTAGCTGACCAGATAGGAGGCCGGCAGGCCCTCCTCCACGCGGAAATAAGCCGCCACGGACACCAGGACCAGCCCGGCGGCGACAGCCGTCCGGGTGCGGTCGGCCTCGGCGGCCGAGAACAGGGCCGCCACCGCCGGCAGGGCGATGCCGATGGGCGGCAGCTGGAACATGTAGTAGACGAAGATGCCGAGCACGGTCAGCACCAGCACCAGCCGGGGCGCGTGCCGCCGGGCCAGCAGCAGGGCCCCGAAGCCGGCCGCGAAGAGGTAGGCGAGGGCACCGGCGCGGCCGGTGCCCTCCAGGTCCGCGGCGGCGACCACGGCCACGACCACGGCCATCGCGGCCGCGAGCACGGCGTCGACCAGACGGGGGTCGACCTCCTCGGCCGGCCGGTACGAGGGGCGGGCCGCCACGGTGCTGGGCATGGGTCCAGGGTAGCCAGACCGCCCGCGACCGTCGTAGGTCCCGAAGCGACGGGCCGGGTCGCCTCCGGGCGACCGGGACCACCGGTCCCCAGCGATACAGGAGGCGCTTTCCGCCCGATGTCCGCTAAGACGCTGCTCCGTAGCGTCGGGGCCATGACAAACCGATCTGAACCTTCTGCGAGCACCCGCCCCGCCGTGAACTGGTTGCTGGTGCTGGGCCTGGGGGCTCTTCCGCTGGTGCAGGGGCTGGCCCGGCACTTGGGTCTGTCGGCGCTGATGGGTGCCTCGACGGCTGCGGCCATGCTCGCCGTGCTGGTCACCGTGGCCTGGGTCGCGGTCGTGGGGTGGGGCCGGATTCCCCGCCCCGTGGTCACGCTGACACTGGCCGGTCTCACCGCCGGCATCTACACCATCGTCCTCAGCGTGGTGTTCTCCCCCCTGATCACCGGCACGCTGCAGGGACCGCTGGCCTTCCCCTTCGCGATCGTGCCCGTACTGCTGGTCCCCACCGTGTGGGGCCTAGTCGCGGGCCTGATCGCCCTGGCCCTCCAGCACCTGCGAGGAGCCCCGCGATGACCCACACCACCGGCCCCTCGTGCACCCGCCGGCACCTGCTGACCGGCGCGGGGGCACTCCTGCTCCTCACCGGCTGCACAGGCGCCCCGTCCACGGGCACTCCCGCCCCGCCGACGGTCTTTGACACTGCGCTGGCGATCCCGCCCCTGGCCCCCTCCCACGTCGGCCCCGACGGTACCCGGGTCTTCGAACTGACGGCCCAGAAGGGCACCACGGCGTTCCGCCCCGGGGTGCAGAGCGCCACCTGGGGCTTCAACGGAGCCTTCCTCGGTCCCACCCTGCGGGCCGAACGTGGCGAGCAGGTCGCCGTGGCGGTGACCAACGCCCTCGACGAGCCCACCACAGTGCACTGGCACGGCATGCGCCTGCCCGCCGCGATGGACGGCGGTCCGCACCAGGAGATCGCCCCGGGGCGGACCTGGCGTCCCACCTGGCGGATCGACCAGCCGGCGGCGACCCTGTGGTACCACCCGCACCCGCACGGGCACACCGAGGAGCACGTCTACCGCGGTCTGGCCGGGCTGTTCCTCATCGACGATCCCGCCGATGCCCCTGATCTGCCTTCCGCGTACGGGGTGGACGACCTCCCGGTCATCGTTCAGGACAAGCAGTTCGACGACGACGGGCAACTGACCCTGGACAACAACCGGGCCGAGCCAGGGTTGCTCGGATTCACCGTGATGGCCAACGGCACCATCGGCGCCTACCAAGACATCACTACCGAACGCATCCGGCTGCGCCTGCTCAACGGCTCCACCGCCCGCACCTACGACTTCGGCCTCGCCGACGACCGGCCGTTCCACCTCGTCGGCACCGACGGCGGGCTGCTGGCCAAGCCATACGAGACCACTCGAGTGCGGCTCTCCCCCGCGGAGCGAGCCGAGATCGTCGTCGCCCTGGTCGCCGGTGAACACATTGTTCTGCGCTCCTTCCCGCCCGACCTAGGCAACGTGGCCTCATCGACCGCCTTCGGCGGCACCGACACGTTCGACGTCCTGCAGCTGCGGGCCGCTCCGACCCTGCGCTCCTCACCCCCTGTTCCCGCGGCTTTGGCCGATCTCGACCGGCTGCGGGAGGCGGATGCCACCGTGGTACGTGAGTTCGCCCTGGCTTCGCGCCTTATCAACGGGGCTCGGATGGACATGGACCGGATCGACGAGATCGTCACCGCCGGGGCCACCGAAATCTGGCAGGTGCACAGCATCGACCGCCTGCCGCACAACTTCCACATCCACGACGTCCAGTTCCAGGTGCTGAGCATCGACGGCGCCCCACCGCCACCGGAGCTGGGCGGACGCAAGGACACCATCTACCTCGAACCTGGCCGCACCTACCGGCTGATCATGCGCTTCGGCGAGTACGCCGATCCAAGGACCCCATACATGTACCACTGCCATCTGCTGCGCCACGAGGACGAGGGCCTGATGGGCCAATTCGTCGTCGTCAGCCCCGACGGCCCTCCGCCGTCCGCATCGGCAGCCCCGGGCCACCACCACTGAGACCCAGCCCTGCCCCTCCCCTACCGTTCAACGCTCGAGAGAGGAACACCCCGTGCCCACCCTGCGCCGCCTAGCCCTTCCCGTCCTCATCGCCTACCTGTGGATGACGATGACCCTGTTCGGTGCCATCGTGCTGGAGACATTCATGCTCTACCCCAACATCTTCGCCGACCCACCAGCGTCACTGGAGCTGACGATGGAGTTCCTCGCCGTGACCGGTCCATCCGACTTCTTCCCGCCCCTCGGCTTCACCGTCTGGGTCCTCGGCGCGGCCACCCTGGTGCTCACCTGGCGGCTGCCCACAGTCCGCTGGTGGGTGCTACTGAGCCTGGCCATGTTCGTGCTGGAGGGAGTGGTCTCGATGCTGTACTTCTGGCCACGCAACGACATCATGTTCATCGAAGGATCAGCGGTGCACTCCGCCGAGTATCTGCGCCAGGTCGCCTCCGAGTTCACGACCTGGCACGCCCGCTCCAGAATGGTCTTCAATACCATCGCCGCCGTCGCGGCCTTCATCGCATGTCTCCGACTCCACCGCCACAACCTTGTGACCGCCAGTGCTGCCGAACGTAGTCCTGGTGTGCTGACCGGGGAACAATGATGCTCACCACGGCTCCTGGAAAGCGGTCGATCTCGAAAGGCGAGTTCGTACACGAGTTCCACATGCTGGTTCAGGAGATCTCGCGTTCGAAGCACTTCACGCAACTGGACCTCCTTGGCCGTAGATGCCCTGGACGTGAGACCGTCCTCAGCATCGGCCTAGCTCGGTGTCTCCCGGACCTCTGCACGGGAGGCGTTGCTGAAACTCAGCGATGCCGGCCTACTAGAGCCGACGGAGGGCCGAGGGTTCCGTGTTCGGACGATCTCGGCAGCAGATGCCACAGATTTCTACCAATGCATCTGGGAGATCGAGCAGATGGCCGTGAAGAACGGCGTCTTCGACGCCCCCTGGGCCCAGTCCGGGCGAAAGGTGCTGGAACGGGCCTCGGCAGCTGGAAGCAGTGTCACCGAGTGGTGGGGGTGGGATCGGGCGTTCCATACGATCATCGTTGCGGCCGCCCACAACGCCTAGCGGATGTACCTGTCCGACCACGTGCGAACTGTCTCTCCAGATACATCGTGCTGTACATGGAAAGGGATTAGTGGCGTGGCGGCACCCTCGACGAGCACTCGGAAGTCGTTACTGCCCTGGAAGCAGGGCGCAGGGATCAGGCGTGCGCACTGATCGAGGAGCACTGGACCGCGGCCCTGCACCAGGTCATCGGATGGCTAGAGGAGGAGAACCGCTAGTGCACACGCAACGACTCGAGCTCGAGGACTCCTACATCAGGAGCTGGGACACCGAGGTGTGGAAGATCGGCTCCCACCAGGTGGGGTTGGCCCGGAGCGCTTTCTACCCCGGCGGTGGTGGTCAAGACCCGGATACTGGAACCATCCGCTGGGGCTCAGCGCAGTACCAGGTGAAGTCGGTGCAGAAGAACGATGACATCGTCACCGTGGAACTGGACCAGGCCGTACCAGCCGTACACGGGTCAGTGGAAGCGGCGCTGGAGTGGAAGCCGCGCTACGTGAACATGAGGACACACACGGCGTTCCACTGCTTGGTAGGGATCGCTTGGGAGGAGTTCGGTGTCAAAGTCGCCGGCGGCGACATGCGCAACGGGACCGGTCGCATCGATTTCGGCCCTGGACTGGACCGAGAGAAAGTGTTCCGCTGCGTCGAGCTCGCCAACGACCTCATCGCCCACGGCGCCCCGGTCCGCGTCTCCGAAGTTCCACAGGAAACGATCGACCATGACCCCTCGCTGGTGAAGCTCGTCTCGAACAGGGCACCGGTGTCGGCCCAGGGAACCTACCGGGTGGTGGAGATCGTGGGTGTCGACCGAGAGATCGACGGTGGAACCCATGTCGCAGACCTGTCCGAGGTGAGAGGCGTCGGCGTCGTCAAATACTCCTCCTCCGGCAAGGGCCAAAAGCGACTCAAGTTCCAGATCTTGGACTGATCCCCGCAACATCGACGGGGATGTCTGACGGACTCCAGTTCAATACCGCGGGCCAGCTGATGTCCATGCCTGCCAGAGGAAATCTGCGAGCACTTTCTAGAGCACATCCGCCACCAGCCGCCAAGACCAGCGACAGATACCCACTCACAGAGAGCACAGTTGTGGGGTGCCCGGTCCCCCAGGGAGTTGTTGCCCTGCAGGTGAACCGCTGTCCCAGACCGACCCGAACGGGTGCGTGCGCCCGGAGACGGACTGTGGCTACTGTCGGGTCATGAACGGGCACGAGCTGTTTCCCATCATCAACTGCCAGGACCTTCCAGGTACCCAGGGCTTCTACGAGCGAGTGTTCGGCGCCGTCCCGACCTACCAATTCCCCGAGACCGGAGAACCGTCCTACCTCGTCCTCCGGATCGGGACCGGTCAGCTGGGCCTAGGTACTGGCACCACCCCGGCCCTGTACGGCCACACACCGCTGCCGGCAACTGGCCACCGGGTGGACCTGTGCGTCTATGTCGGTGACCTCCCCGGTGTGCTGGAGGCCGCCCACCGGGCCGGTGCGTCGATACCGGTCGGCGCCCAGGCCATGGAGTGGGGCGAGACCATCGCCTACGTCCGTGACCCCGAAGGCACGATGCTGCTGGTCATCCAGTCCGACTAGCTCATCGCCCCCCACGAGCACGACGCCCCACCGCGTTCACCGTGCTCCGCCCGCACCCGCCCCCTTCCTCAGACTGACCAATCGATCTATGATTTGACCATGCGATCAAATCAGGTGTCCGGTGGCTCTCCGACCTTCACGGAGACGGCTCGTCGGGCCCAGATCCTGGCGTGCGCGATCGAAGCGATTGCCGAGTCCGGGTACGGGCGGGCCTCGCTGGCCGAGATCGCCCGCCGGGCCGGGGTGAGCAAGGGCGTGGTGTCCTACTACTTCGCCGGCAAGGACGAGCTGCTCGGACACGTGGTGGCCGACGTCTACGCCCGCGCCGGGGCGGCCATCAGCACCCGCCTGGCGAGCGAGAACGGCCCAGCCGCGCAGCTGCACGGGTACCTCGAGGCCAACCTCGGCTTCCTGCGCGAGCACCCCTCCGACATCCGTGCGGTGGTCGAGATCGCCGCCAACGCCAGGCGACCCGACGGCACCCTGCGCTTCGCCCCTGACGGCGCCGACCCGGTGCTCGAGCACCTGACGCAGCTGCTGCGCGCCGGCCAGGCCACCGGGGACTTCCGGGACTTCGACGCCCGCAGCGTGGCGCTGGTGATCCGCGGGGCGATCGACACCGCCTCCGGGCGGCTGGTCACCGACCCGGGTTTCGACCTGGGCGCCTACACCCGTGAACTCATCACCCTGGCCCAGCTCGCCACCCGGAAAACTCCACGAGGAGACCACCATGAGTGTCCCTGACCCTGTCGCAGCGTTGAGCAATCCGCCCACCGGGTCACCGCCAACCGAGGATCCGACACCGCCCACCCCGTGGTCGGGGCGCACCACCCCACCGGACGGGAACCGGCCGAGGTGCTGGCGTCATCCGCTGGTCGGACTGCTGGGCGTCGGCCTGGTCCTTCCCTTTGCCCTGTACTACGGGTTGCGCCTGGCCGGCACGGAGCCCTGGGTGGCGCTGGTGCTCGGCGGGCTGGCCCCGCTGGCCCGCGTGCTGATCACCGCGGTGCACGTCCGCCGGCTGGACCGGCTCGGGGCCTTCACCCTGTCCGTACTCGTGCTCAACACCGCCGTCGGACTGATCACCGCAGACGCCCGACTGCTGATGGCCCTGGGCAGCTGGCTCACCGCCCTGCTCGGCATCTGGCTGCTGGCCAGCCTCGCCGGCGGCAAACCCGTACTGTTCGAGGCCACCGTAGCGCTGATGCCCGATGAAGCCGCCGCCCGCTGGAAGCACGACTGGGAGCACAACGCGGTGTTCCGCCGGCTCTTCCAGGCGATGACCGCCGGTTGGGGGACTGCCTTCCTGATCGGTGCCGCCGCGCGGGTCGCCATGGCCTACACCATGCCCATCGACGTGGTTCCGGCCGCCAGCGCCGGGCTGCTGCTCGTGCTGTTGATCGTCGTCGTCCAGACCACCAAAGCCTACGGACGGCGGCGCTGAGCTTGCCGTTCCACCAATATCCGCCCGCCAGTCGGCAGGAACCGCGTCTCGCGCCTCATGCAGACCGTGGGCACTTCTCTTCGCGGACGTTCTAGTCAAGGGTCGTGCAGTAGGACGCAGCTCTCGGATCGGGCACGGCATCGAGGTGCGTTGCGTAGAATTATTGTCGTGACTGGGGAAGAAGCCTCCTCTGTTGTGCTGGTCGCCGTGGATGACACCGTACTGGCGCAGCTGGTCCGTGCCGCGACCACTGATACTGAGGCGGATGAGGTGACGCCGCCTCTGACCGCCGGCCGAGCATGGACATCGGAGCGAGTCGCGTGGCTGTGTGACTTCCACCGTGTCCGTCGCGCCGGGCTCGGTGGGCCGGCCGGAGAGGCCACCTGGGCTGTGGTTGCCGACGAGTTGGTCGTAGGTTCCGTGCGTCTCAAGCACACTGATGAGCATGGTGTCTTGGAAATGGGCATTTGGGTGACTCGTGGCGTCCGGGGTCGTGGCATTGGGCGAACGGCCTTGGCCGCGGCTCTGCGTCAAGCCGTTTCCCTAGGGGCATCTGAGGTGCAGGCGGACACCACCGTCTCCAACGCGGGTGCCCTGGCCGTGCTACGCCGTCTGGGCTTCACCCTCATGCCAGCTGGCGACGGTGAGAACGTACGGGCGCTGCTCCGGCTCGATGCCGGGGCCTCCGGTGATGAGTGCCGGTAGCCGGTCCCGTTGCGGCGCAGCGTTCAGCTGCCACCCTCGCACACCGGGATTTGAGCCTCCCCGGTGGCCGATCTTGACTCCCTGAAGTGGACGGTGATCGGCGAGAACCATAGAAAGGTTCTTCGCCGAGTCAACTGCCCGGCCGCCGGTCACGTTCTCCTCGGCAGCAGCGCCACGGCGGTCATCGGCTCGGACGTTCGTGGACCTGTAGCTGGTGTCCGCCCGTCGCATCGGGCCGTCGCAGACGTCTTCCACGGCTCGCTGACAGGGTCCAATACCGTCGCGCCGCTGGAGCGCAGCTCCGCCACGGTCGCCGCGAGCTCGCCAGCGGGGAAGGCCAGACAGGCGCCCGCGCCGGGACCTTGTCGAAGGCCACGGCCGCAGACAGCGCGATCGACCTCTGGGCGCTGTGGGGCATGGCCTCGATCCGTCGTGTACCCCAGCCCATGTCGGTGTCCGTCACGACGTCGAGGCCCCGGGTGTCCCGGTAGAACGCCAGAGCCTCGTCCTGGTCACCCATGGACCGCGCTGCCGCCACCTTGGTGATCGTGCGTTCCTTCCGTCCGCACTGTCCGTGGCGGAGGCATGAGGCTGGCCGGTTTCATAGCCCCATCGTGGAGGCCGTGTTGGGCCTATGCCTGGTGTGTCGAGATCAATGCCACGACGATACTTCTGGTGTCGACGGGCCGGGCCTGGCTCTCCGGGGTGCATCGTGGGGGCGGCGATGGTTCCACGACGCCCGCCGCGGGAGGCTGGTCACACATCAGCTGCTCGGCCGGCGGTATTAGGGGTCAACGCTGACAGAGCGCAGCTCCAGCGGCCGTCACGACGGACGAAGATCTCGGTCACCCACTCATCGGCGCGAAACGGCGCGCCGTTCCACTGTCCGTGGTTGGTGCCGTGGGCGACCACGCTGGTCAGTGCACCGTGGCGGCGCACCGACAGCACGTCGAAGGTCATGTCGGAGTGGGTCAGGTTGCCGCTGCGGACCGCGTCGAGGAACCGGTCGAGGGGCACTGGGCCGCTCTCCGGGGTGACCAGTTCCCAGTCCGGTTCGGCGAAGCTCGCGATACGGTCGGCGTCGTTGGCTACGATCGCCGCCGCCCAGTCGTCGAGCAGTGCTTGGAATTCTTTGCGGTCGTCTGCGGCGGTCTTGTCATGATGCATGTTGTCGGGCATGGTCGTCTCCATCGTCCGAGTGGGTGCGGGCGGAGCCGCTGGCTCTGCTCGCGGTTTCATGGATCAGTGCATCAGGTCGGTCATTTGCCTCCGCGGCGGAATCGTCGAGCGGCAAGCGGCAGGTATACCGCGGTGAGAAGCAGTGGCCACAGCACCGCCAAGGTCAGCGCGTGGTCACCGGCGAAGCCCTGGGTGGGCCATGATGTGCTGCCCAGGAGCTCGCGAACAGTTGTCGCAGTCGCGGAGATCGGGTTCGCCTCGGCCAGTGTGCCGAGCCAGCCGGGCATGGTCGCGGGGTTGACGAACACGCTGGAGAGGAACGCGATGGGCCAGGTGAGGATCTGGACGTAAGCCACCGACTCCACCGATGTCGCGCCGTAGCCGACGAAGATCCCGATCCACAGCAGCGCGAACCGCAGCGCGAGAAGCAGACCAACGGCGAGGGCGATGTTGGCGGCATCCAGGGCGGGTCGCCAACCGAGGGCCAGGGCGAAGCCGGCCATCAGCGCCAGGCTGATCAAAGAGCTGAGCAGATCGGCGATGGCCCGCCCCAGCACGATGGCCGTGCTGTTGATCGGGAAGGACCGCATCCGGTCGTTGATGCCGCGGGTGGCGTCAGCAGCGGCCGACAGCGTGGTGACCTCCAGCCCGAAGAGCATGGTGACGGCGAACATCCCCGGTATCAAGAAGTCGATGTAGCTTAATCCGACCGGCACCTCGAGGGCACCACCGAACAAACCGAGGAACAGCAACGTGGTGAAGACCGGGAAGAGCCAGACGGTCGTCACAGCACCGATCTGCTGACGCCAGGAGCTGATGGTACGGCCTGCGATGATCCAGGACGCCGTGAGCAGACTGGGCGCAGAAATGGCGGGGGTCATCGTGGTCACGCGGACTCCTCGGTAGCAGGGGCGTCTTCGGTCAGGGTCAGGAACACGTCGTCCAAGGACGGTTTGCGCAAGGTCACTTCGCTGGCAGTGACGCCGATCGAGGCCAATGCGTCGAGAGTGCGGGCCAACGCCTCATGCGATGCACCGGGAACGGTCACCACCGAGCCAGAGGGGTCCATTTCAGCCCCGTCCTCGATGCCCCGCAGCGCGCTCAGCGCCAGAGCAGCGTCGGCGCTGCTGGAGAACCGGAGCCGGATGAGGGGTGGTCCGACCATGCTCTTGAGGTCCTCCGGTGAACCTTGTGCCACGGCGACCCCACGGGCGAGGAGCACGACTTCATCGGCCAGTTCGTCGGCCTCTTCCAGATACTGGGTAGTCAGGAGAATGCTCGTCCCGTCGCGGACGAGCTCACGCAGACTCGCCCACAGCTCCCGGCGCGCCGCAGGATCGAGTCCCGTGGTGGGCTCGTCCACGAAGAGAACCTGTGGCGGGACAATCAGGCTTGCCGCGAGGTCGAGCCGCCGGCGCATCCCGCCGGAGTAACCGCGCACCGCCCGGTGCTGCGCCTCACTGAGGCCGAACTGCTCCAGCAGATCCCCTGCACGGTCCGCTGAGGCTCGAGGCCCCAGACCATGCAGGCGGGCGAAGAACCGCAGGTTCTGGAATCCTGTCAGCTGCTCGTCCACCGCCGCGTACTGCCCAATCAGACCGATTCTCTCGCGCACCTTGGCCGCGTCCCGGCGCACGTCATAGCCGGCGATCCGGACGCTGCCGCGATCGAACTCCAGCAGGGTGGACAACCCCCGCACCACCGTCGTCTTCCCCGCCCCATTGGGCCCCAGCAGCGCCAGCACCTGCCCCGCCGCGACATGCAGACTCAGATCACGCAACCCCACCTCACCGCTCTTCGACGTGTACGTCTTCCTGATGTGCTCCGCTTCGATCGCTGACAACGCCAACCACCCCTCACTCGTACAACGTTCCGTACAGTGTACGGTAACGTACGGTGGATGGGAATCATTCCCCAAGACCACAGGAGGTGACCGAGGTGGCCGAGCACACTGGCACTGGCGATCCGTTGCAGAGCATCGCGCTGCTGTGGCGGACGAACCCGAAGACGGGGCGATCCGGGCTCACGCTCGATGCGGTCGTGGAGGCTGCGATCACCGTGGCCGCCGAGATCGGGATCGACAAGCTCTCCATGCGAAAGATCGCCGATCGGCTCGGCGTGGGAGTCATGACCCTCTACGCACAAGTTCCCGGCAAGGCCGAACTGATCGACCTGATGGTCGACCACGTCCACGGCACGCTCTACGAGTCAGCCGACGTCATCCCGTTGGAGTCGGGCTGGCGACGGTCGCTCGAGGCCGTTGCCGAGCACAACTGGAACCTTCTGGCCCAGCATCGCTGGCTTCTGGGCATCGATGTCACCCGACCTCCCCTGGGGCCGGGCACCACGGTGAAATACGACACCGAATTGCACCCCCTCATGGGCCTCGGGCTCAGCGAGGTGGAGGTCGACCAGGTGCTCACCCTGGTGCTCAACCATGTGAAATCCGCCGCACGGCTGTCGTTGAGTGTTGACGAGACCGCGCGAGCCACCGGGCGTGATGACCGCGAGTGGTGGACCATCGGTGGCCCTCTGCTGGCCGCTCTCATCACTCCCGAACGCTTCCCCAACGCCTCCCGCATCGGAAATGCAGTGGGACAGGAGTACGAGTCAGCAGTGGACGCGGAACGGGCTTACGCCTTCGGACTGCGCATGATCCTCGACGGCGTGGAGCGGCTCGTGGAGAGCAAAGGCCACTTTCCGCACCGCACATGAGTCCTTTACACCAGGCTGAGCAAGGCTGTGTTGCTCGACATCGGGGTGGGCCGGACCCTGGGCATGTCAGTCGACTCAGGCCGCGGTGACCCCATCCAGGTGGTAGTTGAGGACGGCCAACAATCGCTCCGGGGAGGCTTCGACAGGCCGCATCGCGGCATGGACCGCCAGACCGTCCAGAAGCGCGAAGAGCCGATCCGTCTCCACCTCCAGCTCCGACCTCCCGGGCGGAAGAAGACGGGAGATCCACCGCCGGCAGGCAGCACGCAGGGCGTCGTAGGCCTCGTCGCGCAAGGCGCGCAGAGCCGGGTCGACAAGGGAGCGAGCCGTGAACGCCAACCACACCTCGTTCTCCATCTGACGCTGATGATCCAACGGCAACAACTCCGAGAGCACCCTTTCCGCGTCCTGCCGCGGGTCTTCCGAGCGCGGCAACGAGGCCACTCGTTCCTCGATGCGCTCGATCACCATGCGCATGGCGAAGATCAACAGCTCGGACTGCGAACCGAAGTAGTGCCGGAGCGAACCCATCGACACCCCCGCCTCCCGGGCGACCTCCCGGACCGAGGCGCGCTCGAGCCCGTCACGCCGGACCACCCGCCAGACCGCCTCGGCCAGGTCTCTACGACGCTCCTCGGGATCCACCACGATCGGCATCTACCTTTCATAGCACAGCCGTGCTAACTTAGATAGCACAGTCGTGCTATTTCAGCTGAGGGAGTGCTGTGAAGACCGACCACCAGCCAGCGTCAAGCGCCTCTGCACCCCGCCCCGGCCTGACGCGATCGGGGCCATCGGCTCCGCCGCGTGCACACCGGTGGCCCCAGCTGCGACGACGGAGTCTCTGGGTTGCCGCCGCAGGATGGGCTCTCGCCAACGGCTGGGTTGCTCTCGCCGGCGGGGACACGCTTCCTTTCCACTGGCCGGCGCGGGCAGGCCGGTCGCTGAACGATCACCTTCTCGAGGTCAACCTGGCGCTCCTTGAAGTCTTGGTGCTCATGGGCGTGGTCCACCTCCTCACCCGGCGACGCAAGCCTCCTGACATCGCCGCCCGGGCCCCGGAGCGTGCTCGCGCACTGCGTGAGACGCTGCTGCTGCTGGGCTACGGCATCCTGGGTCTCACCGGCGGTTACCTCCTCGCCAAGGCCTTCGGCTGGCACCCCTTCGGTCTGCACCTGGCAGGCACAATCTTTGGCACCCACGCCCACCTGGAGACCGGCGAGGTTCTCGTCTGGTCTGGTTACAACCTTCTCGTCTACGCGATCCTGCCCCTCGCGTGGTTCCGCCGCCGCTACACCGCCCGGGACCTGGGCTTGTGCTCAGAGGACCGCCGGAACGATCTCCTGGTCATCGCCGTCATCCTTCTGCTGGAAACCGTCCTTCAGTTGCTGGCTCTGGAACCGGAGACCTTCGCTCTGCCGCCCCGTCAACTCCTGCTCGGCGCAACCCTCACCTTCCTCCTCTACCTCGGCGGCGCGGTGTTGCCCGCCATGATCTTCATCTATGCCATCCTCGTACCCCGCTACCTCAAACTCACCGGCTCGACGACCTCCACGGTGATCCTCGGCGGCCTCACCTACGCCGGCCTCCACATCTGGGACGCCTGGACAGTGTTCACCAGCCCACATGCAACCGCGTTGTCCTTGACCTTCCTGCTGTTCACCTACCTCGGCCCCGGCATGATCAAGACTTTCCTGACCCTGCGCACCGGCAACGCGTGGGTCCATGTCTGGGCGTACCACGCCTTCGCCCCTCACACCTTGGTCGACACCCCTCATCTCGTCGACGTCCTACGGATCCGGCCGTGACGTGCACGGGGCTTCGAAACACCCGCGGTCATGGGCAAGCAATCGGTCAGAGTCGCCCCGCACAGTCAGCTGGAGGAACGCGGCAGGCTCGGCATCGAGAAACGCGCCAAGGCATTTCGACCGAGCTGGGCGCCAGAAACCGTCAGCACCTGCCCGCACGGATCACCACCCTGCACACCAGACGGAGCACGCTCGACCCTGCATCACTGCAGCAGCTCAGCCAGACTCGTCGGGTCACCTGCCAAGTAGCGTCCCTTGCTCCGATCCGGGGCCGCCTGCGCCCAAACCAGATCAGAGGCGGGCGCACCCATCGTCTATCCAACGGCCGCGTTCCCAAGCCCAGGCATCCGGAGGAGACCACGGCACCGCATACCGGGCACACATTCCCTCCAGCAGGCCCCACTGCCCTGGTCCCGCTTTCCCGGACAGGTGGTGTGGGCCTCCACAAAACTCGGGGCGATTCAATTCGTCCGATTGCCAGATATTGACACGACATCAATCTTTAAGGTCGATTCCATGAGCAAAAGAAGGATGCACTCCCCGATGTCCGAAGCGGACAAGCGGGAGCAGTGGGGCGCGTTTGCTGACAGAGAAGACGAGCTCCTGGACGAGGTGGAATCACGTTGGGGTGATACCGCCGCCTATGAGGAGTCGGCCCGCAAAGTGTCCACGTACACCAAGGAGGACTGGGGGCAGATCAACGCCAGCAACGCGGCAATCGAGCGTCGCATCCTTGAACTCATGGATGCCGGGGTGCCGCCGACGAGCGACGAGGCTATGGACGTGGCCGAGGAGCAACGGCTGCACATCAGCCGCTGGTTCTACGTGATGGATCACGCCTTCCACGTGCAAAAGAGCGAGCTGTATGTCAAGGACCCACGGTTCCGCGCCGGCATCGAGGAGCATACCTGCCCGGGAGCGGCCGAGTGGCTGCAAGCGGCGATCATCGCGAACGCCACACGAGCGCAGGGGAATGCGTAGGGCGATCGTCGCCCAGATGTACCCGGGCGCTGCCTTGGAGCTGACCGGCCGCAGTACCGGCGGGGTAGGTACGGTCGCGGATCCGGCAGGGACGTTACGATCGTCTCGGAAGACCGCGCCATGCGATCCTCGGGTGGTCGCAAGCCCGCACTGATCCGCCGTCAGGTGCTCAGGGCCTGGTCTCGTACCTGCTCAGCACCACGCCGTCGGGGAAGGTCCGGGTCTCCACCAGGCTCAGGTGCACCCAGTGCTCCAGGGCCGTGAAGAACGGGGTGCCCCCGCCCACCAGGACCGGATGGGTGACGATCGCGTACTCGTCGATCAGCCCGGCCCGCATGGCCGCCGCCGCCAGGGTGGCACTGCCGATATCCATAGGACCCCCGTCGCCGGCCGTGAGCCTGGTGAGCTCGGTGACCGCATCACCGGTGCCTACACGGGTGTTCCCTTCGACCGTGCTGGTCGTGGAGGAGAACACCACCTTCGGCATCTCACGCCAGCGGCCGGCGAACTCGATCGCCGCCGGTGTGGCACCGGGCTGCTGACCGGCGGTCGGCCAGTGGGAGCTCATCGTCTCCCACAGCCGGCGCCCGTACAGCGCCAGGCCCGTGGCGTCCACCCGGTCGGACCATCACTGGCACAGTTCGTCGCTCGGCACGCTCCAGCCGAGGTCGTCGCCGGGCGCGGCGATGTAGCCGTCCAGGCTCATGTTCATGCCAAAGCTCAGTTTCCGCATCGTGCCAGCCTCCCGTGAGTCGGTATTCGGCGCACACACCAGCACGGCGCGCAGAAATCATCGGTCAGGCCACACCGAGGGCCGGTTGAGCACCACGCCAAGCAGGTGCTCCGTCCGGAAAGGAACCCCTACTGCAGCACGGTCTGCCGCTAATCAGCCATATGTAAAGCACTACGAACCAGCCGCCCCTGCATCCGGTGTACCTGGACGAAGCGAAGACTGCGCAGCCACCCCTCGGACCTCGACTACGCCCGTCCTACGGGCAAGCCAGATCAGATCTCACCCACCCGTACACCAGCCCCCTCGCTCGCGCCGAGCTCTGTCAGGGACTGAGGTGTCTTGCCCACCAGGCTGGCGCCGATGATCTTGTCCCAGCCGGGCAGGGCGGCCAGAGTCAGCGAGGCGCGACGCAGCCACAGCCGCGCCCGTGAGGCGGGCAGGAACCACTGGGCGCTGCGGCGGCCGGCTTCCTGCTTCGCCTGGACGACCGGCTTCCAGGCCTGCTCGTAGCGGGTTAAGGCGTCTTCGACTGAGCTCTCGGTCATCAGCAGCTCGCCGAGGACATAGGCGCCGGCGACCGCCAGTGAGGCGCCCTGGCCGGCGAGCAGGGAGACGGCCTGGCAGGCATCGCCGAGCAGGACGACGCGGCCGCGATGCCACCGTGGCACCTCGACCTGGGCGACCAGGTCGTAGTACAGCTCGCTCGGAGGCGGGCAGCTCTCCAGCGCTTGGGGTACGACCCAGCCGAGTGAGGAGTAGGAGTGTCGCACCGCGGCGCGGGTGTCCGCTGGGATCGCCGGTACCGGGTCGCGGTGAACGGCGAAGGCGGCGACTCGTCCGTCACGCAACCCGTAGAAGCCCATCGCGCGGTCGACCGTGTCGGTCAGGGCGTACCGGTTGCCGATGCGCCGCCGGATCAACGGGTCCTCAAAGACGTAGGCCGCCGTATGGATGCCCAGATAGCGCAAGAACCGCGTTTCGTCCCCGAAGACCATCTGACGGATCGAGGAGTGAATGCCATCCGCGCCGACCAGCAGATCAACCTCCATGACAGTGCTGTCGGTCAGGACCACGCGGACGCTGTCCGGCCGGGGCTCCAGGGACGCGACCGTGCACCCGAACCGCAGCTCGGCCACCGGGGCGACCTGCTCACGCAGTACCCGTTCTAGATCGGGCCGCATCAGAGTCAGCAGCCGCCCCCCGGCCAGCCGGGCCCCGCGCACGTAGTCAATGCGTGCGCGGGGCCGTCCCGCCGCATCGACGTAAGTCACCTCCTCGATCGGATAGGCGAGCTCGCGCAGCCGCGGAAGCAGACCCATCGCCTCGGCCGCGTCGTAGCCCAGGCCGAAGAAGTCGATCATGTACCCCTGCTCCCGGGGACGCGGCGTTCGCTCCACGACGGTGACCGCCCACCCGTGGGCGGTCAGCCGCTGCGCCAGCGCGAGACCGGCGATACCGGCTCCGCAGATCAGTGCTCTCATCGTCGCTCGCTCCGATCCTTCTCCTGCGTGCCGCTCCCGGGGTCACCCAGCAACCGGCGCAGCACGGGCCCGATCTCCCCCGTGGTCATCGCCGGCTGCAAAGCGCGGTGCAGCATCACACCGTCCAGCGCTGCTACCAGCACGGCGGCCGTCGCGGCGGGCGCCGGTGTGCCCTGGGCGTCGAGCCATGCAGCCAGGGCAACGCGCACCTCGTCGAGCAGGCCGCTGAGCTCCGCCCGCAGCTGGGAGTCCCGGGTCGCCGCCAGGTAGGCCTCGAGGAACAGCAGAGACGTGGAGTCCGTCCCGTCGAAGTCGTCGAAGGACGCGAGCAGTTGCCCCAGCGCCTCTTCCCCAGATTCTGCTCCTGAGAGCACGGGCGGGACCGCAGCCAGCACCTCCCCCATCACCTCGAGGACAGCCTGCCGGAGAAGCGACTGCACCGAGTCGAAGTGGTAGTGCACCAGCCCCGGGGCCACACCGGCCTTCTGTGCTACGACCCGGGTGCTCACCCCGCGCCAGCCCACCAGGGGGATCAGCTCCGCGGCGGCCGCAAGCAGCCGCCGACGGACCTCGACCCCGCGCTCAGCCGACGTCAGCGAACCCATCTCCTCCACCTTAGATTGGGCAATCGCCTTGGGCATTTGCCCAAATCATATCCGGGCCTTGTCCAGAACGGAAGATGGAGGTTCCGAGGCGGTCTTCAATCCACGGTTCGCTACGCGCATCCCACCTCTGCAACGGCCCGAAAACCATAGAGAAGCCTCGTCCACCGCTAGAGCGACAAACCCCGGTTCGTCCCCAGGCCATGACTCGAGGCGGATTCGAAGCCCTACCTCCTCAACCGCTGTTGCTTGCCGATGTCGCTGGTGGTGAGGAAACCCGCCTTTGACCGGCCATATGTAAAGCGGAAGGACACTGGAGCGGGATCAGATGTCATTTGAGGGCGCGGCAGTTCTCTCCGTGGTGATTTTCGCGGCATGAAACTCCACCCCTGTCACCTATCGGCGCGGCAGTCCCGTGCGCGCGGGGCCGGCTCACGCGGTCCCTCAGGTTCGTCAGGCACCCGAGCACAGGCGCCGATGATCACCGAGGACCTAAAGGTGCCGCGCAAGCAGCGGCACACCGCCCGCAGGGTCTTGCAGCGGCTGCTCCAGGAGGAAGGGGCGCAGGTGGCCGAGTCCACGGTGTACAACATGGTCGCGCGGTTGCGCGTCGCGGTCGGCGCGCGACGGGCGCAGCTGATGAGCAGGGCCGCCCGGTCAACGCTCGGTAACACGATTCAGTCGCCACAGGCTGTACGTCCAGGGCAGGTCGTAGCCGATGACCCACAAGGTGTACGGGGTCAGGGCGAGGACAGAGGGACGGTCTGAGGCCACGGCCTTCTGCAGCGCCAGAAGTGGCACCAAGAACGCGACGATCCCGAAGAACCCGGCGCGAGGATCGCGCCGTCCGAAGAACGACACATTCCACAGCTCGTTACCGGCGAGCACGAGGAGGGCGAGCCGCCGAACGCGCCGGTCGTCGTTGCGGTGGGCGCGATACAGTACGGCGCCGAGCTCAAGGTAGTAGATCGCCCCGACGACACCGAAGGCGGGCAGCGGCAGTTGCATCCGCGGAGCCTTCAGCTGACGGAACCAGCCCATGGCCTCCTTGCCGATGAAGGCGTTGCCCAGCACTGCGGCGGCCACGGGGGCCCGCCCACGGCGGTCCACTGCCTCACTCGAGCCCCGTGCTTCATGGGGTTCAGCATGCCACTTTCAGCCGATCCGCACCGTCACGCACCACGAGTGCGGAAGGGCTGTATGGGGCGATTCGCCACGAGAGCCGGACAGTCAGGATTTCAACGAACATCACCCGAACCGGGCACCAACCCAGTCAGGTAGCTGCGCACCACCGCGGCGATCTCGGCCTGGGACTGCGGCGTTCCCGGCGCGGCTGCTGACATCGAGCCCACCCCCACGAGCCGATCGAACTGCAGCCCGTCGATCAGGGCGACCAGGCCGTCGGCCTGTCGCGGCGGGTCACCGGCGCCGAGTCGGGTGAGGGCAACGATCGCCATCCTCCGGAAGGCATCTCCAGCATGCAGGATCTCGCGCAGGTCCGGATCTGAGGCGACCTCGATCTCGCAGGCCATCCGGGCCAGGGTGTGTTCCCGCTGCTGGGTGATCTGACCATCGACGAACACCGCGATCCGTTGGGCCAGCTGATCGGCCTCCGCGAGCCGGTCGGTCCGCGTGGCGGGCACGTCAACGGCCTCGATGGGTGGACCCGGCACCCGGGACAGCCGCTCGTGGTTGATCTCCGCGATCCGCGAGAGCACGCCTCGCAATAGGTCGCGGCGGGTCCGGAAGTGGTACGAGGTCGTTCCGTACGGAACCCCGGCGGCGGCGTCCACCGCCCGGTGGGTGAGCGCCCGCATCCCGGTGCTCGCGATCACGCCGATCGCGGCGTCGGACAGCAGTCGCGGCCGGTCGGTCTTGACGGGCATCGGATTCACGCCCCTTCCACTTTCCACACTACGGCTGTAGCGTATCCACTACACATGTACTGCTACATGTGTAGCACAAAAAGGGGGACACCGATGTCTGGACAACCACTCCATGTGGTGGTCGGGGCGGCCGGAGTGACCGGACGACGCGTCGTCGCCCACCTCCTCGCGGCCGGATGCGAGGTGCGGGCACTCACGCGGGACGGCCGCTCGATCGGTCACCCGCAGGCGGAGCTTGGTGCTGCCGACGCGGCTGATCCGGCGGCCCTGGTGGCGGCGACGGCCGGCGCCTCGGTGATCTATCACTGCGCGATGCCACCGATCAGCCGGTGGCGCCAGGACTTTCCCTCGCTCACGGACGCCGTCGTGAGCGCTGCGGAGGCGGCCGGCGCCCGGGTGGTCTTCGCCGATGACACCTGGATGTACGGGCGGGTCGGTGGGCCGATGACCTCGGATCTGCCCTACCGGCCGGTCAGCTCTCTGGGGGTGCTGCGCGCGTGGCTGGCGGAGCGCCTGCAGCACGCGGCGGCTGCGGGGCGCATCCGGCTGTCCCTCGTCCGGGCCGGGGAGCTGTACGGGCCCGGAGTGCGCTCGATGATCGCCGGCAACGTGTTCAACGCCCCTGGGCCCGGGGGTCGCGCATTCTGGTTCGGCAAACCCGACCTGCCGATCACGCCGACGTACATCGAGGACTTCGCTCGTACCATCGCCACGGTGGGTCGGGAGGACACCTCGGACTGCGCGACCTGGCACGTCCCCCATCCGGAACCGACCACTGGGCGCGCGTTGGTCGCGTTGGCCGCTCGCGCAGCGGGCCGGCGGAACGCCTTGACAGCTGTCCGCGGCTGGCACCTGCGCGCAATCGGCACCGTCGTGCCGCTCGCCCGCACCGGCGTCGAGCTGCTCTACCAGTTCGAGCAGCCGTTCGTCGTCGACGGAACAGCGACCACGAAGGCGTTCGATCTGTGGCCGACCCCGTACGCCGTCGGCGTACGCGAGACTCATCGCGTTGCGGGTCTCCAGCACTCCTTCTCCTGACAGGAGCAGACATGTCCACGGCACCCCTGCGCGAGGGCCCGGCAGCGGTCCCTCCGGACGGTGGGGCGGTCGTCCGGTTCGTCCGCCGACGCCCCCTGGTGTCGTTCCTTCTCTGGGCCTACACCGTGGGGCAGGTCCTGCCCTGGTCGGTGGTGCTGACCGGGCTCGCGGACCGGGGTTGGTGGTTGCCGGGATCGGTGCTGGTCAGTACCCTCATCGGCCTGCTGTTGCCCGCCCTGCTCATCACCTGGATCACCGACGGACGCGACGGGCTGCGCGCCCTGTGGCGACGGGCGGTGGCCGTGCGCCTCGGCCCGGCGTGGTATGCGGCGGCCCTCATCCTGGTGCCGGCGCTGACCCTGACCATCGGCGTACTGATCGGCGGTACGCCGGCGGAGCGGTCCGCCGGATTCCTGCTGACCGGGCTCGGGGCGCACTTCCTCCTGCCGTTGCTGGTCTCCTTCGTGCTGATCAACTGGTGGGAGGAGGTCGCCTGGACGGGCTTCGTCCAAGCCAGACTGCAGGACCGGCAAGGCGCCCTGCTGGCCGCCCTCACCGTGGCACCGCTGTTCGCGCTGCAGCACAGCTCCCTTGTCGCCGGCCATTCCCTGATGGCGGGTGTAGTGATGCTGGTCCTGCTGGCAGCCCTCGCGGTGCCGTTCCGGTTCGCGCTCGGGTGGGCCTACAACCGCACCGGAAGCCTTTTCCTGGTCGGGCTCCTCCACGCCGCCGGCAACGCCACGACCGGCGGCGACGGGTTCAACGCCGGCTACCTGCGCAACCTGTACCCGCACGACACGAACGTGACCATGGCGCACCTCATAGCGATGTTCCTGCTCGGTCTGCTCGTCGTCATCGCCACCCGCGGGCGACTCGGACACCGGAGCCCGGGTCATCCGCCGGAGGAGCGTCTCGAAGGAGTGGGGATGGCCACCCACCAGACAGCGGACGAGTCATGATCGGGGCCCGCTGGGGAGTGTCCGACAGCGAGATCGCGCTGCGCTACCCGTGCGACGCGTTCCTTCCCGCACCCGCACTCCAGGTATGGCGCGGCGTCACCGTCCAGGCGGAGCCAGAACAACTCTGGCCATGGCTGACACAGGTCCGGGTCGCGCCGTACTCCTACGACTGGATCGACAACCTCGGTCGTCGGTCACCGCGCAAACTCCTCCACCTGCCTGAGCCAAGAGTCGGCGACACGTACACCACTGCCGGGCACCGCGAGAGGGGTCGCATCGTCGCCGTCGAACGTGGACGTCACCTGACCGGAAAGATCCTCTGGGCGTACATGTCCTACCTGCTGGTGCCCAGAGAACCCGAGACCACGCGGCTGCTCCTGAAGGTCGTCGCGGACATCAACCCTCTGCTCGCGCCAGCACTGTCCGTCGGTGACCTCGTAATGGCCAGACGGCAGCTGCTGAACCTGAAGGCCCTCGCCGAAGAAACTCCCAGCCCGGTAGAGCGGTGAACGCACCGGCGTTCTCCGGAACCCCTCACACGACCAAGTCATCATCCCGGATGACCGCGCCTCAAGCTCCGTGACCGTGAGGCGCCCATCCGCATCGCTCAACTGAAGCCGGTGCACGCTAGACGCATCATGATGCCCATAGGAAAGACGGACTCAGATGACCCTCGAGAACTCCCGCAGCATGGTGGCCGGTAGCCGGCCATATGTAAAGCAAAGTCGACCTCAGCGGCTGCGGCGGCGCCAGAAGCACGTCCGGACGCGGAGCCGATCCCCGGACGACGCTTGTGGAGGTGGTTCAGTCGGTGCGGATCAGGCACCACGCCTGGTCGAAGCGGCGGGCTTCGAGGTCGGTGGTGCGCATCCAAACCTCGAGGCTTCCGGCGTCGCCGAACCACCCCTCCAGGGCCGTCCAGCTCTCCAGGTCCAGGACCAGACGGTGCTCATCGCCAGGACCATGTAGCGGCAGCGCCTCGGCCAGCAGGGCCCGGGAGTTGATCTCCCCGTGCTGGCTGTGGCCGTAGACGTGGCTGACCGGCACCGGGTATCCCTCGGTGGAGCCGGTGCGCTGAGCCAGCCATGCCCTTTGCAGGGCCTCTTCGAGCGCTTCGGCGGTCTCGAAGTCCTCCTGGGGCCCGCCGGCGGCGTCAGCGGCGGGGGGCAGAGTGAACCCGGGCAGGGCCAGCACGAGCTGGCAGGCCGGGGCCGGGACCTCGACATCGGCCGGGGGCTCCACCAAGGTGGTGCGGTCCGGCTCGGCCACCCAGCGCACCGACCACGCGCCCGCGTCCCGGTCGCCGGTCTCGTCGCCGAAGGTGCGCAGGTCGTGGAAGACCTCCAGCACCCCGGTGGTGGGCAGGCCTTCGCGCAGCCCCGGCCAGGCGGCCTTGCCCTGGGCGTCGAGCACTCCGGCCGTATCTGCCAGGTCAAGGGTGAGGACATGGGCCAGGGCCGTGCCATCGGCCGCCCGGGGCCACTGCTCCAGGGGCGCTGCGGCGGGCCCGCCCAGCCAGCTGACCCATCCCCCGGTGCTCCACAGCTCGGTCAGCTCCTCATCGCCGGGGGCGAAGGACTGCTCGCTGAGCACCGGGGAGAACGCCACCTGCTCCAGCAACCGGTCCGCGCCGGTAGGCCTGTTCTGCAACCAGGCTTGGATCTGGCCGAAGGGTCCATGCAGGGGCGCCTCGACGGCGCCACGCTTTTTGGCCATGACCGTCCTCTCTTCACGGGGGTGGGGAAATCGTAACGGCGGGCGGGTCGGCAGCAGCCCAGCGACGCTGCTGCCGGCCCGCCCGGATGGTGAGGGGCGCTCAGATGCGCACACCGCAGTGGCGTAGCAGATTCACCCCGATCTGGTGCTGCTTGGAAAAGCCCTGGGCGTGCACCCACTGGCGCATGGTCTGACTGCTCGAGGCGTTGACGCCGAAGGACCGCACGCCCTTACGAGCCATCCAGGAGTTCACGCACCTCTGATGCACCTGAGTGGGGATCTGCACGAGGTTGTTCCGGTTGTGGATCGCCCGAGGATCCCAACCGCGATTTCTGATGGTGGACTGCTCCACCACGTGGTGCCACTGGTAATTGGCCCGCGGCGCCCCGACGGCGTTCTTGAACGAGGCGAACGAGCGGTAGCCGCCCCGGGTGGTGTAGGCCACCCCCGCCCGGATGGTCTGGGTGGCGAAGGCTCGGATGGCGTGCGGAGCCAGGGCCCGGGCGGCCGCGCCCAGGGCGATGGCCACCAGCGGCAGCGGATCCGAGACCACCGGGAAGACCGCATCGGTGGTGTCTACGACCTGGACCAGGTCCGTGCCCTGGACCTCGAAGCGGGTGGGCAGGGCCTGCCCACCGGCGTCCACCGCCCAGGGGGCTTGGAAGACCCCCACCAGGCTCTGCCCCTCCGGCAGCTCATCGCCGGCCGGGCCGAGCATTTCCGCGGGAGCGGTGTTGGCCGCCACGTCCTCGGCATCGATTTCGGCGGGATCCGGCAGCACCGACGCCAGGTCCACGGCCGCGACGTCGGCGGCGGTGACGCCATCGGCCACAGCGGTGGACTCCTGGGCGAGGGCGACCTCACCGGTGGGCAGTTCCATCAGCTGCACACCGTCCGGCAATCCCACCGCGTAGGAGTACTCATGCACGGCGGTGTCGCTGTAGGCCTCCTCCGCCACGGTCAGCACTCGCGCCGATCCGTCCTCGACGTTCTGGACCTCGGCGTGCAGATGGGGTGACTCCCCCGGATAGACCAGGGTTCCGTGATCCGTCAGCTGCGGGTCTGCGGTGGTGTCTACCGGCAGGGACAACTCGACCTCCAAACCGGCCCCCACCATGGCCGTCACCGTGGCTCCGTCGACGGCCACGGTGCCATCGGCTGCGGTGAAGCCTTCCCCGGTCGCCGCGAAGGCCTCCAGGGGCAACATTTGATCCGCCGCGGCCACTGCCTCAGTGGTGCTCGTTGTGACTTCCTGGGCCGCGGCCACGGCCTCCTCGGCCTGCGCCGGGCCCCCACCTACCGTGAGCACCAGCGCAGCAATCGCACCACCCGCCACGCACCCCTTGAACCTGCCCCACCGCGCCATCACGAGCTCCTCGTCTCCCACCCAAAAGTCCATTTGCAAAAACAAATGACTGTGAACGGGATGAAGCCTATAGCCGGCATGACAGGCGCGGCAGAACCTGCTGGGGGGGTCCTTCCGCCTCAGCGAAGGCCTCACGTGACGGGTGTCCGGTCAGTGCCTGACCTCCGGATCTGCATGCCCGCGAGGGATCGGGCGATGTTCCGAGACTGAGGATCGCCGCTGGTAGGAACTGAACTCCCGAAGCGCTTCCCCCTGAAGCTGTTGCTGCACAGCCTGGCAACGGTGACATGGCGCAATCTGCAGAGCCCTCGAAGAAATCCCTTCACGAGGATGCCGACAGACCCGATGGAGGCAGTCACCGGCAACCACCACCACCGATCTGTCCCCTGAAACGGGGACCGCCTGCCGGCACCACTCCCGCCCAGTCCACCGATGACGCCCGTGGTCACCTGCAGTGCGTCGGCGAGCATGGCCGACGCCAGTTCAACGGCCGCTTCGCGACCACTGCGAGGTGGCAGGGGTTTGCCCACCGCACGGATGCACTATGGTCCTTCCGTGCAGGGCAGCCCTGCACAGCAACGCCTTTCCCAGGAGGACGCACCACATCATGGCCACCGACTACGACGCTCCGCGCACTCGCCCCGAGGACGAGCCGGCCAACGAGTCCCTGGAAGCGATCCAGGTCCAGCGCAGCGCCGCCACCCAGACCGCGGTCATCGACGCCGAGGACTTCGACACCGCCGAGGGCATCGACCTGCCCGGGGCGGACCTCTCGCACGAAGAACTCACCGTGGCCGTCATCCCCGAGCAGAGCGACGAGTTCACCTGCGGGGCCTGCTTCCTGGTCCGCCACCGCTCCCAGCTCGCCCGCACGAGCGCGGGCACCAGCTACTGCACCGACTGCGAGGGCTGAGGCGCGGCGCACACCCCCACGGATAACCCGACAGATCAGGGATGGACCCACGCAATCGCCTGTCGCAATCAGCGCTCCTGCAGGCAACCGCTAACCGGCCATATGTAAAGTAAACAGTAAAGATGTCCGGTTGTGTCTGTCCCACACAAGTCCGGACGAGGCGCAGGGGTCATGCAACGTTCATCGACGCCTCACCCGCGCTGCAGGAATCGCCGGAGGGCTGTAAGCGCGCTGGAGCAAGTGCACCCGACCGTGCGCGGGGCTGCCATGTGGGTACTAGCGGTCGGGTGCCCCGGCGGTCCGGGGCCAGGAGGCGAACATCGCGCTGCCTTCGGTGGCGACCAACCGGTCCTGAAGTGCGGAGCGCCCGGCGGGCCCGCACACCACGCCGGTGCGCTTGTCGTAGGTGAAACCATCGTCGAGAACGATGTGCTCATCGGTCTCGACGACCACCCGGTAGCGGACCGCGTGCCGGTCGCAGTCAGCGGCAGGATGGACGATCGCACGCGCCCCGGGATGGGTGGCACCACCATGGTTGAAATCGAACAGATCAGCCACAGTCCCTCCTGATGAGCTCGGCATCCTGGTCACCTGGAAAGGCACCAGGAACGGCGTAGCCCGGCCCCCGCTCCGGTGCGGGCCCCTCCGCCTGGGATTGGTGGCCGATTGTACGCAAGCAGGCGCCAAGCTCACCGGCGCCCGAGTCAGGTCGCTGCGTTATGACCGCCGGCGCCGCGGTCCTTTTTCTCTGCGGCTACACTCTGGTCTCTCGGGGCAGGACATCCCCTTACCCGAGTAACCCACCTTCCAGGAGGACGCACCGCATCATGGCCACCGACTACGACGCCCCGCGCACTGCTCCTGAGGACGAGGCGGCCAACGAGTCCTTGGAGGCGATCCAGGCCCAGGCCAGCGCCACCACCCAAACCGCGATCATCGACGCCGAGGACCTTGACACCGCCGAAGGCATCGACCTGCCCGGCGCCGACCTCTCCCACGAAGAGCTCACCGTGGCCGTCATTCCGCAGCAGGACGACGAGTTCACCTGCGGCTCCTGCTTCCTGGTCCGCCACCGCTCCCAGCTCGCCCGTACCAGCGGCAACGTCCGGTTCTGCACGGACTGTGAGTGCTGAACACGGCAGGGCACCGGCCGGACGAACGGTTCAGCCACCATCAAAGGCGGTCAGCAGAACTCGCTTTGCAACTGTGGCCGGGCACCAGCGCCCCAGAACAGCGCAGGGTTGCACTTGTCGATGTAGGCGATGGATTCATAGCGGAACAGCTGCATCGCCGCTCGACGCCGCGACAGTCCCGAAGGGCACCTGCGGTTACACGCTCGTCGCGCACATGCTGTCGACAGGTGAAATCCTGCCGGCCGGTATCGAACGACATCTCTGCACGGCAGAGATGTCGGGATCGGTCCCGACGAATCATTCAGGAAACGACGGTGACCTGCGACGCGTGGGAACCGTGTGGGCGGGCATCGGCCTCGTACTCGACCCGGTCGTTTTGCCGCGGGGCCTTCGTGGGCCCGCCGGTGACGGCGGTGAGGTTCACGAACACGTCCTCGGAACCGTCGTCGGGTCTGATGAACCCGTAGCCCTTCTCGGAGTCGAACCACTTCACTACACCAGTAGCCATGTCGGTACCTGTCTTTCTTCTCTCGGCGGGGTCGGCCCGTCGCCCGGGACGCTGCTGGGTTCATCTGCTGGGACGAGACATCGCCGTGGAGGGACTTCACGGTGGAGGCCGGAGCTTCGGCTCCGACCTGGGGTCTGCCGGCGGCACCTCGGGTGAGACCGTCCCGGACGGCTGCGGGTGACGCCGGGGGCGGTAGACCACCCGGGAGTGGAAGAGGTAGCGCAGCACGAAGGCGCCCGCGAGGGTGCCGGCCTGCGCCAGGAGAGCAGCCGTCCCGGCGGCGTCGACCAGGAGCCACAGGACGGGCAGCCGAAGAGCGGCCTCTGCGTTGTTGAAGAGGAAGGACTGCAGGAATCGTCGCTTGAGGGGGTGGGCCGAGTGCCGGTCGGAGTGGAAGACGGCGCGCTCCTGCATGAGGAAGTTGGTCAGGATCGTGGTCTCGGCGGCGATGACGGCCGCCGGGATGTAGTGGACGCCGAAGTGCATCAGCAGACCCATGATGAGCAGGTTCAGGACGGTGCCGATGCCGCCGACGACGGCGAATCCCGCGGCCCGGCCGAAGCGCCGATGCAGCCGTCGGGACAGCAGAAGCACACCGTCCGCGAGTTCCGCGGTGGTGCCTGCAGGAGTGCGAGGAGAGCTTCGGAGGTCGTCGGCTCCTGTTGTGGTCATGGTGCGGCGTCCCGGGTCAGGCGTGGGGTGCCGGCGACGACCGGCGGGAAGAACAGATCGATCGGTCTCACGGGCTGATCACCTCGTGGACGCTCCAGCCGCCGAAGGTCTGCACGGGCTCGGATTCCTCCAGCGCTTCTTCGACCATGTCCAGGCCGAGGCTGTCGATGTTGGCCTGTGTGAACGGGCCCACGATGATCCAGTCCAGTGCTTCCGCGCCCTCTGGGTGCTCCCGCAGGAACTGGCTGTCGAGATCCACTTTCTCCGTGACCACCGCGTCCCAGGGGTCGTCCCACCCGCTGGTGTTGACGTCCTGCCACATCGAGTAGGGGACCAGGATCGTGTCCTGTCGGGGCACGTTCTCCTGCACCCATGCCAGGGTGGACGCCCAGTCGGTGTTCTCCTCCTCGGTGAGCAGGGCTCTGCTCTGTCCCCACCAGTGCGGGACCGTCACGGAGGCTGCGCCCAGGATTGCGGCTGCGCCCACCACGATCGTCGCCACGGTCCGCGGACGCGGGGCGAGAGGTGCCACGACTTTCCGGAAGGCGCTCCACAGAATGTCGGCGGCGACGCCGAGGGCCAGTGCCAGGAACGGGACCACCCCGATGATGTACATGGAGGGCAGGTATCCCTCGCCGGTGAGGACGGGCACGGCGAAGGTTGCCATGGCCACCGGGATCCAAACGGCCCGCCGGCGCATCAGGCACAGCACCCCGGCTGCGACCCCGGCGAGAACCAGGTAAGTGTCGTAGTACAGCCAGCCCTCCAGCAGCTCCGCCCGGCTGGAGCCGGCCTCCCAGATGGAGCCGGATCCGGAGCGGTCCATGAACTGGAAGGCGAGGGCTTCTTGCAGGGACACGTGGTTGGGGCCGGCGAAGAGCTCACCGCGCAGCAGGGCCATGAGCGGGTAGGAGAACAGGACGAGTCCGCCCACCACCAGGAATCCCACGGTGGAGAAGACCCGGTTGGACCAGTTGGGGCGGTTGAGCAGGGCAACCAGCAGGGCGGGGCCGAAGATCGCCAGCGTCTCCTTGGACAGGACGGCCACGGCGAAGAACACGCCTGCGCCGACGTGGTGCCACAGTGCCCCGCGGGGTGACAAGGCCAGGTAGAAGGCCAGCAGCAGCCACGGAATCCCAATGTTGTCGATGTAGACCTGCCGGCCGATCACCAGTGTGAGCGGGGACAGCACGAACACCAGGACCGTCAGCCCGGCGATGGGCCGACTGACGCCAAGCCGCCGGCCGATCAAATAGACCAGCATCGCGGTGGCCACGAAGAACGGCACGATCGCGAAACGGGTCGCTCCGATGTAAGTGCCATCGCCGAGCCCGAGCAATTCGGGCAGCCAGGCGAGGGAGCCCAGCTGGATCCACCCCAGGGGCGGGTGATCGTACCAGTAGGTGTAGGGCGCCAGCTGTCCCTCGAGGACGCTGAAGGCCTGGGCGGTGTAGGTGCCTTCGTCGTCCTGGTAGGCGGTGGCCCCAGTGAGGTTCCACAGGCCCAGCACGGTCGCCAGGACGCCCACCCCGGCCAGCACCATGCGGTCCCACCAGGACTCGGTCCGGCCGCGCAGCAGGTCGCGGCGCACGGTGCGGGGGGCTTCGACGACGGGGATGATCTGGGTCTGCGGGGGCTGCACCGGCCCGGTCAGTGCGCTCATGCCTGGACCAGCTTCCCGGACTGCTGCATGTAGTCGAGGTGGGCTCCGGAGTGGGCGGTCTTCTCCCAGCGGAAGTCACCGCGATGGAACTTGGCCAGGGCGCGCACCGCAGCGAAGGCGAGGACCAGCTGGTAGAACGGGGTGCTGAGCACCAGGCGCACGTAGTCGTAGAAGCGGACCCGGTAGCGGTGGTCGCGGCCGAACTCGTGGAGCATGCACATGTCGAAGGCGACGGTGGCGATGGTGGGGATCAGGGGCAGGAAGGCCAGCAGGGTGACCGGCATGGTGGTGCGGCCCCACAGCGCGGCGATGACGGCGATGGGGATGGCGACCCCGGCGAAGGCCATGAAGTGCTGCTGCATCAGCGTCCACCAAGCCAGTGCCCGTCGGCGGCGGGTGGGCAGCTGCTTCCAGTCGCCCTTGGCGTAGACCTGCATGAAGCCCAGCGACCAGCGGGTGCGCTGCTTCACCAGACCGGCCAGGGAGTCGGGGGTCTCCTCCCGGGTGACCAGGTCCGGGGAGTAGGCCACGACGATCTCTCGGCCCAGGGTGGACAGGCGCACGCCGAGGTCGCAGTCCTCGGCCAGGCACCCGGCGTCCCAGCCGTCGACCTTGAGCAGCAGCTCGCGGCGGATGAACACCGTGTTGCCGCCCAAGGGGATGAAGCCTTTGCTGGCGTGGGCGTGCAGGCGGGAGCGGAACCAGGTGAAGTACTCCAGGCAGTTGCGCAACGAGTACCAGGTGTCCCGGTAGTTGATCAGCTGGACCGCGCCCTGGACCACGTCGGCGTTTCGGGCCACGAAGCAGCTGTCGATGTTGCGCAACAGGTCCGGTGCGGCGATGGACTCGGCGTCGAAGACGCCGACGATCTCGTTGCGGCACATGGCCAGGGCGGTGTTCATCTGGCGCGGCTTGTTCTTCGGCACGCTGTGGTCCACGCTCACCCGCACCCTCTCCGGGTGCTCCGCGGCCAGGAGCTGTGCGATGGCGACCGTCTCCGGGTCGTCGTGGCCCACGGAGATGATGACCTCCAGCTGCCGGTGCGACTGGTGCAGCAGTGCTTCGAGGGTGGCCCGCATGACCGGTTCCTGCTCGTGCCGGCAGGGCATGATCAGCGAGAAGGAGTGGCGCTCCTCCATCAGCAGACCGCCGTAGAAGGTGCGCTGCTGGGTCTTAGGATCCCACCAGGCATAGGTGTTCAGGTACAGGGTGGACGCGGCGATCAGGAACAGGACCACCGCGATCACCGCGATGAGGACAGAGAAAAGGACAGCAAGCACTACTCCCCCTACGGGCTGCTGGAAAAATGTGGATCATCGGCCGGGCGATCCCGGCCCCGGTGCGCAGTCCCCCGGGCTACTCACCGGCCCCGCACGCGAGACCGTCGCCGTTGGGATCCAGTCCCTGCGGATCCACCCCGGGGTTGCGCACGGCAAGGCCCTCGGGGAAGTGGGCACGGACCTCGGCGCAGCCCCAGTGGTGATCCATGCTCGCCGGGTCCATCCCGGCCGCCCGCATGTCTGCCACGTGCTTGGCCAGCGACGGCGGCACGCTCGGCAGGCACTGCCCGTCCTGCCCGTACTCGGGCACGCATCCCCCAGGAGCCGTGCTCTGGTCGCCGAGGACCTCCTCCGCCGTCACAGCCCCGCGTGCACTGAGTCCCTGGGTCCGGTCAGCTGGTGCTGAGCGCCTGGCCTGGCCCGGCACCTTCTCCCCTGCGTCCCGACCGGCCGCCGCGGCGAGACCGGCCGCGGGATCAACGCGGCCGGGTGTCCCCGCACCGGATTCGGGGGCAGGTGCGCGCCCGGCCGCCTGGGACAGGCTCCGTCCGGACTCCCCCTCTCCGAAGTCCGGCCCGGTCGGCGGAGACTTCTTCTCACCATTCTGGGGAGGACGCTGTGGCTCTTGCTTACCGCCGGGGGACGCGCCGTCGTCGTCTCCTGTGCCGCGGCCTGCCCTGGGCGAAGCACCCTCCGATACCTGTGCCGAGAGCCCCGGATCGTCGCTGGGCCGCTGTCCGGACGCGGCCGCAGGGCCGGTGCCCTCGGCGTCCGCGCTGGTCGGACCCGTGAGCAGGACCACCACGGCGATCAGCAGCACCAGCACCGCTGTCCCGATAGCCATGGCCCGGCAGCGTGTGCGCATCAGGGCGTTCACGAGACCCACACCCACTCCGCCTCGCTGGGCACCCCGTCCGCGTCGAGCACGGTCAGCATGTAGGGCCCGGGTGGGACCAGGTTCGGGTTGTCCGGGACCTGGACGGTCCTGGTGCCCCCCGCGCCGGCCATCGGCAGGTCGATGAGCCGGGCGTTCGTGTCGGTCTGATGGGTGGAGGACATCGGCGCCATCAGCGAGGCCGAGACGACGTCCCCGTCCACCTCCAGCTCCAGGGCGTCCCCGTGTCCCGCGGCATCCGGGGCCTGCACGATCTTGGGCCGCTCTCCTTGGAAGAGGTACGGCGGGCTGTAGACCGAGATCCGGAAGTCGAAGGAGTTGTCGGCCGGGTTGGTCCCCATCACCGCCACCCGGCCGTCGGGCAGCAGCACGGAGGTCGAATGGTAGTTGCGCCCCACGGGGTCGGCATCGGCGGGGAGCCAGGTATTGGCCTCGGGGTCGTAGAGTGCCGCCGTGTGCACGTCCCCGGCACGGTTGAACTGCGCTCCGTTGGCCGCGAGCACCGTCCGGTCGGGGAGGTTAATCAGGTTCACGTAGGCCTTGCCGGGACCCGGCAGCGACGGGCCGGGCTGATAGGCCGGGGTGGGCTGTGACAGGTCGATGATGTCCACCAGATCGGTGCCCGCGGCGTTGAGATCCGTGTTGCCCCCGCCCACGATCATGATCCGCTGGTCCTGCACGGGGCCGATGAACACGGACCCGGCCTGGTCCCGCAGGTCCTTCTCCCGCAGACCCGGGACGTCCCAGATCTGCGCGCCCTGCCAGTCGTAGATCGAGGCGCCGGTGCCGGGCAGTCCGTTGCCGAACGTGTGGGCACCGGTGTAGAACATCGTCCCGTCGTCCAGGAGGAACATGTGCGGATAGGTGCCCCAGAAGCTCCAGGTCTGCGGCACACTGTGCTGCGGCAACCAGCTCATCGAGGAGTAGTCGAACATCTCGGTGAGCACCGTGCCCTCAGCCTTCTCGTCCAGCCCGCCCGCGGCCCACACGTCCCCGTTGCCGAGCTTCGTGAGCGAGGGGTACCAGTGCGCACCGGCCATGTCCGAGAGCTCATGGAACGCGTTGTCCTCGGGATCGAAGTAGTAGCTGCGATCCGATCCCTTGAAAGTGTTGGGACCGGCGTCCTCCTCCGGGAACGCCATGGTGCCCCCGGCGAGCAGAACCTTGCCGTCGGGCAGAGTCACGTGGCCCGCGCAGAACATGTCATAGGGCACCGGGATCTCGAGGAACTCGCCGGTGTCCGGGTCCCACACCACAGCACGGAAGGTCCCGGCGGCGAACTGGTTGCCGTCATTGCCGGAGCCGGCGATCAACAGCAGCCGGCCGTCGTGCAGCAACGTGGTGTGGATGGCCCGGATGGGCAGCTCGGTCTCAAGCACATCCCACGAACCCACCAGTGCTGCGTCCCCGGCTGCTGGGGGTGGGGCAGGGGCGGGGGCGACCTGGCGCAGGGAGTAGTTGGTGGTCTTCAGCTCCCCCACCCCGTAGAGGGACACCCCGAAGGAGATGCGGTCCACCCCTTCGGGGATCTCCTCGATCCGGGCCTGCCCGGTCGTCCAGTCCGCACTGGCCGGCAGCACCTTGAGGTCGGTGAAGTACTGCCAGCCGGCCGCGGTGTGCGCGAACACGGTCACGGAGTTGTTGGCACTGGTGGACTTGTAGTCCACGGACAAGTCGTAGCTGCGCCCCGGCACCACCGCCGGGGCGCACCCGGGCTCCTCAGCCTGGATCAGCTTCGCGTCCCCGGAGGTGTAGGAGCTGATGCTCAACCCGTAGGACCGGGTCCCCGGCGCCGACCCGGCTGGCACGTCCTCGGACAGCCCGCCCTGCACCTCCCGCTCACCCCACCCGGCGGACAGGAAGCACGACGGCACCCCCGAGCCCTCGGCCAACGACCCGTTCACCACCAACTCCTCCCCCTCGCCGGTGTCGGGCGCTGGGGTGGGCTCGGGGGCGGGGGCGACCTGGCGCAGGGAGTAGTTGGTGGTCTTCAGCTCCCCCACCCCGTAGAGGGACACCCCGAAGGAGATGCGGTCCACCCCTTCGGGGATCTCCTCGATCCGGGCCTGCCCGGTCGTCCAGTCCGCACTGGCCGGCAGCACCTTGAGGTCGGTGAAGTACTGCCAGCCGGCCGCGGTGTGCGCGAACACGGTCACGGAGTTGTTGGCACTGGTGGACTTGTAGTCCACGGACAAGTCGTAGCTGCGCCCCGGCACCACCGCCGGGGCGCACCCGGGCTCCTCAGCCTGGATCAGCTTCGCGTCCCCGGAGGTGTAGGAGCTGATGCTCAACCCGTAGGACCGGGTCCCCGGCGCCGACCCGGCTGGCACGTCCTCGGACAGCCCGCCCTGCACCTCCCGCTCACCCCACCCGGCGGACAGGAAGCACGACGGCACCCCCGAGCCCTCGGCCAACCCCCCGTTCACCACCAACTCCTGACCCTCCCCGGGGGCCGGTGCGGGTTCGACCGCCGGAACTACCGGCACGGGGCCGGCGTGGGAGGTGACCGGCACGAGCGCGACACTCGATCCCACCAGCACTGCAGCGGCGAGGACTGCCGCCCCGCGACGCCCCCCGATGGTCAAGGCCGGACGGAGCGGTCCCCGTCTCGGCCGTGGCGTGAGCGCGCTCAACGGCCCGTGCATGCGATCCCCCCGATCGGCACTGCGCCAACGAGCACACGGACCCCCCGGTCCGTACATACTCCTCGGGTTGAAAACCCCCAGGAGCCCAAATCACTCGTTGACAAGTGCGAATGTATCTTCGTTAACACCCAAGCAGTGTTTGCACTTGGTAAGATAGCCCCCCATATGGGGACAACAGGGACAGAACCAGCAGGGGTCTCAACAGTCATCGAGCCGGGGCACGAGTGGCGCGCACCGGAATGCCCGGGGCCGCGGAGCCCGAGACCGGGCAGCCGACCGGCCCCGGCCGAGCTTCACGGTTCTTCACATCAGCAAACCTTGTGAAGCGTGGCGCCGGACTCACGCCCCACTTTCCGGAACGTTTAGAAATGGTTTCAGTAGTCCTTTCCGGGCAGTCGCCGGGCGCAGATGACGGTGACCGCCAAGGTAGCCACGGCGGTGATCGTGGTGGCGCTGCGGTCGTAGCGGATGGCCAGGCGGCGGAAGGCCAGCAGCCAGGAGATGGTGCGTTCCACCACCCAGCGGTGCCTGTCCAGGCGTTCGCTGAAGTCCACTCCGATCCGGGCGATGCGGGCGGTGATCCCGCGCCGGCGCAGGTAGCGGCGCACCCTTTTGTTGTCGTAGGCCTTGTCCGCGTGCAGCTTGACCGGTCTCCGTCGTGGCCGACCGCGGCCTCGTCCCTTGACCGGGCTCAAACCGTCCAAGATCGGCTCCACCAGCATGGAGTCGTGCCGGTTGGCTCCGCTGATCGCCACCGCCAGCGGCAACCCGTCGGCGGTGACCAGCAGGTGGTACTTCGTGCCCAGTTTCCCGCGATCCGTGGGGTTGGGCCCCGTCAGCTCGCCCCCCTTTTGGCCCGGACGCTCACCGAGTCCAGAGACGCCCTCGACCAGTCCAGAGCCCCGTCCTGCCCGAGCTTCTCGAGCACGGCGCGGTGGAGCTTCTCCCACACCCCGGCCTCCTGCCAGGCCCGCAGCCGGCGCCAGCAGGTGATCCCGGAGCCGAAGCCCAGCTCGGTGGGAAGCTTCTCCCATGCGATGCCGTGCTCGGCCACGAACAGGATGCCCTCCAGCGCGGCACGGTCATCGACCCGGGATCTGCCGGTCCTCCCGTTCTTCGCCGGCGGAGGCGGCGGGATCAACGGTTCCAGCAACTCCCACAACTGGTCCCTGAGCTGTCGCCCGGACGCTGTCTGACTCGCCATGGCAGTCATGATCACCGGCCTGGCCGACCCCACCCAAGGCCTCAGCCATAACCATGGAAACCATTTCTTACTACGGCAACGGGTCCATGCCAGCCGAAGGGGAGCAACACTAGATCTAAGAACTCCCGTGGCTTGTTCGCCGCTAACCGGCCATATGTAAAGCGGATGGAACAGAGCCGCTCTGACAGTCAGTGCCCCTGGAACCTCCCGCGATGGTTCGACCCGCCATGGGACTCAGGTCCGGATGGTCTCAGCGCGTAAGACGCGCGCAAGGGAACGGTTTGGCCCCGTCCTCATCGCAGGCCCAGATCTGACAACTGGTGATCAGGCGGCCCACCGGGTGCCGGGAGCACGGCCCCGAAGGGGATCTCCAACGGTGACGCGAGTAACACGCCGGGGTTGACAGTGTGAGCTGGCTCATCTTTAATCGTGATCAATCGATTGATCACGACTGAGGAGCCACTGTGACCACTTCTTCCCTGCACCCCTCACCCGCCACCGCACCGACAGATGCTGCCGTAGCGTCACCGCAGATCTTCGATCTGCTGCTGCACAACTACGGGGACGCGCGGATGAGCGCGGTCTTCAGCCCGGAGTCGATGGTCGCCTCCTGGTTGCGCACCGAAGCCGCTCTGGCCACCGCCCAGGGGGACTTAGGGGTGATCACCGAAGCCGAGGGCCAGGCGGTGGCCCAAGCTTGTGAGGACCTGGAGGTCGACTACGAGGCGTTGTGGGCCTCGGCGCGCAATGTGGGGTACCCGATCCTGGGGCTGGTGCGCCAGATCGCCGCGTCCCTGCCGGCCGGTCCGGACGGCCGGGTCCACTACGGGGCCACGACCCAGGACATCATGGACACCGGCCTGGTGCTGCAGCTGACCGAGGCCGGTGCTGTGATCACCGACCACCTGAACAACATCGGCGACGCGGTGGCCCGGCTGGTGGACGAGCACGCCGAGACCCTGATGCCCGGACGCACCCACGGCCAGCAGGCCGTGCCCACCACCTTCGGGGCGCAGCTGGCCCCGCTGCTGGCCGAGCTCACCCGGCAGCGGGCCCGCTGGGCGGCTGCGGCCGAAGGGGTGCGGGTGGTTTCGCTGTTCGGGGCCGGGGGCACCAATGCCGCCCAGGGCCCGCGCAGCCGCGACGTGCGGGCAGCGGTGGCCGAGACCCTGGGGCTGTCCACCACGGACGTGTCCTGGCACCCGTCCCGGGACGGGCTGGCGGACTTCGCCCAGACCGCCGCGGCCCTGACCGCGACGTGCGCGCGGATGGCCCGCAACGTCATCGATCTCTCCCGGACCGAGATCGGTGAGATCGGCGAGGCCGCCGGCAAGCACCGCGGGGCCTCCTCCACGATGCCGCAGAAGGCCAACCCGATCCTGGCCGAGGGCATCATCGGGCTCGCCGGAGTCGCCGGGCCGCTGTCGGCCGGAATGTTCCGGGCGATGGAGGTCCCCCAGGAGCGCGCCGCCGGGGAGTGGCAGATCGAGTGGTACGTCCTGCCACACCTGATGGGCCTGAGCGCCGCCGCGCTGAAGGCCACCACCGAGCTGGTGGAGGGGCTGCGCGTGGACGCGGACCGGATGCGGGCCAACCTCGACCACGACGGCGGGCTGATCATGGCCGAGGCCTACATGATCTCCCTGGCCCCGGTGCTCGGGCGCGAGAGAGCCCACGACGTCGTCTACTCCGCCGTCGGGCAGGTCCGCGCCGGACGCGCCACCTTGACCGAGGCCGTCACCGCCGCCGTGGCAGCCGCCGGCGCCGACCTGGCCACCACCCCGACCCGCATCGATCCTGCCGACTACCTCGGGGAGGCCACCGCCATGTGCGCGGCCGCCGTCGAGGCCTGGACCCGGCGCTAAACGATCCTCGTGCCCGCCCGAAGGAGACCACCGATGACCACCACACCCACCGCCCCGCCCGTGCCCGCCCCGCCCGCACTAGACGCCGATATCGAGGACCACGACGCCGGCGGCAACCGGTTCGACCGCATCCGCAAGACCATCGGTCTGTTCGCCGGCCCGGCCGCGTTCGTGCTGATGCTGTTGCTGCCCCTGCCCTTGGAGGCCAACCAGCAGGCCCTGGCCGCGGTGATGGTGTTCGTCATCATCATGTGGGTCACCGAGGCGCTGCCGATCCCGATCACCTCCTTGCTGGCCATGGCCCTGTGCGTGGTGCTGCAAATCCCGACCCTGGAACCGGACAGCACCCAGGACGCCACCGCCTTCGTCTTCGGGGCGTTCTCCAGCTCCACCTTGTTCCTGGTCATCGGCGGATTCATCATCGCCCGGGCCATGTCCGTGCACGGGCTGGACCGCCGCTTCGCGATCAGCGTCCTGGCCATCCCCGGGGTCGCCAAGTCCACCACCCGGGTCGCGTGCGCCTTCGGCGGGGTCGCCGCGATCGTCTCGGCCTTCGTGTCCAACTCGGCGGCCGCGGCGATGCTGCTGCCCATCGGCCTGGGCATCGTCCGGGCTCTGGGCCCGGAGGTCGCCCACGCGGCCGGCATTCAGGACTTCAAGCACACCCGCTTCGCCACCCTGGTCATGCTCATGATCGCCTACGGCGCCAGCGTCGGCGGGCTGCTGACCCCCATCGGGTCCACCGCCAACATCGTCGGGCGCGGCTTCCTCGAGGAGCAGGTCGGGGTCAGCCTCAACTTCGTCACCTGGGGGCAGCTGACCTGGCCGCTGGTCGTGGTGATGTTCGCCGCGATGTGCCTGACCCTGTGGCTGTTCAACCGCCCCGAGATCAACAAGATCGAAGGTGCTACCGAGTACATCCGCACCGAACGCCACGCCATGGGCACGATGAGCCGCGGGGAGATCAACACGCTGATCTGCTTCCTGGTCGCCGTGGTCCTGTGGGTGGGCCCCAGCCTGGTGGAGCTCATCGCCGCCCCCGAGACCGGGGCCCTGGCTGCCTTCGCCGCCATTGATGAGGGCACCGCAGCCCTGATCGGGGCGTCCCTGCTGTTCTTCCTGCCCCTGCACTGGGCGCAGCGGAAGTTCACCCTCAGCTGGTCCGACGCCGGGCGCATCGACTGGGGCACCGTGGTGCTGGTCGGGGCCGGACTGGTCCTGGGCCGGCTGATGGCCAACACCGGCCTAGCCGAGGTCATCGGCACCGGGGTCGCCGGTGGGCTCGGACTCACCAGCGGCGTGGCCGTGACCGTGCTGGCCGTGGTGCTGGCCATCGTGATCTCCGAGACCACCAGCAACACCGCCGCCGTCGGGGTGGTCGTCCCGGTCGTGATCCCGATCGCGGTCGCCGTGGGCATGGACCCCACCATTCCCACCCTGGCCGCCGTATTCGGGGCCTCCTGCGGGTTCATGCTCCCGGTCTCCACCCCGCCCAACGCCATCGTCTACGGCTCCGGGATGGTGCCCATCACCCGCATGTTCCGCACCGGGCTGGTCTTCGACCTGCTGGCCATCGTGATCATCTCCGGCGGCGTCCTGGCCGTGACCTCCGTGGTTACTGTGGGAGGGTGAACAAACGAATTACCATCGCTGACGTTGCCGCCAGGGCAGGTGTCGATCGTTCCCTCGTCTCCCGAGTGCTCAACGACGACCCTGCCCTGCGGGCACGTGAGGAAACCCGCCAACGGGTCCGCCAGGCCGTGAAAGAGCTGGGGTACCAGCCCAACCGCATCGCCCGCAGCCTGCGCACCGCCACCTCCAACACCCTCGGACTGGTGATCCCCAGCTTCGAGAACCCCATCTGGGCCGTGGTCGTCGACGGCGCCGAGACCGAAGCCGACGCCCGCGGCAAGACACTCATCGTCGCCAGTGCCGCCCGCACCCCCGGACGCGTCCAGCAGTTCCTGGACCTCGGCGCCCACGGCGGCCTCGACGGGATCCTCATCGCCTCCGCCGGCCAGACCGACACCCCACCCGCCGACGCCCCCGTCCCCTGGTTGTTGCTCAACCGCCGGGCCGAAGGCAGCCGACGCTACCTGCTGCTCGACGACGAAGCCGCCGCCCACCGGGCCACCACCGCCCTGATCGACCTCGGCCACACCCGCATCGCCCACCTCTCCGGGCCGGCCCACGCCGAATCCGCCGGGCGCCGCACCACCGGCTACCTCAAAGCCATGGCCGACCACGCCCTCACCCCCGGACCGATCCTCGAGGCCGACTACACCTTCACCGGCGGCCACACCGCCACCGGCCCCCTGCTCGCCGCGGCGGCAGAGACCACCGGGGTGGTCGTGGCCAACATCGCCTCCGCCTCCGGGCTGCTCGTGGGCCTACGCGCCCACGGCACACGCGTCCCGGATGACATCTCGGTGATCGCCATCCACGACCACCCCCTGGCCGGGGCCTTCGACCCACCCCTGACCACCGTGAGCATGCCCCTGTTCGAGATGGGCCGCCGCGCCGTGGCCCTGCTCCTGGACACCGACCCCCAGAACGCGATCGAAGAGATCATCCCCGACGGCATCGAACTCATCCCCCGAGCTTCCACCGCACCCCCCAGAGCCTGAGTCACTCCTCGGCCGCCCCTGCACCGCCCACCTGGGAAGCCCAGAACGGACTCCCACCGCGACGCCACAGCGGCATACTCAAATTGGCCGGGACGGGACTTCCACCAGATGCGAGAACTCCTGGGGGTTGCCAGCCGCTAACCGGGGCATATGTAAAGCCGAGGGGCTAGAGACATCTCTATTCATGTGGACGGGCGCATCCATCGATGCGTACGATCGTCCACATGATGGATGACACCCCTGCCCCGGTGGACTACTTCGCCGGTGATCCCCGCACGAACCGGCAGCGGATGCTGGCCGGGGACCTCTACATCGCCGACGACCCGGATAACGCGGCCGCCTTCCACCGGGCGCTGCGGTTGAGCCACCGCTACACCGCGGCCTACGTCGAGGACCCCGGGTCGGTCAGGCCCCTCCTGGAGAAGCTGTTCGGCGCGGTGGGCGAGGGCGTCGAGGTCCGTCCGCCGCTGACGGTGGACTACGGCAGCCACATCACCGTCGGGGACAGGACCTTCATCAACGCGGGCCTGACCGCCCTGGACGTCGCAGCCATCACCATCGGCGCCGACTGTCAGATCGGCCCGAACGTCCAGCTGCTCACCCCCACCCACCCCGTGGAGCCGCAACCGCGCCGCGACAAGCTCGAAGCGGCGCAGCCCATCACCATCGCGGACAACGTGTGGCTGGGCGGCGGGGCCGTGGTGTGCCCCGGGGTGCGCATCGGGGAGAACAGCGTGATCGGCGCCGGGGCGGTCGTGACCCGCGATGTCCCCGCCAACAGCCTGGCCGTGGGCAACCCGGCCCGGGTGATCCGCAGCATCTGAGGAAGGGGGTTCCCGTGAGGGCTCGCCGCACCGACCCGGACCGGCGCGATCGGCTGGTCGGGGTGACCCTCGAGCTCATCGCCGAGGCCGGGGTGAGCGGGGTGTCCCACCGCAAGATCGCCGCGGCCGCCGACGTCCCGCTGGGGTCGATGACCTACCACTTCACGGGCATGGACGAGCTGCTCCACGAAGCGTTCACGCGCTTCGCCGAGCACATCGCCGGATCCTTTCAGGCCCGCCTCAGCGCCGCGGAGAACCCGCAGGAGGCGGTGGAGGCGGTCGTCGACCTGGTGCACGAGCTGTCGGAGCCGGGCAGCCACCGCGACCGGGTGCTCGCCTACGAGCTCTACACCCTGGCCGCGCGCGAGCCGCGGTACCGGGCGATCACCAGCTCCTGGATGCGGCGCAGCCGCCAGGAACTGCAACGGCACTTCGATCCCCGCACCACGCGGCAGCTCGACGCCCTGATCGAGGGACTGGCCCTGCACCGGGCCCTGGACGAGGACCCGTTCGACCGCTCCCTCACCGAGGACGCCGTCCGCAGGATCGTCACCCCCGCCCTGGGCCCCGCCCCGGCCGACGAGAACACCGCGCCGACGCGGCGCTGAGAACGCACGCCGACCAGCACGGTGGGAGAGGTCTTCTCGACCGACCAGCCACCCTGAAACGTGGAAGAAGGAACGCATGTCCCCTCCCATGGTGCTGCCGCCCGAAGAACCCGAAGCCGACCCATGGTCCGCCCTCACCATCGAAGACGTGGCCGGCCTCCTCTTGGAGGGTCGTGATAGCGCACCGGGCCGCCCCTGGATCGTGGCCGTCGACGGCCGTGGCGGGGCGGGCAAGTCCACCCTCGCCCAGCGGCTGCTGCCTCACCTCGCCCCATCGGCCGTGGTGCACACCGACGATGTGGCCTGGCACGAACCGCTTTTCGGCTGGGGCCACCTGCTCGGCCACGACATCCTGGAGCCACTGCACCAGGGCCGGGCGGTGTCCTTCCAACCACCCGCCTGGCCCACCCACGGCCGCCACGGGACGATCGAGATCCCGGCCGGGCTGCGGGCCGTGGTCGTCGAGGGCACCGGCGCCGACCAGCACCGGTTCGCCGAGCTGATCGACCGGAGGATCTGGGTGCAGGCCGACCACCGGCTGGCTGAGGAACGGGGCATCGCCCGCGACGTCACTCACGGCGCCAACGGCGACGCCGAGCAGTCACGCCGGTTCTGGCACGAGTGGATGGCCCACGAGCTGCCCTTCTTCGCCGCCGAACGGCCCTGGGAGCGGGCCGATCTGATCATCGCCGGCACCCCCGTCCTCGCCCTGGGCGGTGACGAGGTCGCCTGCGCACCCGGACCGCACCGCACCGGCCGCCCGAGCCGTCCGCCCGGTTCGGCACGGCGAGCACCCGAGCCGGACACCGAACGCGTCCCACCAGACCAGCTCCTGACCGATCGAGAAAACGGTCATCTCGACGGTGAAGGCCTCTAACGCGCCATATGTAAAGCGGGGGCGACGCAGCGGTCGAGCCTCTTTGTCCTGGAGTCCCCTGGCCACGTACACGGACACGGACACCGCGACGTCCAGGCGGGCGAAGTCCTTGAGCTGCTTCTTGCGCCGGTCATCCCTCGCATCGGTGAAATGGATCTGCTTCTGGTTCGGCAACCACAGCGTCCGAGCTGCTTTGCGGGGGGCGTTTACATCCCCGGCGGCCACCACGCTGGCGTAGACCTGGGGGTCCTTCGGACCGTCGAGCGCGCCAAGGGCTGCAACAGGTCCGGGTCGGGATGCTCAACGACCTTGCCCGTCCCAAGACCAAAGACGCCCGTCACGCAAAGGATGCGAACCGTCGAAGCTGTTACAACATCTTCACGCCGTCTTACTAGGATGCCCACGCAGACGAAGGACCGCTGTGGGAACGGCCCGCATCCTCTAGGCCGGGACGGGACAGTGCCCCGGCAGCTGCCTGAGAACGATGCCGGATTGGCGGCGAGGGTGATGCCCTGACGCTTCAGCCGTGTACCGGAAGTGGAGAAGCACGAGTGTTTCAGATTCTGATGCTGACCGACGCGGACGGTCCTTCGGCATCGGTGCTGCCGGCCCTCGACCTGCTCAACCACCGGGTGACGGTGGCCCCGACCCGCACCGTCTCCGGCAACCTCGAGGGCCGGTCCCCGGACGTCGTGCTGCTCGACGGGCGCACTGACCTGATCACCGCGCGCAACCTTGCCCAGCTGCTCACCACAAAGGGGCTGAACGCACCGGTGCTGATGGTCCTCACCATAGGGGGAATCACCGCGGTCGCGGCGAACTGGATGGTCGACGACGTCGTGCTCGACACCGCCGGTCCCGCGGAGGTGCAGGCCCGGCTGCGCCTGGCCACCTCCCGAACCGCGGACCTCGCCGACGACGACGCCCGGATCCGTGCGGGCTCGGTGGTCATCGACGAGGCCGCCTACTCCGCCCACGTCAACGGCGCCCCGTTGAACCTGACCTATAAGGAATTCGAGCTGCTGAAGTTCCTGGCCCAGCACCCCGGGAAAGTCCTCACCCGCGCCCAGCTGCTGAAGGAGGTCTGGGGCTACGACTACTACGGCGGCACCCGGACCGTGGACGTGCACGTGCGGCGGCTGCGTGCCAAGCTGGGTGCGGACCATGAGCACCTGATTATCACGGTGCGCAACGTCGGCTACAGCCTCGTGCTGACCCATTGACCTCATATCCGTGCCCAGGTCATTTCCGTGTGTCTGCCGCTTCGTTCATAAAACTGCCCGGCATGTCCAGACAGGTCAGAGAGTCAAGGAAACCCGGGGCAGCCCCGACCTATAGTCAGCCGGGCCGCCCACCATGTCTGCACCTATCGACCCGTGGACCGGAAACACATAGGTGGAGATGGGCTCCACCGGACTATGCCGCGGACAGCCCAACGACGATGTTTCCGTCCTCGACCCGCACCGGGTGGACGCCCAGGCGCAGACCGGCGTCGGTGAGGCACTCGCCCGTTTCGAGCACGTAGATCTCCTTGTGCAGTGGCGAGGCGATCGTGGCTGCCTCGGTGCGGGAACCCACGATGCCGCGGGCCATCACGTGCGCTCCGGTGGCGGGGTCGGCCTGGTCCACCGCGTGGATCTCAGTTGCGGACAGGCGCAGCAGCGCCACCTGGCGGCCGTTGATCAGCGCGGCCTCGCCCCAACCGACCTCTAGTGCGTCGATGCCGCACACGTGGTACCAGTTCAGGCTGGTCTCGTCGGTGGTGGCTTCGGGCGGGGTCAGGGCGGTCATGGAGCACCTCGTTCGTTGCGGGGATGTCAGGTCGCGGGCTCGACGCTAGGGACAGCGTGTTTCGCGGGAGACCGGGCGCCGTAACGCCAGAGTAAAACGCAATTCACGGCCTCCGCCCGCCATCGTGATAGGCCCGAGCAGCGGAACCGTCGTTTCCCCTGGATCCCAGAAGCAGAACGGTGTTGTTGCACTCATGTTTCTCGCCCCTCACGGGTGCTCTCCGCTGCGTTCGGGCAACGTCAAAGCGGTCGAAACATCGGAGCAACGGGGCAGCAACCGACGCCGCCTACGGTCTGTAACACGGGCTGCTGCCCTCTCGCTCCGACCACTCCAGGCGCCCGCTCCGGCACCGACCACCCGACCCGAAGGCCTGCCATGAACCAGAACCCGTCCCGCCGAATCGTCGTCGTGGGCGGCGGCCCCGCCGCCCACCGGTTCGTCGAATCGATGTGCTCCCGGAACACGGCAGGCATCTCCATCACCGTCCTGACCGAGGAGGTGCACCTGCCCTACGACCGCGTAGGACTTAGCCGCGCCCTCACGGATCCGAGCACGGACCTGACCCTGGGCGAGCATTCCCTGTGGGACCACGAGAACGTCACCCTCGTGACCGGTGCCCGCGCCGTGGACCTGGACCTCGAAGCCCGCGTGGTGGTCACCGAGACCGGCGACCACCACGCCTATGACGAGCTCGTGCTGGCCACCGGCTCCAACGCCGCCCGGCTGCCGATCCCCGGCAACGAGCACACCTACGTCTACCGCACGCTCGAGGACGTCTGGTTCCTCAACCGGGAGGTCGCCGCACTCACGGAGAAGCTGGGCCGCGTGGTCAACGCCGTTACCATCGGCGGCGGGCTGCTCGGCCTCGAGGCCGCGGCCGGGCTGCAGCAGCTCGGCGCGGAGCCGATCGTCATCGACGGCGCCCCCTGGCTGATGAGCACCCAGCTGGATGAGGGCGCCGGGCAGGCCATGGGCCGGCTCGTGGCCGACAAGGGCCTGACCGTGCACGGCGGCGTCTTCCCGAAGGAGGTCCGCACCGAGACGGGACCGGACGGCGAGCCGGTGGTGACCGGCGTCGAGATGGCCGACGGCCGGTTCATCGACGCGGATCTCGTGGTGGTGGCCATCGGTGTCCGACCACGAGACGAGCTCGCCCGGACGGTCAACGAAGCCGCCGGGCCCGACGCCGAGCCCGTGTTCCGGATGGGCCAGCGCGGTGGCATCGTGATCGACGAGGGCTGCGCCACCGATGTCGAACACGTGTGGGCCATCGGCGAGGTGGCGAACTTCGACGGCATGTGCCTGGGCCTCGTGGCTCCCGCCAACACCATGGCCGAGATCGTCGCCGATCGACTGCACGGCGGGGACGCCTCCTTCCCCGGCTTCGACACCGCCACCAAGCTCAAGCTCTCCGGCGTCGACGTGGCCAGCTTCGGCGACGCCTTCGCGAGAACCGAAGGCGCACTCGAGATCGTGTACGCCGATCCGGCCCGCGGCGTCTACCAGAAGATTGTGGTCACCGACGATGCCCGCACGCTGTTGGGCGGCATCTTCGTGGGCGACGCCGCGCCGTACACGTCGCTGCGCCCACTCCTCGGCCGCGAGTTGCCCGCCGAGCCCGGGGCCTTCCTCACCGCGGCCGGCGGCGGTGAGACGCCCGAGACCGAGCTACCCGACGACGCGGTCCTGTGCTCCTGCAACAACGTAGCCGCCGGTTCCATCCGCGAAGCAATCAACGGGTGCGGCGCGTGCGAGGGTCAGGACCCCGTCCAGGATCTCAGCGAACTGAAGGGCTGCACGCGCGCCGGCACCCAGTGCGGATCCTGCGTCCCCGTGCTGAAGAAACTGCTCGAGTCCGAGCTCACCAAGTCCGGGATCACCGTTTCCAAGGCGCTGTGCGAGCACTTCGCACTATCCCGCGCTGAGCTCTTTGAGGCCGTGCGCGTGCTGCAGCTGCGCTCCTTCGAGGACATCCTGGCCCGCTTCGGCACCGGCCGGGGCTGCGACGTCTGCAAGCCCGCGGTCGCCTCCATCCTGGCCTCCCAGTACTCCGAGTACGTGCTCGACGCCGGCCTCGGCGCCCTCCAGGACACCAACGACCGCGCCCTGGCCAACATGCAGAAGAACGGCACCTACTCCGTGGTCCCGCGCATTCCCGGGGGCGAGATCACGCCCGCCAAACTCGCGGTCATCGCGCGCGTGGCCGAAAAGTACAACCTCTACACGAAAATCACCGGTGCCCTACGCATCGACATGTTCGGCGCCCGCCTCGAGCAGCTGCCGGACATTTGGAAGGAGCTCGTAGAGGCAGGCTTCGAGTCCGGCCACGCCTACGGCAAAGCCCTGCGCAACGTGAAGTCCTGTGTAGGTTCCACCTGGTGCCGTTTCGGCGTGCAGGACTCGGTGTCCATGGCCATCCAACTCGAGCTGCGCTACCGCGGCCTGCGGTCCCCGCACAAGCTGAAAATGGGCGTCTCTGGCTGCGCCCGTGAGTGCGCCGAGGCCCGAGGCAAGGACGTCGGCGTCATCGCGACCGCCGACGGCTGGAACCTCTACGTCGGGGGCAACGGCGGCGCGAACCCCGTACACGGGAAGCTACTGGCCCAGGACCTTGACGACGGCACGCTGATCCGCTACATCGACCGGTACCTCATGTACTACATCCGCACCGCCGACCGGCTCCAGCGCACGGCGCACTGGCAGGAAGAACTCGAAGGCGGTCTACGGCACGTCGAGGACGTGGTTGTCCAGGACACCCTCGGCATCGCCGAGGACCTGGAGGCCGCCATGGCCCGCCACGTGGACCACTACCAGGACGAGTGGGCCTCCACCCTCCAGGACCCGGAGCGGCTGCGCCGCTTCCGCTCCTTCGTCAACGCCCCGCAGGAGGCGGACACCTCCATCGTCAACGTCGCGGAGCGCGGCATGGAGCGCCCCGCGACCGCCGAGGAGATCGCCGCGGGCGGTGCCGCCGGACCCGTGCTGATCAGCTCGACTATCCCCGTGCGCGTCGCGGAGCAGAGCACAGAGCGGGCCCTGTGAACGCCCCCGCGATGGACCTGACCGGCGCCACGGTCCTGGTGGCCGGCGCACCGGAGGCCGCCCGGCGCGCTGTCCGCCGCTACCGCAGCGCCGGGGCGACCGTGCGGACCGTGCAGACCCCGGCGGACTACCGCAGCGTGCTGCTGGGCCGGGTGGTCCTCGTCGCCCTCGTCGAGGACGGCGACCCCGGGTGGGAACGGCTCGTGGCCGACTGCCGCACGTGCACCGTACTGCTGATCCGCGAGTCCGCCGCAGCACCCGGCGGGCGGGTCACCCTGGTCGGGGGCGGCCCCGGACCGGAGGACCTGCTCACCGCCCGGGCCCTGGACGCGCTGCGCGAGGCCGATGTCGTCTTCTACGACCGGCTCGGCCCGCACCGGGGGTTGAAGCGGCTGACCGGGGGTGCAGAACTCGTCGACGTCGGCAAACGCCCCGGTCACCACGCCGTCCCGCAGCACGAGATCGAGCGCCTCCTGGTTGAGGCCGCCCTTGAGGGTCAGCACGTGGTGCGGCTCAAGGGTGGGGACCCCTTCGTCTTCGGCCGCGGCGGCGAGGAAGTCGCCGCGTGCGTGCGGGCGGGAGTCGAGGTCTCGGTCGTCCCAGGCGTCACGAGCGCCGTCTCCGTCCCCGCCGCCGCAGGGATCCCCGTGACGCACCGCGGCGTCAGCCACCTGTTCACCGTGGTCTCCGGTCACGCGCCACTCACCGACGCCGAGCACCGCCACCTCGCCGGCCTGGGCGGGACGATCGTCGTGCTCATGGGCGTCGGCACGCTGCCGCAACTGGTCGCCGGTCTGTCCGCAGCCGGCATGGACACGACCACGCCAGTCGCCGTCGTCGAACGGGGCTGGAGTGACTCGCAGCGCACCACCGTGTCGGATCTCGCCAGCGTCATCACGGACGCGGCGACCGCCCGGTGCGCCTCGCCCGCCGTGCTTGTAATCGGCGACGTCGTGCGCCAGGCGTACGGCGGCCAGTGCGCCGATCCGCTGGCCGGGATCATCCGGGCCGTCGGGGGCGCCCCGCTACAGTGAGCGCCATAACGGCTCGCCGGGCGTTCCTCGTGGCCGTCATTGGGTTGGAGCCGACGGCTTCACCTCCCGGCTGCGTTGTCGCAGAACAACAACTACCGGAAGACCCCGCGCCGAAATCACAGGTAGAACGGAAACGCGGCGGCATATGCATCACGATGACCATAGGCAACGGCGGTCTCAGATCGTCGTCGCTTGCGGCAGCTCCCGGATCCGTCTATAGAGCGTGGCCCTGGACATGCCGAGGTCCCGCGCGACTTGAGTGGCCGGTTCGCCGGACTCGATCAGGCGCAGGGCGTTGCGGATCTGGGAGTCGGTGAAGGTCTGGCGCCGCCCGCCGAGGTCCTTGCCGGCGGCCCGGCGTTTGGCCACCGAGTCGGTGATCCGCTCCCGTTTGATCTCCAGTTCCATCTGGGCCAGGGCGGCCATGACGGTGAAGACCATTGAGCCCATCGGGGTGGCCGTGTCCACGTCTCCCCCACCGAGGTTGAGCACCCGCAATCCAGCGCCTCTCGCGCGCAACGCCTCGGCGAAGACCAGCATGTTCTGCGTTGACCGCCCCAGACGGTCCAGCGTGGTGATGACCAACGTGTCGCCTTTTTCGAGGGATGCCACGGCCTTGTCGAACTGAGGGCGTGATGTACGCCCTCCAGACACTCCACTGTCGACATACATGTCATCGCGCCGCACGCCGGCACTCAGCAGGTCAGACACTTGACGGTCTGCGTCCTGCTGCCGTGTAGATACTCGCGCATAGCCGATCAGCTTGCCCATGCCCATCCCATCTCATCTGTCTCGCAACTAAGGTTGAGCATCCAATTCTAGGGGCATGGATAAAGTACAAGGATGCGAGACACCCGCAGCCGCGGAAACATGCGGGCGCAAATTTTCCGGACGAGACGTCTCGCATTCCATGACCTGCGAGACGCATCAAGGCGCCAAACGCTCATAAGACTCGGTCTCACCCGCCGGCGAACCCGCACCGGATGCAGTGTCAGTCGGTGAAACGCTCGTAGGCACTCTGCCGGGAAGTATTCAACGACCACCCGACCCCGGCCCACGAGGCCCCGCTCCCCCGGGCGTCCTGCACGGCATCGCGCGGCGCCACGCCGGCTCCGCGCTCTAGCAGGCGCAGGAACCTCACCCGCTCCAAAGCGCGGTCGGCGCTCTCCTCGGTCTTGGCGGCCGCCCATGCATCGGCAGCCATGCGCAGAAACTGGGCCACAGCCACCCCGTCACGGTCATCCACTGGCACAGAGTGATCGGCCAGGGCTGCCCCCAGCCCCCACGCAACATGCGGGGCCGTCGCGCCCTGTTGTCCATCGTGCTCGAGCACATCTACCTCCGGGTGTCATGAAACCCTGACACTGTCAGGATTCGCTGACATGACGGCCAGGTCAAGCAGCAAAGTAGGCAACCGAGCGTACGCTTCTTCGCGCCGGCTCAAGTTTTGCTTCTAAGGCGTCGCGCAACCCTCAACTTGCGAGTCACTGTTCAATCCAGCGACCAGTCCCCTAGACATGCACGGCACAACGGTGGGTGATGAACGGGACATCTCGCACGGACGAGCAATGTAGAAATGTAGAAGCTTCAATTTTATGGTGAGGAACCAGTCCCTCACCTCACAGGCGCACCGGAGGGAAAAACCTAACGCACCCCGCACCTAGCCACCATTCCCAGCACCTTGCGTCGTTACTCAAATGGATAGCCTCGGCCCCAAGATACAGCCTCCCAAGATCAAAGGTCCGAAGCCTAGTCATCCGACTCCAAGTAACAAGGGACGAAAGAGAACGAATATCTCATCTAAACTAACAGCGAAACATATATTCTTGACAATCCCTGGATGGCGCATGGAATGAGCCACAAGTCATGTTAGGAAAATATGGCAGTTTAGATGGCGCTCAAAAAGTCGGAAGATGCGTCAAACAGGATATTTTCAGCTTTTGTTCCAACACATGGACAGCATCTACCATTTGCTCTAAAAGACGACTTCCATCTCTAGTCATTCTCAGCGGATCGCTTTCAAGATCAAACGGGAACATTCCCCAAACCAATTCAGATGGGTACCGTAAATTCAAAGATGAGGAAACTCCAACAAACGGAATCGAAAGAGATTTTCCAATATTTATCACACTCCGGTTCTCTGCCCGAGAACGCAAGAAAAATGGATCCAGATTAGCCGTAAGTAAACCCGTGGGCACCATACGCCTCTCGGGATCCATAAACCCAAAGGTGAATCCTTCGGTTAGGCTAACAAGCCATACATCCCAACCAGCATTCCAGCATTTATCCGACAATTCGTCCGGACTCTCTGATCCACTGTACTTGATTAACTTTTTAACGCCTCGAACCATCTCCCGATCACCAGCAAGCCATGATATTGCCAGGCTTGCACAGTAGGGGTCACGCACGCCTAAAATATTCTTGGACCACTCACTGTATTCCTTGAGAAGCGAAAGGGGATCTTCTCCATCTTTCCTCCGTGACTCAAGTGAGCAAATATAGAGTATATGCGCATAATAAGCAATAACAAAAACATTTGGCATCGAGGTCGACTTAACAGAATCACACCGGGGTTTTAAGTTTTTTTTCAGGTAATTATCTCTGTTTGCTGGAGGATGCCGATTGTCAAAATTTTTTTCAATTTCATCAGCATTCCACATCAACACCTTGTCTATTGCATAGCCCCAGCGGTGATACACCGACTCGCGGAAAAAACCCGTTCTGGAAACGCTAGCTTCCAGTAAGGCAAATCCATAATTGACGTCAATAAATTTCCCTCGAACGCCGGTATGCGGAAATGCTTTTAGGGCCGCCTTGAGATTATCCCTGTCCTCTTGACTTCGTTTTTGAAAGTAATATCTTCCGATGTCAATCAAAAAGTTGGTGTCTAATATTAAGCGACGTGGCATTTGACTGTCATCCGATAAAGCATTTACAATTTTATACTTCCCTAAATCAATCATCCAATGTCTCTATTCATTCGCAATTGGGTCCGCTCTATGCCCGATAAATATGAAAAATCAGACTTAATACCTTTTTCCTCCGACCTGAAAGGCAAGCTGGGCGGAAAAATACTCGATTTTTACTCCTTTACATTTTTTGGAAACATTAGGCGGGGGTTTCCCGTAGCACCATCAATACAACTTCCATATCCCTCATCGGGAAAGGACTCTTTCAACCTTTTGTAGTCCTTTTCGTAAATTTTTGTTCCTTCTATCGTTGATCTACGAATCCGCGTGTTGTTTAAAATTGCACCCATTAAATTTGCTTTATTTAAATCCGCGCCACTAAATGCTACGCCAGTAAGATCGGCGTTACTAAAATCCGTTCCATACGCATCACAGTTTTTTAACCACGCACCCGCCAGGTCGGTGTTACCAAAGCGTGCATTTTGCAGCTTTGCGCCTATCAGCCAAATACCATGAAGACAACAATCGTCGAGTCGAGATTTTTCAAGGTGAGCATACTCTAGGTTGATCCATTCACCCTTCCAGCGGAAATCAACTTCCCCCTTCTTCGTATGATCCCTTATAATCTCCACCGCGTAAAGCCGTGGAGATTGCACTGGTGCTAATGAGAGTCGTGATACCGACTCTTTTCCGATAGCATGACCACGCTCATCGACCGGCCAGCTTTTTAGATATGCACAAAGAACGCTTATACATCTTCTAACGTTTTCTGTATCGCCAAACTTTTGCCACTCGTTTGCCAGCGCAGACAGAACTTGTAGGCCTCCAATAACAATATACGGAGAATCTGAGGACACCATTTGACATGCTTCGGCAAACCTTTGATTGCGTGCCGATTCCCGATCGAGCTCACGAGCCTTACTCGCTGACTGATATGTAAAAACGGCAGCTAAAGCCACCATGAAAGCCGACACAAGTACCGCCATAGGGGCCGCCAGTTGCGAAACCGCGATCTCTAGAGTTAACCTTGATATTTTTATAGCTACTACAATTAAAATTAATATGGCAGCAAAAAATGCTCCCCCCATCCAAGCGACCTTAGTCACGAGAGATATTTTGGATTCATCCTTTTTTTTTATGAGCACATCAGAAACCTTTACAACTATTGATTGAGTTGTTGCCATTTAATCGCCTTGTTGCCTTTATACCCCCCATCGGACGCTTTCATTGCACCTGTAGAGCTGTATATGGTCGTTTAAGGCCCGGGCGGATGACATCACAGACCGGGCGTTTGCTCATGCCAACGGAGAGGTGCCCAGCACTAGCTACCTTGGCACCTATTTCATGTAGTCAAGTGCTACGTTAGACCCTGTTATCACCACTGTGGTGGCTTGGTGCATAAAAGCATAATATTTCTGATTGACGATATGGCGTGGGGAGCCGAGGGCGAATTTCCACTTGCGTTGTCTGCATCTTCACCTGATCATTGAGTTCCTCCTAGAGTAAGTGGTCCGTATGCCTTGATCTCTAAGAGCCTGTTCCTGAACCTGGTGGGCGCTGGGCGCTGGGCGCTGGGCTCGAGGCCGAGCTGGCGGGGTGGGCAGGTGGTAGAAAGGCGGAACTCCCGGTAGAGAAG
>NZ_JAVKPP010000018.1:0-66113 GCF_040980965.1 Kocuria sp. CPCC 205231 | reverse complement strand
GCCAACTAGCGACATCCACTGCTCACTTTTGGGCCGTCGCTACTGCTCACTTTTCGACCGTCGTTGACAGACGCCGGCGAGCACGGCGGCGACAACCGCCCCCGGTCGTCCGGGCCGCCCCGGCACGGGCTCTCAACGACCGCGCGGTGGCCATCGCGCATCTCCACGCCCGGCCCGGTGCATCGACCGGTGCCGGTCCGGGCGCGGGCTCCAACGGTCCCGGGCTGGTACCGGTCGCTGCGGCCGCAGCGTCCCGCCAGAAGGGCGTGGACGCGGTCCTGCGGGCCTCCGGGGCAGCAGACCCGGGAGACTGCGGTTCGCAGATTCTGTCCCGCCGGAACGGCGCTGAGGGCCGTCGGAGGAGTACTGCGGTCATGTCTCCGATGTGTCCGACCGCCGACGACGGATCCACAGATGCGACAGGGCCCCGAGAGGAGTGATCCTCTCGGGGCCCTGTCAGGCGTGCTGCCGGCTCAGCGCACGAGCTCCCGGTCCTGGGAACCCGTGGTGAGGGCGTCGGCCTCGTGGTGGTGGTGCGCCGCCTCGAGCTCGGCGGGGGTGACGGGGGCGACACGGTCCTCGAAGAAGAAGCGGCTGATCCGCTCGCGCGTCTTCTCCGTGGCCGTGATCTTGCCCTTGGCGTTCGGCTGGGCCGGCTCGACCTGGTAGTCGGGCATGTTGACCAGACGGTACCGCTTGTACTCGTCGAGGGGCTCGTGCACCTCGATGAACTCACCGTGGGGGAGCTGCTGCACCCGTCCGGTCTCCCGGCCGTGGAGGACAATCTCCCGGTCCTTGCGCTGCAACGCCAGGCAGATCCGGCGGGTGATCATGAAGGCCAGGATCGGGCCCAGGAAGTACAGGGCGCGCAGCCAGTACAGGACGTCGTTGACGGCCAGGTTGAAGTGCGTGGCGATGAGGTCGCCGCTGGCCGCGATGAGCATGATCGTGTAGAACGTCACGCCGGCGGCGCCCATGGCGGTCCGGAACGGAGCGTTCCGGGGACGGTCGAGGATGTGGTGCTCCCGGTCGTCCTTCGTGACCCAGCGCTCGATCCAGGGCCACGCGGCCATGAGCCCGAAGAGCACCGCGAGCGGCGCCATCGGCAGCAGCACGTTCATCGGGATCGACATGCCCCAGAACGTCCACTCCCAGTTGAACGGCCAGGTGCCGGGCATGAGGCGCAGGGCGCCGTCGGTGAAGCCCATGTACCAGTCGGGCTGGGAACCGGCCTGCACCGGGGAGGGATCGTACGGACCGTAGTTCCAGATCGCGTTGATGGTGGTGGTGCCCGCCATCAGGGCCATGATGCCGAACACGATGAAGAAGAACCCACCGGCCTTCGCCGCGTAGATCGGTCCCACGGGGAAGCCGACGACGTTGTTCTCGGTGCGGCCCGGGCCGGGGAACTGGGTGTGCTTGTGCACCACGACCATGAACAGGTGGACGACGATCAGCATCAGGATGATCGCCGGGATCACGAGCACGTGGAGGATGTAGAGGCGCGCGATGATGTCGTGGCCCGGGAACTCGCCGCCGAACAGGAACATCGACAGGTAGGCGCCCACGATGGGGAGTGCCTTCAGGATCGCGTCGGCGATGCGCAGCCCGTTGCCGGAGAGCACGTCGTCGGGGAGCGAGTAGCCGGTGAAGCCGGCGACGATCGCGAGCAGGAACAGGGCGACGCCGACGAGCCAGTTGAGCTCGCGCGGCCGGCGGAAGGCGCCCGTAAAGAACACGCGCAGCATGTGCACGGACACGGCGGCGGCGAAGACCAGCGCGGACCAGTGGTGGATCTGGCGCAGGAAGAGACCGCCGCGGATGTCGAACGAGATGTCGAGCGAGGACGCGTAGGCCGCGGACATCTCGACGCCCTGCATCGGGACGTAGGAGCCCTCGTACTCCAGGGCCGCCATCGACGGCTCGAACCACAGGGCGAGGAACGTGCCGGAGAGCAGCAGGATGACGAAGGTGTACAGCGCCACCTCTCCGAACATGAAGGACCAGTGGTCCGGGAAGATCTTCCGGCCGAACTCCTTGACGATCGGCGACATGCCGACACGGGTGTCGACGAAGTTGGCGATCCGGCCGGTGCTCGTCTGGGGCTTGTACTCGTAATCAGTGGACGTGGACATCAGTTCGCCTCACCCTGCATCTCCTCGACATGGGTACCGCGCTGCGAGTAGGTCGGACCGACCGGCTCCTGGAAGTCGCTGCGGGCCACGAGGTAGCCCTCGTCGTCCACAGTGATCGGCAGCTGGGGAAGGGGCCGGGCAGCCGGCCCGAAGATGACCTCGCACTCGTTCGCGAGGTCGAACGTCGACTGGTGGCACGGGCACAGCAGGTGGTGGGTCTGCTGCTCGTAGAGCGCGACCGGGCAGCCGACGTGGGTGCAGACCTTCGAGTAGGCGAAGATGCCGTCGACGTTCCAGTCGGCCCGCTCGGGCGAGACGTTGACGGTGTCCGGGTCGAGGCGCATGAGCAGCACCACGGCCTTGGCCTTCTCGTCGAGGTAGCCCTCGTTGTGCCCGATGGCGCTCAGGTTCTCGGGGACCACGTGGAACGTGGATCCGAGGGTGACGTCCGAGGCCTTGATGGGGGTGCCGGAGGGATCGCGCACCAGACGGATCCCCTCGTCCCAGAGGGTCTCCTTGAGGACGTCCAGATCGGTCGGGCCGAGGTCCCGCAGCAGGCCGACGAACGGCAGGGGAGCGAGCACGGCCGCGCCGATGAGGGTGTTGCGCAGCAGCGGCCGGCGCTTGATCCCGGACTCGTCGTAGATCGTGGTCAGGATGCTCTGCGCCTCGGCGCGCTGCTCCTCCGTGCGCACCGCGTGCCGGTTCTCGACCAGCTCGTGGTCCGGCATGAGCGTGCGGGCCCAGTGGACGACGCCGAGACCGATGCCGAACATGCCCAGGGCCACACCGAGGCCCAGCAGCAGGTTCTGGAGCTGCAGGGCGCGTGTGGGCTCGGTGTTCGTGACGTCGTAGATGGGACCGTCGACACGGATGCCGAAGTACCCGACGAAGAACAGGATCGAGCCGAGGATCGAGATCAGGAACAGCAGGACGACCTGCCGTTCGGCGCGCTTGGCGGCCGTGGAGTCGACGTCCGTCAGGCGCGGGCGGTGCGGGGGCAGTCCGGGGTCGGGGAAACGCTCCATTGCCGTGGTGCCCGTGGTGGCAACGGTTCCCGACTGGTGGGGAGTGCCGTCACTGTGGCTTCCCATGTGGTCCCTCATTCTTCTCTTGGTGCAGTTGATCGTAGCTTCGGGGTCCGACATCCGCTGCCGGCACGGCCCGTCAGGCGGAGCGCGAGGTGAGCCAGACGGTGAACCCGATGATGACGGCGAGGCCGATGGTCCAGACGAACAGGCCCTCCGACACCGGGCCGAGGGCGCCGAGCCCGAAGCCACCGGGGTTGGGGCTGTCCTCGAGGGTCTTCAGGTACGTGATGACGTCCCGCTTCTCCTCGGGGGTGATGTTCGCGTCGTTGAACACCGGCATGTTCTGCGGGCCGGTCAGCATGGCCGTGTAGATGTGCCTCGCCTCGACGCCCATCAGGGAGGGGGCGTACTTGCCGCGGGTCAGCGCGCCGCCGGCACCGGCGGCGTTGTGGCACATGGCGCAGTTCGCGAGGAAGACCTTGGCACCATTGGCGGCGTTGCCCTGGGAGACGTCCAGGTACTCCTCCTCCGGCAGGCCGGGGCCGGCCCCGAAGGTGGCCACGTACGCGGACATCTGGCGGACCTGCTCGTCGTTGAACTGGACCGCCTTCTGCTCGGCCTGCGGGCCGTTGGCCTGCATGGGCATGCGGCCGGTGCCGACCTGGAAGTCGACGGCGGCGGCACCGACGCCCACGAGCGAGGGACCGGAGGGGGTTCCGGCGCCGTCGAGGCCGTGGCAGGTGGAGCAGTTCGCGACGAACAGCTTCTCGCCCTCCTCGATGTCCTGCGCGGTGTAGGACTCGGTCTGGGCCTTGGCCTCGTTGGTGGTGGTGGCGACTGCATAGAGCCCACCGCTGAGGAGCAGGGCCAGGACCATCAGGACCAGGACGGCCAGAGGGTGGCGTCGCTGCTGCGAAAGTGCCTTCACGTCAAACGTTCCTTTAACTCGGTGTTGGTTTGCTTGGTGCGTCCTCCGGGCGGCGCGGCCTACCGGAGGAAGTAGACCACGAGGAACAGCACGATCCAGACGACGTCCACGAAGTGCCAGTAGTAGGACACGACGATCGCCGAGGTGGCCTCGAAGTGCCCGAAGCGCTTGGCGATGAAGGCACGCCCCATGATGAACAGGAACGCGATGAGACCGCCCGTCACGTGCAGGGCGTGGAAGCCCGTGGTGATGTAGAAGGCGGAGCCGTAGGAGTTGGCCGGGATGCTGATGCCGTGGGCGACCAGCTCCGCGTACTCGAAGGACTGCACCGCCACGAAGATCGCGCCCATGATGAAGGTCAGGGCGAACCACTCGATCATTCCCCACCGGCGGACGTCGAACAGCCCGCCGGCCCGGCGGGGCTGGAGGCGCTCGGCCGCGAAGACGCCGAACTGGCAGGTCACCGAGCTCAGCACCAGGACGATGGTGTTGGCGAGGGCCAGCGGGATGTTGAGCTTGGCGGACTCCTCGGCCCAGAGCTCCGGTGCGGTGGAGCGCAGGGTGAAGTACATGGCAAAGAGGCCGGCGAAGAACATCAGCTCGGAAGCGAGCCACACGATGGTGCCCACTGAGGTGAGGTTGGGTCGGTTGATCGACCCGCCTACCGGCTTGGCTGGGGTATGGGTTGCAGTCGTCACAGAGACATTATGTCGCCAAAACTCCCGGTGGACCAACCAGGGGCGGGGTCGGGCGGTTCGCGTGTCCGGGTGGCGGGGGCCCCCGCTGACGAGCCGCGCCGTCTCCTCGCGCGTCCGGGCGCGGGAGGCCGGGGATCAAGGGGCCTCCGAGCCCGGGATGTGATCCGTGTCACAAGTCCTCGGCGAGGGGCATCCTCCGCCCGGCCGCCCGTTCGGGCCGGTCCGGCGGCGGGCGATACGATCGGGGGCGTGAACACGACGACACCGACGACCGCCCCGCACTTCGAGTGGCCGGACCTGATCACCGCCCTGATCTCCGGCACCGATCTGACCCGCGACCAGGCCTACTGGGCCATGGACACGATCATGTCGGGCGAGGTGTCCGACGTCGTCATCGCCGGCTTCCTCGTGGCACTGCGGGCGAAGGGGGAGACGGTCGAGGAGCTGACCGGGCTGGCCGACGCCATGGTGGGCAACGCCCGGCCGGTCGACATCCCCGGCCCGGCCCTGGACATCGTGGGGACCGGCGGCGACCGGCTCTCCAGCGTCAACATCTCCACGATGTCCGCCCTCGTGTGCGCGGGCGCCGGGGCCAAGGTCGTCAAGCACGGCAACCGTGCGTCGTCCTCGAAGTCCGGCTCCGCCGACGTCCTGGAGGCGCTCGGCGTGCGGCTGGACCTGCCGGTCGAGATGGTGGAGTCCGCGGCCCGGCACGTGGGCATCACGTTCCTCTTCGCCCAGACCTTCCACCCGTCGATGCGCTTCGCCGCGGCGGCCCGGGCGCAGCTGCGCGTGGCCACCGCCTTCAACTTCCTGGGGCCGATCACGAACCCGGCGCGGGTCGAGGCCTCGGCCGTCGGTGTGGCCGACCGCTCGCTGGCGCCGCTAATCGCGGGCGTCTTCGCGGCCCGCGGCGACCGGGCCCTCGTCTTCCGGGGCGGCGACGGCCTCGACGAGCTCACCGTGACGGCGCCCTCCGAGGTCTGGGAGGTCCGGGACGGGCGGGTCGACCACCACGACCTCGAGCCGCTCGACCTCGGCATGCCCCGGGCCACGATCGAGGACCTCCGGGGCCAGGACGCCCGGTACAACGCGGGCGTGGTCGAGCGGGTCCTGGCGGGGGAGAAGGGGCACGTGCGCAACGCCGTGCTGCTCAACTCCGCCGCCGGCCTCGTGGCCTTCGACACCGGCGCCGAGGGGTCCTTCCGGGACCGGATGGCCGCGGCGGTGCGGCGCGCGGAGGAGTCGGTGGACAGCGGCGCGGCCCGCGCCGTCCTGGACCGCTGGATCGCCCACACCGCGCGCTGAGGCGCCGCGCCGGCGGAGGGCTGACGACGACGGAGGCCGGCGGGGCGTTCCCCCGCCGGCCTCCTGCTGTCCGTGCGCTCGACCGCCGCGCGGGCTCCGGCCCGGCGGCACGAGGCCGGGCGACCGGTGCCCGTCAGTCGATGCCGAGCGAGAAGGCCGCCTCCAGGTCGTGCTTGCTGTAGGTCCGGAACGCGATGTTGGTGTTCGTGCCCACGACGCCCTCGACCTTGGAGAGCCGGTCGGCGATGACGTCCGCGAGGTCCTCGTGCCGGTGCACGCGCACCATCGCGATGAGGTCCCAGTCGCCGGTCACGGAGTACACCTCGCTGATGCCGGGGATGTCGGAGATCTGCTCGGCGACCTCGGGGATCCGGTCGGCGGAGGTCTTGATGAGGACGATGGCGGTGAGCATGGAGCACCTTTCGCGGGAGCGGGGCCGGCAGGACCGGCGGGACGGAGGGGTCAGCGCGGACGGCGGGAGCGGGCCGCGCGCAGCCCCGAGACCAGGGCGCGGGGGCCCAGCAGGAAGACGCCGAGCACCGCGAGCGTGACGAGGACGAAGCTCGGTGCCGTGCCCTCGCCGACGAGCAGGCGCAGAGCCATGCCCACGGCCACGGTCGTCGACCACAGCGCGACGCCCCGCGGCCAGACGGCGAACGGGGCGCGGTGCACCCGCCACCCGACCCAGCCCAGGAAGAGCCCGGCCAGGAACGGCCACGCCGTGATGAGGAGGCCGGCCGCGTCCAGGGCGTGGGTGCTGCGGCCCAGGCCGGCGAACAGCAGGACGAGCAGCACGTCCACGGTCAGCGCCGCGGCCCAGGGACCGGAGTGCGTGGTGCGTTCCTCGGGGCGGGCGGTGAGGGGGGCGGACGTCTGCATGCTGGCAGTCTAGTGCGGCGTCCGCTGGTCGCGATCCGGGACTCCCGAAGCCTCAGGTGCACCTTGAGAGTTGAGGGCTGCGGGCGAAAAAAGTCTCAACCTTCCACCAGGGGTCGATGGTCCGGGCCCGGAAGACAGGGAGGGATGCCGGGCCGCCTCAGGTGCCGGACTCGTGTCGGAATGCGGGACGGCGGGGTGGTTGAGGAGTACCACATCCTCGTGCGGCGCGGCGTCCCGGTGGAGCGGCCGGTGCGACGAGCGGCGGAGGTGTGTGCGACAGGGGATGCTCGGGAGTGGTACATAGCGGGTGGAACGGGCCGGAGGGGAGCCTTCGCTCCACGCTACTTTACATAATGTCGATTATCGGCGCTTTGCGGAGCAGGCTGTCCGGGGGGCAGCGCTCAGCATCCGTGTCCGCGCACGCCGTCGTTCCGGCTGTTCCGGTGAGCTCCGGACGCTCGGCTCTTCCGTGACGACACGACCCCGTCCTGCAGCGCGGATTCATCACGCGGCTCCGGGGCCGGCAGGAGCGACCCGCCGTGAGATCCCGGACGACGACGGGCCGGTGGGCCGTGGGCCTCTCCGCCGCCGGGCTCGTGCTGGGCTCGGTCGCGCCCGTCCTGACAGTCGTCCGACAGGACACTGGCACCGAGCCCGCGCTCGTCGTCGTCGCGCCGATGCTCGCAGCACCGTTACGACACGGCGGACCGGCCGTCCCGCTCCGAACAGACCGGCGCCTCTCCCCTGTCGACGCCGTCAGCGTGCCGATGTCCTCGTGTTGCGCCGCCCGGCCCTCCTTTTGTGGCCACTTGTGGGGGGATTCCCCCGTCGACCCGGCCTCGGGGGCCGGCCGCCGATACGCTCGCCGTGGCCGACCTGAATTCGCGTCGGCAAAATCTTGGTTCAAGGGGAGGACATCCGTGGGACGACGGAACACTGTGATCGTGACGGACGGCCGGGGGCGCCGGCTGGTGACCTCCGTGCTGGCCCTGTCGGTGCTGGCCCTGGCCGGCTGCGGACAGGACGACGCCTCGGACGCGCCCCCCGCGACCGCCTCCGGATCGGTCGCCCTCTCCCCCTCGCACGGCGGCCTGCAGGGCGGGAACCTGGTCCTGGCGGACACCGGCGGGGGCACCGACGGCCCGGTCACCGTCCGCTTCGGCGAGACGGAGGTGGAGTGCGAGTTCGACGACCGCTCCGCGCGCCACGCCTGCGTGGCCCCGGCCCGCGGGACCCCGGGCACGGTGGAGGTCTCCTTCGCCTCCGGCGGGAGCGACGTCGGGGAGAAGACCGCCTACACCTACACGACGCAGGGCACGCAGGACATCCCCCTCCTCACGGTCAACACGGAGACCGTGCGCAGCAACGCCGAGGCGATCCGGGCCGACTTCCCGTCGAACGTCCAGCTCGGCGCCGTGCTCAAGAACGGCGAGCCCGTGGACGTGTTCGGCAAGGTCATCGAGGACGCCGCCGAGGTCGACTACATCTTCGTGCCGAAGCTCGACGACGCCATCGCCCTGCGCGAGGCCGGCGTCGAGGCCAAGATCGCGGTGCTCTACGTCGCCCAGATCGAGGACATCCCGCTGCTGATGCACTACGACGTGGAGGTCGCCGCCACGGACCCCGCCTGGGTCGAGGCGGCGGAACAGGTGCTGTCCACCACGGGAGGGACGCTGAAGGTCCACCTGTGGGTCGACACGGGAATGGGGCGCGAGGGCGTCGTGCCCGAGGAGGCGCTCCCCCTGGCCCGAGCCGTCGAGGACGCCCCGCACCTGGAGCTCGCCGGCATCGCCACGCACTTCTCCACCGTCACGGCGGAGGACAAGGACGCCATCGAGCGCAACGACACGGCCAACACCACGGTGGCCCAGAAGAACCGCTTCGACGGTGCGGTGGCCGCGATCCGGGACGCCGGCCTCGGGCAGGACGCCCTGATCCACGCGGGGGCCAGCGACGTGCTGGACCAGGAGATCGACTCCCTCTACTACGACCTGCTACGGGTCGGCGGCATGTTCTTCGCCAGCAGCCCGCCGGAGACGACCCTCTACTCCTGGACCACGGAGCTGAGCCAGGTCAAGACGCTCCCCGCTGGCTGGTGCATCGACTACGGGTGCACCGAGCCGACCACCGAGCCCAAGAAGGTGGGTCTCGTCAACCACATCCCGTCCCGGGAGAACGAGCTGACCTACACGGTCGGCGGCAAGCAGGTCCCGGTGCTGCTCGACCACGGCACGGTCCTGACCCTCGACCTGTCCGAGGTGCCGGAGGCGGCCGCCGGGGACGAGGTGGCCATCGACTTCAGCGCGGAGGCCTTCCACCTGCTCGACGCCACCGCGCCGCTGCCGGTGACGACCACCGGCGGGTGACCGGCGCCGTTCAGGACCGACCGGCCGGGTCCTCGACGTCGTGGTCCAGCACGAGGTCGGCGTGGAAGTCCCGGGCCAGCTCCCGGGCGCGGGCGGCCCGGCGCGCGGAGGCCTCCGGTGCGACGGTGAGGTCCACGTAGACGACGGGCCGGCCGCAGGACTCCTCGAGCCGGGCCCGCAGCACCTCCGCCCGGTCGTCGCCGGGCGCGCAGCGGCCCGTGCCGAGCAGGACGAACGCGCGCTCGAAGTCGGGCTCGGCGGGAACGCCCCGCGCGATCAGGGCGGGCAGCCGGGACTGCAGCGCGGAGAGGCCGACCACGGCGGTCGCCGTCCCGGCGAGCCAGGCGCCGGCGGCGGAGACCGCCACCGAGGTGATGAGTTTCATGGATCTCCTCCTCCCGCGTGCCGGGGTCTGTGGGGCGGACCGGCACCGGGCCGGACCGACGGACGGTGGCGTCCCGCGGTCCCGGGAGAGTCCGGTGCGACCACGGTAGAGACCCCAACGCCCCCGGAACAGCGCCTATTCCGGGGACCCCGGCCACGGCCCTGCCGCCACGCCGCTCCAGCGTCCTGTCAGGCCCGTGGGGCAGAATGGGCTTAAGGCGAGGGTGCCCTCGCGGACGCGGATTCGGAAGGCCGGGGACGGACATGTGGGAGTGGCTGGTCGAGAACTCGTGGGTCCTGTGGCTGATCGTCGTGATCGCTCTGGCCGCCGTCGAGATGCTCACCCTGGACTTCCTCTTCCTGATGATGTCCGCCGCCGCGCTGCTGGCGTTCGGGGTGAGCTGGGTGACGGACAACTTCGTGCTCCAGGTGGTGACGTTCGCCCTCGCCTCGGTGCTGCTCATCTTCGCGGTGCGGCCGGTGGCCCTGCGCCGCCTCAACCGGTCCACGCCCGGGACCGCGTCCAACGCCGCCCGGCTCATCGGCCTCCCGTGCCAGGTCCTGGACCCCGTGACCGGCCGCAGCGGGCTGGTGCGCCTGGAGGGCGACACCTGGAGCGCCCGCTCGGTCACCGGCGAGCAGCTGCCCCCCGGCACCGACGTCTTCGTCCACGACATCGAGGGCGCCACCGTCCTCGTGGCCCCGTACCCCGCGCCGGCCGCCGACGGCGGGCCGGCGCCGCGCCCGTCCTTCTGACCCCCAAGACCGCACCGGCCCGGCGGGAACGCCGCCCGGAGCGGCACCACCGAGAGAGGCACCCGTGGACCTAGCCGTCATCGTCCTGCTCGCCATCCTGGTCGTCCTGGTCTTCATCATCCTGCTGAGGTCGGTGCGGATCATCCCGCAGGCCCGGGCCGGGATCGTCGAGCGACTCGGCAAGTACCAGAGCACCCTCACCCCCGGTCTGCACTTCCTCATCCCGTTCGTGGACCGTCTCCTGCCCCTCATCGACCTGCGCGAGCAGGTCCAGTCCTTCCCGGCGCAGTCCGTGATCACGGAGGACAACCTGGTGGTCGGCATCGACACGGTCGTCTACTTCCAGGTCATGGATCCGCGTGCCGCCACCTACGAGATCGTCGACTACATCCAGGCCGCCGACCAGCTGACGTCGGCGACCCTGCGCAACGTGGTGGGCGGTCTGAACCTCGAGGAGGCGCTGACCTCCCGCGACAAGATCAACGCCGAGCTGCGCGGGGTCCTGGACTCCACCACGGGGCGCTGGGGCATCCGGGTGTCGCGGGTGGACATCAAGGAGATCACTCCCCCCCCGTCCATCCAGGACTCGATGGAGAAGCAGATGCGCGCCGAGCGGGAGCGCCGCGCGGTGATCCTCACGGCCGAGGGCGACAAGCAGTCGCGGATCCTCATGGCCGAGGGCCAGCGGCAGGCGGCCATCCTGTCCGCGGAGGGCGAGGCGAAGGCCGCGATCCTGCGCGCGGACGGCGAGGCCCAGGCCATCCGGAAGGTCTTCGACTCGATCCACCGGGCCCGGCCGACCCAGAAGCTGCTGGCCTACCAGTACATCCAGACCCTGCCCAAGGTCGCCGAGGGCAGCGCCAACAAGGTGTGGATGATCCCCGCCGAGCTCGGCGACGCCCTGCGGGGCGTGGGCGACTTCCTCTCCAGGCCGGACGAGGACGGCCCGGGCCGGACCTGGTCGGACGCGGACGAGATGCCGGAGCCCGAGTCCGCGGACGAGCCCCTCGTGAAGCCGGACGCCGTCCGGGTGACGGAGGAGGACCTGCAGCCCAACCTGGAGCGCACCACCGTCGACCCGGACGAGTTCACCATCCCCCGGCCCTCGACCATCGACCCGGAGGCCCCCGTGCGCCTCGACGACCCGATGCCGCCGCAGGACGGCCCGACCGCCCGCTGACGCGGCGGGCCCGGGCCCCGGGGAACAACCCCGGGAGCCCGTGCGTTGCACCCAGCGGATCCCGGGTCCGTGCGACCCGCCGTCAGCCCGAGCGTGCGCCACTGCCGTGGCCACCGTCAGTTATGGAGGAACCACCACAATGAGCGACCGCAGCCTCAGGGGAATGCGTCTGGGCTCCCAGTCCATGGAGACCGAGGCCGGTGTCGAGCCGGCCCCGCGCCAGCGCGTCGAGTACCGCACCGCGGACGGCGAGAAGGTCACCGTCACCTTCGCGGCGGAGGCCGAGATCCCGCCGGTGTGGGTGTCGAAGACCGGCAAGGAAGCGATCATCGTCAACGGCGAGAAGCCGGTGAACCCCAACGAGAAGCACCAGCGCACGCACTGGGACATGCTCCTGGAGCGGCGCAGCACGGACGAGCTGGAGGAGATCCTGGCCCAGCGCGTCGAGTTCTACCGGGAGAAGCACGCGATCTGATCCTGTCGCCCGGCACATGCGGAGGGCCCCACCCGGTTCGGGTGGGGCCCTCCGCATGTGCCGGGCAGCGCGCCGGTCAGAGGCTCAGCGGCGGGTGAGCTTGCCCGCCAGGGTCCTGGCGCGGGCGGTGAGCCCCCACTGGGCCACGCGCACGACGGCCTCCCGGGTCACGTCCGGGCTCATCTTGGACTCGCCCTCGGCGCGCTCCACGAAGGTGATGGGCACCTCGACGACGCTCAGGCCGGCCCGCTCGGTGCGCCAGCCGAGATCGATCTGGAAGCAGTAGCCCTTGGAGTCGACGGTCTCGAGGCCGATCCGCTCGAGGGTCTCGCGGCGGAAGGCGCGGTAGCCGGCGGTGATGTCGTGGATCCGGGAGCCCAGGAGCGTCCGGGCGTAGAGGTTGCCGCCGCGCGAGAGCAGCTGGCGCTGCAGGGGCCAGTTCACGGTGCGCCCGCCGGGGACGTAGCGGGAGCCGATGGCCAGGTCGGCGCCGCGCTCCACGGCGTCCAGCAGCAGCGGGAGCTGCTCGGGCTGGTGGGAGCAGTCGGCGTCCATCTCGACCAGGACGTCGTAGTCCCGGGCCAGGCCCCAGCGGAAGCCGGCGATGTACGCGGCGCCGAGGCCCTCCTTGCTGGTGCGGTGCAGGACGTGGATGTTCCCGTCCGCGGCGGCCATCTCGTCGGCGAGACGGCCGGTCCCGTCCGGGCTGTTGTCGTCCACCACCAGCACGTGCCCGTCCGGGACGGCCTGGCGGAGCCGGTCCATCACGGTCGGGAGGGACTCGTGTTCGTTGTAGGTGGGGATGACGGTCAGTACGCGCACCGGGTGGTTCCTTTCGAGGTCTGCCTGCCGCACCACAGGGCAGGCTCCCTCGTCTTCGGACCAGTCCGGCCCTGAGGGGATGCCGGCCTGTTTTCTAAGGACGAGCGAGCCCACCCGGCAGCAGTTGCCCAGCCTAACCTGCCCCGCGCCTGCGACCAAGATCCTCCCGGCGCGGGGCGGCCGGGCGCCCCGCGGCTCAGAACCCGGCGGAGCGGTACAGCTCGACGCCGTCGAGCACGGTCTGGCGGCACACGGGCAGGGACGCGCCGTCGAGCGCGGGGAGCAGGGGGGTGCGGGCGCGCGGGTCGGTGCTCCAGGCGGAGCCGGTCCCCTCGGCCTGCTGCACCATGAGGGCCTCGACGTCCCAGACGGCGAACGTGGCCGGGGTGCCGGGCGCGAGCTGGCCCTGCATGGGGTCGGGGTGCCGGGCGGCCCGCCACGCGCCCCGGGTGGAGGCGAGGAACGCGGCCCGCGCGGAGATCCGCTGGTCCGGGTCGTGGTGCTGGAGGCAGGCGCGGACGGTCTCCCACGGGGACAGCGGCACCACGGGGGCGTCGCTGCCGAGGGCCACCGGGACCCCGGCGCGGTAGAAGGAGGCCATCGGGTTCATCGCGGCCGCCCGGTCGGCCCCGAGGCGCTGCTCGTAGAGCCCGCCCGGTCCGCCCCAGGCGGCGTCGAAGCCCGGCTGCACGGACACGGTCACGGCGTGGTGGGCGAGCCGCTCGATGCCCTCCGGGTCGATCATCTCGGCGTGCTCCAGGCGGTGACCGGCGCTGTGCAGGGCCCGCTCCCCCACGAGCGCCTCGGCGCGGTCGAGGCCGTCGAGGACGATGTCCATCCCGGCGTCCCCGATGACGTGGAAGCCGCCCTGCAGACCGGCCTCCGTGGTCGCGGCGAGGTGGGCGGCCACGGCCGCGGCGTCGAGGTAGCGGTCCCCCAGGTCGCCGGGGGCGTCGGCGTAGGGGGCGCGCAGCGCGGCGGTGCGGGAGCCCAGGGCGCCGTCGACGCACAGGTCCCCGGCGAGCCCCACGAGCGACTCCCGCCGCTCTACGGGGCGTCCGAGCAGGTCCGCCAGGGCGGTGTCGAACCGCTCCGCCACCGCCAGCGCCTCCTGGGCCGTGGCCACGAGCTCCCCCCGGTAGGGCAGCACGCGGGGAGTGGCGCCCTCGGCGCCGACCCCGTGGTTGGCGAGGGCCGTCAGCCGCACGAGGTCCTCGAAGGGGGCGACCTGCTCGGCGTTGGCCTCGACGAGGGCCACGTAGCCCTGGGCCGCGGCGTGCCGCAGGGCGAGCCGGTGCAGCTCGGCGCGGCGCCCGGCGTCGAAGTCGAGGGCCGCGGCGCGCACCCGGTCGTGGGCCAGGTTCTCCACGCGGCCGTCGCCGAGCCACCCGTCGGTCCCGGCGAGGCCCAGCCGCCGGGCCAGGGACGAGGACACCACCCCGGAGTGGACGTCGATGCGGGTCAGGTAGACCTCGCGCCCGCCGGCGGCCCGGTCGAGCTCCTCCGCCGTCGGCGCCCGGCGCTCCGGCCACACGGACTCGTCCCAGCCGGAGCCGAGGACCGGGCCCGTGCTCGTGCGGGCGGCACCGGCCACGGCGTCGAGCACCTCGTGCAGGGAGCCGGCCGCCGTGAGGTCGAGGGTGGACAGGGCCAGCGCGGTCTCGGTCACGTGCACGTGGGAGTCCACGAACCCCGGGGCCAGCAGCCGGCCGTCGAGGTCGACCACGTCCATGGAGGAGTCCTGCAGGGACTGCGCCGCCTCCTCGGAGCCGACCCAGGCCACGCGGGAGCCGTCGACCAGCAGGGCCGTGGCGAACGGGTCCGCGGGGCTGTAGACGGAGCCGTTGCGGTAGAGGACGGGACGGGCCGGGACGGTGGTGCTCACGGGTCTCCTGTTCGAAGGTGGTGGTGCGCGGGGGTTCGGGCGGGGCGTTCGTGCCGGTGGACGGGGCGGAGCCGGGCGGGAGGGCGCGGCTCAGTCCTCGAACGCCGAGTGGGCCACCACACCGCGGCGCACCAGCGCGATCGCGCGCTGGCACTGGGCGCGAGTGCCGGCGTCGAGCAGGTCGATCTTGGCGAGCTGGTCGAGCATGTCGATCACCTGCTTGGCCCAGCGCACGAAGTCGCCGGCGGCGAGCTCCGTGCCGGACAGGGCCGCGCTCAGGGTCGCCCCGCGCGCCCAGAGGTGCATAGCCTCCACGAGCCCGAACTCCGGCTCCGCGGTGGCCGGGAGGTGGTGCTCCTGCTCGCGGTCGGTGAGCAGGGACCAGTTGCGCACCACGGTCTGTGCGGCCCGGTCCATGGCGGCGGTCGGCAGGACCGGCTGGATCCCCTGCTCCTCGCGCTTGGCCTGGTAGACGAGCAGGGTCACGAGCCCCGCGGTGGCGGCGGGGTCGAGGTCGTCGAGGAAGCCGTCGTGCAGGCTCAGGGCGAGGAGCAGGTCCCGGTCCCCGTAGATCCGCCGCAGCTGCTCGCCGGCGCGGGTCGGCCGGACCTCCCCGTCCGGGAGGGTCTCCAGGTAGCCGAAGGAGCCCAGCACCTCGGAGACGCGGTCGAAGGTCTTGGCGATCGTGTTGGTGCGGCTCTCGATCTGGCGCAGCAGCCCGTCGGTGTCCCGGCGCAGCGTCCACCAGCGCTCGGCCCAGCGGGCGTGGCTCTCGCGGTCCGAGCAGCCGTGGCAGGGGTGGCCGCGCAGGGCCTTGCGGACCTCCGTGATGCGCCGCTCGGCGGCGCTGGTGCCGCGGTCGAACTGGATGGTGTGCCCGCGGCCGCCGCCGCGCGGGGGCCGGTGCTCGTGCAGGGCGTTGCGCACGGACGAGGCGAGGTCGCGCCGCTCCTTGGGCGTCCGGCCCGTGAACTGCTTGGGGATCCGGATCCGCGAGACCGGCTCGAGCGGCCCGTCCAGGTCCTGGGCCCCCACCCGGCGCAGCTGGTGGTCGAGGGTGAGGATGGAGGGGCGGGGGTCGTCCCGGTTGGGGTCGGTGGACAGGATCACGGCGTAGCCGGCGTTGCGCCCCCGCGGGATCTCCACGACGTCCCCGGGCAGCAGGTCGTGCAGGGACGCGACGGCGTCCGAGCGCCGCTGCCGGGAGCCGGCCTTCTCCTCGGCACGCTCCAGGTCCTTGAGCTCGCGGCGCAGGGCGGCGTACTCGGAGAAGTCCCCGAGGTGGCAGGTCATGGCCTCCTCGTAGCCCTTGAGGGACTCCTCCTGGGAGCGGACCCGGCGCGCCAGGCCCACCACGGAGCGGTCCGCCTGGAACTGGGCGAAGGAGGACTCGAGGATCTTGCGGGAGCGGTGGGCGCCGAACTGGGCCACCAGGTTCACGGACATGTTGTAGGTGGGCCGGAAGCTCGAGTTCAGCGGGTAGGTGCGCTTGGAGGCGAGACCGGCGACTGCGTGCGGGTCCATCCCGGGCTGCCACAGCACCACGGCGTGGCCCTCGACGTCGATCCCCCGGCGCCCCGCGCGCCCGGTGAGCTGGGTGTACTCCCCCGGCGTGATGTCCACCCGGGACTCGCCGTTGAACTTGTCGAGCTTCTCGAGCACCACGGAGCGGGCCGGCATGTTGATGCCCAGGGCCAGGGTCTCCGTGGCGAAGACGGCCTTGACGAGCCCCTCGGCGAACAGCTCCTCCACGAGCTCCTTGAACGCCGGCAGCATCCCCGCGTGGTGGGCGGCCACGCCGCGCAGCAGGCCGTCGCGCCACTCGTAGAAGCCGAGGACGTTGAGGTCCGCGGCCTCGAGCGAGGCGGCGGTCTCGGCCACCCGGGCGCGGATGGTCTGCTGCTCCTTCTCGCCGGTCAGCCGGATGTCCGCGGCGACGCACTGCTGCACGGCGGCGTCGCACCCGACCCGGGAGAAGATGAAGGTGATGACGGGCAGCAGGCCCTCGGCGTCGAGGCGGCGGATCAGCTGCGGGCGGGACACCCGGCGCGTCTCGGGGCTGGGCCGGAAGCCCTCGCCGCCGTTGCGGCGGGAGAACCGGTCCCGGGAGCGTCCCCCGGGCCCGCGGCCGCCCCGGCGGCCCCCGCGGGGGTGCTCGGCGCGGGCGAGCTGGAGCAGCTCGGGGTTGACGTCGGGCTCGTCGCTGCCGGGGCCCTCGAGCCGCTCGGCGGCCTCCTCCACCGTGGTGTCGTCCAGGAACAGGTCGAGCAGCCGCCCGCCCACCTGGACGTGCTGCCACAGCGGCACGGGCCGGTGCTCGGAGACCACCACGTCCGTGTCGCCGCGCACCGTGTCCAGCCAGGCCCCGAACTCCTCGGCGTTGGAGACGGTCGCGGACAGGGAGACCAGCTGGACGCTGTCCGGCAGGTGGATGATGACCTCCTCCCACACGGCGCCCCGGAAGCGGTCGGCGAGGTAGTGCACCTCGTCCATGATCACGAAGCCCAGGTTCAGCAGGGTGGGCGAGTCCGCGTACAGCATGTTGCGCAGGACCTCGGTGGTCATCACCACCACGTCCGCCTCGGAGTTCACCGAGGTGTCGCCGGTGAGCAGGCCGACCCGCTCGGCGCCGAAGGCCCGGGAGAACTCGTGGAACTTCTGGTTGCTGAGCGCCTTGATGGGCGTGGTGTAGAAGGCCTTCTGCCCGCGGGACAGGGCCAGGTGGACGGCGAACTCCCCCACTACGGTCTTGCCGGCGCCGGTCGGCGCGGCGACGAGCACCCCGCGGCCCTCCTCGAGGGCCCCGCAGGCGGTCGTCTGGAAGTCGTCCATCTCGAACTCGAGCCGGTGCTGGAACACGGCGAGCTCGGTCCTCGCGTGGGCGGCCCGCTGCTTGGCGGCCAGGTATCGGTCGGCGTAGGAGGACATGCGTCCAGCCTACTGCTCGACCCGGACGTGGCCGGGTCCACCGGGGGCCCGTTCGCGACGGGCCGAGCGGGTCAGGTGCGGAACCCGCCCTCGGGGTCGTGGCCGAGGCGGCCGAGCTCGTCGGCGGGGGTCGCGACGTCGGCCGACGCCCCCGTGCCCGCCGCGAGGCGGGCCTCCTTCCGGGCCCGCCGGCGGTCGAGGAGCAGGCACAGCCCGACGGCCACGAAGAAGAGCGTGAGCAGCGGCACGGCGAGGTAGAACATGGTCATCGGGTCGGGGCCCGGGGCGGCCATCGCGGAGACCACCATCACGAGGACCACGACGATCCGCCAGCTCTTGAGCACCGTGCGCCCGGAGAGCACGCCCAGCATGTTCAGGCCCACCAGGAACACGGGCAGCACGAAGGCGACGCCGAAGGTCAGGATCAGCTGGAGGAAGAACCGCAGGTACACGTCCGCGGAGATGAAGTTGGTCCCGCCCGCCGGGGTGAACGCGGTGAGGGCGTAGACGGCGGTGGGCAGGGTGAGCACGGCGACCGCGATGCCGCCCAGGAAGAGCGGGACGGCCGCGGCCAGGAAGCCGACCGCGTAGCGCCGTTCGGTCCGGTGCAGGGCCGGCGTCACGAACGCCCAGAGCTGGTAGAGCCACACGGGGCTGGCCAGGACCAGGCCGAGCACCAGGGAGACCTCCACCATGATGTTGAAGGACGAGCCCACCGCGGAGTAGTTGATGGAGGCCTCGCTGCCCTCCGCGGAGGCCAGCCGCTGCAGGGGCTCCGTGATGTAGGCCATGAACGGGATGTACAGGAAGAACCCGCCGACCATGCCCACCACGGTGGCGACCGCGGACTTGATCAGCCGGTTGCGCAGCTCCCGCAGGTGCTCGGCCAGGGCCATCTGCGCCTGCGGATTGGCCTTGCGCGCGGTCCGGCGCTTCTTCGGACCGCGGGGGGACTGCGAGGACATGGGGACCTTCGGGACTCGGGGCCCGCCCGGGGCGGCGGGGCCGGTCGGGCGGCCCGCTCCCCGGGCGGGGGCGCGGACCGGCCGGTGCGGCGGATCGGGGCGGCGGCGGACGCCGGGAGAGGGGACGAGGGGTCAGGCCGGAGGGCGGCCGGGGTGCTGCTCGGGGTCGCGCGGGGTGTCCGTGCCGGAGGCGGTGCCGGTGGCACCGGGGTCACGGTCGGTGCTGCCGTCCCGGCCGGGCGCCACGGCCTTGCCGTCGATGACCACGTCCGAGCCGTCCGGCTGGTCGTCCTTCTTCATCTCCTTGACCTCGGACTTGAAGATGCGCAGCGACTGGCCGAGGCTGCGGGCCATGCCCGGGAGCTTGGGCGCGCCGAACAGCAGCAGGATCACCAGCAGGATGATCAGGATCATGAAGGGGCTGTCGAAGAGCCTACCCATGGAACATTCCTTTCCGTTCAGCCCGGCGGAGGTCGCTGATCCGCTGCGGCTGGCCCATCCGGTCCTTGCGCTCGATGCGGCGTCTCAGACGGGCGGTTTCTCGTTGGTCACGGCCGACCCGGTAGTCGGCCACGGCTTGCCCCACCGGTGTGAACAGGGCCGGGTCCGGGGCGGCCCGGACAGGGCGCTGCACCCCGGCGGCCGCGTCGTCCCACCGCTGGGCGAACTCCCCGGCCACCGTCTCGGTGTCCCGGAGCAGGACGAAGAAGGTCTTCACCAGCCGCCACAGCATCAGTCCGAGGAACGCCGCGCCGAGCAGGACGAGGACCGTCCACAGCAGGACCCAGGACCACCAGAGCATGCCCTCCAGTATAGGCGGGCGGATCAGGCCGGCTCGGACGCCCCGTAGGCGCCGAGCGCAGAGTTCACCCAGAGTTCCACCTGCGCCACGACGTCGTCGGGTCCGATGACCGCGAGCTGGCCGCCGTAGCGGGTGACGAGCGCGCACACGGCCTCGGCCGTCTGGAACCCGATGAGCGCGGCCTCGTGGTCGGCCGCCGGCCCGGTGCGGGCCCCGCCGGGGACCCGGACCACGGCCGTGCGAGTGGCGTGGTACTGGTCGGCGATCCACCGGCTGCGCCGGTCGGTGACGAGCACGACCTCCACGGTGTCCGGGGTGCCGGGGGCGGGCGGGGACGCGGCGGCGGCCTCCTGGGCGGCGGGGCGCTCCCCCGCCGGCCCGGCGTCCTCGACGGCGGAGATCCGGTCCAGCCGGAAGTTGCGCATCCCCTCGGAGCCGAGGCACCAGGCGCGCACGTACCAGTGGGTGTTGGAGGAGAACACCTGGACCGGGTCCACGACCCGCTCGGTGAGCTCGTCGCGGGACGGGACCACGTAGCCGATCCGGATCCGGCGGCGCTGCTCCACGGCGCGGCGCACCGCGGACATGACGTCGGCGAGGGCGGGCGCGGGCGTGTCCGTGATGGGGCGGGCGCCCACCGCGTTGGCGAGCACCCCGGCGTCCCCCGCGGCGCCGGCGACCTTCGCGATCGTGGACGCGACCGCCTCGGAGTCCCCGCCGGGCACGGTGCGCAGCGTCTGCAGGCCCACGAGCAGCGCGGAGGCCTCCGGCTGCGTGAGCCGCACGGGGTCGGAGAGCTCGTCCGCGTTGGACAGGTAGACGTGGCCGTCGTCCCAGGACGCGTCGATGAGCTGGTCCGGCATGTGCCCGGGCTTGCCGCACACGAACAGGGTGTTGAGGTCCGCGATCAGCTCCTGGTCGGTGATCCCGAACCGGCGGGCGGTCTCCTCGAGCTCCGCGCCCTGGTGGGCGTAGACCCAGCGGACGATCTCGAGCAGCCGCGAGAGGTGGTCCGCGGTGGAGAGCTTGTTGCGCGTGCCCTTGCGGGACTTGTTGTTCCAGTCGACCTGCACGCCGCGGAACCGTGCCACGGCGGACTCGGCGCTCCGCAGCCGGCGCACCACCGCGGCGCGCACCTCGGCCTGCATGGTGGGGGCGGTGCCGTCCCCGTCGCGGGGCACGACGACGCCGGGGCCCGCCGCGGCGATCTCCTCGGCGAGGATCTCGGTCTCCGCGAAGGGGATGTGCAGCCGGTCCCACCGGTCCACGCCGTCCCCGGCGCCGACGCCGGGCTCCTGCCGGGCGGCCATCCGGCGCAGCATGTGCGCGTGGCCGGGCCGGGCCAGCACCTCCACGGTGCGCGCGGGGGCGTGGGAGACCATCTGGGACAGGGACTCGTTCATGGAGAAGCCCTCGGGCGGGTCGAACTCCTTGCGGGTGACCGTGACGTCGGACATGATCCGCGACAGCCGGAACGTGCGGGAGTCCTTGCGGTCCAGGTCCCAGCCGACCACGTACCAGTTGCCGTAGCGGGAGCCGATGCCCCACGGCCGCAGCCGCCGGGTGGTGAGCTGGTCGGTGCTGCGGGCGAGGTAGTCGAAGCGGACCTCGCGGTGTCGCACCACGGCCGAGAGCAGCGGCTCGAAGGACGGCTCGTGGGCGGTGAGGGTGGGCTGCAGCAGCGGCGGGGCGTCGTCCTCCGGCAGACCGCCGATGGCGGGCTCGAGCTTGCGCAGGGCCCGGCGGGCGAGCTCCCCGAGGGAGGCGTCCGTCCAGGCGTTGGCCGCCAGGGCGAGCACCGCGGACTCCTCCGCCGTGAACTGCAGCGGCGGCAGCGTGAAGGACCCGCGCGGGATCCGGTAGCGGTGGCCGTGCGTGTCGTCCGGGAACAGGGGGTCCTCGGAGACCTCCTCGATGGGGTAGCCGAGGTCGCGCAGCTCCGCCTTGTCGCGCTCGAACATGCGCTCGAACGCCTCGTCGGACGCGGACTCCGCGTACGACGGAACGGCCTCCCGGAGCTCGGCGCGGGTGTACCCGCGTTCGCGGGAGACCAGGGCGATGAGCAGGTTGAGGAGCCGCTCCGTCGATCGGGCTGCCATCCGGTGGGTCCTCAGCGCACGTCCAGGAGGTCCACCACGAAGATCAGGGCCTCGTCCGGGCCGATGACCCCGCCGGCGCCCCTGGAGCCGTAGGCCTGGTCCGCAGGGATCTCCAGCCGGCGGCGGCCGCCGACCTTCATGCCCAGCAGGCCCTTGTCCCAGCCCTCGATGACCTGGCCGATGCCCACGGTGAAGTCGAGGGGCTGGCCGCGGTTCCAGGAGGCGTCGAACTCCTCGCCGGCGGAGAACGTCACGCCCACGTAGTGGCAGGAGATCTGCTTGCCGGGGGTCGCCTCGGCGCCGGTGCCCTCCACGAGGTCGGTGCTGACGAGCTCGGTCGGGGCCTCCCCCTCGGGGAAGTCGATCTCGGGCTTGCTGCGGTCGAGCTTGCGCTCTCCGAAGGACATGGGTGCTCCTGTTCGTCGGGTCGTCGACGGGTGGTCGTCGGGATCGGAGGGGCCTCGAGGGCCCACCGGGCCACCTTAGCCGACCGGGGGCTACTCCTCGGTCGCGGAGGGGGACGGCGAGGCGGAGGCCTCGTCCTCGGCCGGGGCCTCGGGGGTGTCCACGGCCGCCAGGATGTCGACGACGAAGAGCAGGCTGCCGGCCGGGTAGTCGGAGTCCTCGCCCAGGTCCTTCTCCGTGCCGTAGGCCTGGCCGACGGGCACGGAGAGGATCACGCGGGAGCCCTCCTTCTTGCCCTCGAGGCCCTCCTGCCAGCCCTCGATGACGTTGTCGAGCGGGAAGGACGCGGGGGCGCCGTTCTCGTAGGAGGAGTCGAAGGTCTCGCCGTCGGACCACTTGACGCCCACGTAGTTCGCGATGACGGTGTCGCCCTCGGCGACCTCCTCGCCGTCGCCCTCGATGAGGTACTCGGAGACGAGCTTCTTCGGGGCCCTGCCCTCCGGCTTCGCCACGGCCGGCACGCCCTCGTCGTTCTCGGTGATCTCCGGCAGGCCCCGGGGGCTGTCCTGCATGTCCCCCTCGATCTCGGTGGGGATCTTCCGGACGACCTCGTAGACCTCCACGGAGGTCGACTCGTCGCCGGCGGCCCCGGAGGTCTCCGGGGAGGAGTAGGCGATGATCGCGCCCTCCTTGGCGCCCACGAGCGCGTCGTACATCTCCGGGATCGACTCCTGGAGGCCCTGCTCGAGCTGGAGCACCTGGCCGGCGCCGCGGGAGTAGGTCTCGCCGATGGACGTGCCGTCGGAGCCCTTGAAGAGCGCCGCCTGCAGGAGGATGGTGTCGCCCTCGGCGAGCTCCTCCCCGTCGCCCTCGCGCAGCTCCTTCGCCCCGGCCTCCTCGGCGTTGAGCGGGGTCTCGAACGTGACGGACGGGGCCGTGCCCGCGTCCGGCTCGTTGCTGAGCTCCACGGAGTCGACGCCGGGCCCGGAGCAGCCCGTGAGGACGAGCGCCAGGGACAGGGCGGCGCCGGAGGTGGTCAGGGTCTTTCGCACGGGTGTCTTCCTCAGGGGTCGGCCCGGGTGGGGGCGGTGGGGTCGGACGGCTCGGGCCGGGACGGCGGCCAGCCTAGTGCAGGGCGCTGGGCGTTGACTGGACGGGGCGCCCCCGCGGCGCGGCTCAGACCACGGGGGCGTCCCCGTGGGCCCGCCCCGCGGTGTCGCGCTCGCCGAGGGCGGCGATCAGGGCGTCGGCCTCCGGGTGCGCCACGGCGAACGGGTCCTTGCACAGCACCGTGCGCCGGCCGCGGTCGTTGACCTTCAGGTGCACCCAGTCGACGGTGTACTCGTGCCCGGACGCGAGCACCGCCTCGATGAACCGGCCGCGCACGGCGGCCCGCGTGGCGGGCGGGGTGCGGGCGGCCTCCTGGACCCGCTCGTCGGGGACGAAGGTCGCGGCCCGTCCCCGGCGCTGCAGGAGGTTGAAGAGCCCCCGCTCCGGGGCGGTGTCGTGGTAGGCGAGGTCCAGCTGCGCCATCCGGGGCGCGGCGAGGTCCAGGCCGTCGCGGGCGGCGTAGCCGTCGAGGAGCTTCTTCTTGATCGCCCAGTCGATCTCGGTGTCGATCGCCGAGGTATCCTGGCGGGCCACGGCGTCCAGGGCCCGCTCCCACAGGTCGAGCACCCACGGCACGCGGTCGTGGTGGGCCCCCTCGCGGTCCACGAACCGGCGCACGGACTCCAGGTGCTCGTGCTGCAGGTCCAGGGCGGAGCGGCGGGTGCCGTCGGCGAGCAGGACCGGGCGGGTGCCGGTGAGGTCGTGGGAGACCTCCCGCAGGGACCGGACGGGGTCCGCCATGGTGCGGTCGGGCAGGATCTGCCCGGCCTCGATCATCCGCAGCACGAGGTCGGTGGTCCCGATCCGCAGCGCCGTGGTGGTCTGGGACATCGTCGAGTCGCCCACGATGACGTGCAGCCGGCGGTAGTGCTCGGCGTCGGCGTGCGGCTCGTCCCGGGTGTTGATGAGGGGCCGGGAGCGCGTCGTGGCCGAGGAGGAGCCCTCCCAGATGTGGTCGGCGCGCTGGGAGAACGAGTAGCTGGGCGTCCCGGCGTCGTCGCCCATCCGGACGGCGCCGAAGTCCTCGGGCCCGGCGGGGTGCACCCTGCCGGCGCCGACGAGCAGCTGGCGGGTGACGAGGAACGGGATGAGGATCTGCACGAGCCGGGCGAACTCGGTGCGCCGGGCGATCAGGTAGTTCTCGTGCGAGCCGTAGGAGTTGCCGCGCGAGTCCACGTTGTTCTTGAACAGGTACAGCTGCCCGCCCACCCCCTGTTCCGCCAGGGCGTCCTGGGCCTGCCGCCGGAGGTCGTCGACGATCAGCTCGCCGGCCTTGTCCTGGGCGACGAGGTCCTCGAGCGTGGCGCACTCCGCGGTGGCGTACTCGGGGTGGGAGCCCACGTCCAGGTAGAGGCGCCCGCCGTTGGGCAGGAACACGTTCGAGGACCGGCCCCAGGCCACCACGGGGCGGAAGAGGGTGCGCGCGGCCTCCTCCGGGCTGAGCGGACGGGCGCCCGGGGCGCTGTGGGTGAGGCCGAACTCGGTCTCGACCCCGTAGATCCTGCGGTCCATGGGGGCTACTGGCCGCCCTTCTGGACGAAGCCCTTCACGAACTCCTCGGCGTTGGACTCGAGCACGCCGTCGATCTCGGCGAGCAGGTCGTCGGCGCTGGTCGCGGTGGTCTGGGACTGGGCGGTGGGTGCTGTGGGGGCGGGGGCTCCGGGCTCGGGGAGCTCGGACTCCTCGCGGCGCTGGGCGCCGGTGCCGAAGATGCGTTCCTGGGCCATGACGGGGTTCCTCCTGGGGATGGTGGTCGGGGTGCTCAGCCGAGGGAGCCGGTGTGCACGAGGGCGGGTCGGGCGGTGGCGAGGGCGCGGACGAGGTGCTCGGTGTCGGGTGCCGCGCTCAGCAGGGGGTCGACGTCCTCGCGGGTCAGCTCGAGCGGCTCGGGCATCGCGATCCGCGCGCCGCGGCGGACGCCGGGCAGGGTGAGCGAGACCGAGTCCCAGTTGGCCGTGAGGACGTCGTCGGGGAAGCGGGTCATCAGCCGGCCGCGGAACCACGCCCGGGTGTCGGCGGGGGGCAGGCCGGCGGCGCGCTCCACCTCCTCGGCGGTGAAGAGGGTGCGCATCCGGCCGGCCGCGACCAGCCGGTGGTGCAGGCCCTTCTCCGGGCGCACGTCCGCGTACTGCAGGTCGATCAGCGTCAGGCGCGGGTCGTCCCAGGCCAGGCCGTCGCGCTCGCGGTAGCCCAGCAGCAGGGCGTGCTTGGCGACCCAGTCCAGGCGGTCCGCGAGGGACAGGGGGTCCGTCTCGAGGGCGTCGAGGACCTCCGCCCACAGCTCGAGCACCTCGCGGGTGTCCGGGTCGGGGCCACCGGTCGCGTGCTCGTGCGCCCGGGCGGCCTCGAGGTAGAGCCGCTGCAGCTGGACGCCCGTGAGCCGCCGGCCGTCCCGGAGCAGGACGGTGGTGGTCAGCCCCGGGTCGTGGCTGATCGCCTGCAGGGCGGCCACCGGGTCGGCGAGGGCGATGTCCGGGGCGGCACCGGCCTCGATCAGGCCGAGGACCAGGGAGGTGGTGCCGAACTTCAGCAGGTTCGACGTGTGGGAGAGGTTGGCGTCGCCGATGATGACGTGCAGGCGCCGGTGGCGGGTGCGCTCGGCGTGGGGCTCGTCGCGGGTGTTGACGATGGGCCGGTGGACGGTGGTCTCGAGGCCGACCTCGCGCTCGAAGAAGTCGGCGCGCTGGCTGATCTGGAAGCCCGGGCGCCCGCCGCGGTCCCCGATGCCGACGCGACCCGCGCCGCACACCACCTGGCGGGAGGCGAAGAAGGGCAGCAGCCCGGCGGCGAGGGCGGCGAAGGGCACGGCGCGGGGCACGAGGTAGTTCTCGTGGGCGCCGTAGGAGACGGACTTGTTGTCGGTGTTGTTCTTGTAGAGGTTCACGACGTCGAGGCCGGTCGTGGCGGCGCTCGCGGCGATCGCCCGGACCGCGTCGAGGGCCACCCGGTCCCCGGCGGCGTCCCAGAGGACGGCGTCGCGGGGGGTGGTGACCTCCGGGGAGGAGTACTCGGGGTGCGAGTGGTCCACGTAGAGGCGGGCGCCGTTGGGCAGGACGGTGTTCATCACGACCTGCCGCCAGTCCAGGGACTCGGCGTGGGACCCGATCTCCCGGAGGGCCTCGGCGGCGACCTCCTCGGCCGTGAGCACGGGCGCGACGTCGGTGAGCTGCGAGGGGTCGGCCTGGTCGCGGGGGACGGTGAAGCCGCGGGCGTCCTCGAGGGGGGTCTCGCCGTGGTAGTCCCACCCGGCGGCGGTCCGGGACGCGCCGAGGCGGCGCCGCACGAGGGCGGCGTAGGTGGTGACCACCTGACTGGAGAGCACGGTGGCGTTGGCGTGCGGGTTGCCGGTGGCGAGCACGCCGAACTCGGTCTCGGCGCCCATGACGCGGCGGACGCTCACGCGGGCCCCTCCCCCGGGACCGGCCCGGCCGGCGTCGGTCCGGTCGGCGCCGGGGCGTGGCGCCCGCCGGGGCCGGCCGGGTGCGGGTCGCGGTGCAGGACCACGCGCAGGTCGGTGATGGTGTCGCCGCGGCGGCCCGAGATGCGGGCCCAGTCCTCCGGGTTGGAGGTGTTGGGCAGGTCCTGCTGCTCGTGGAACTCCTCGTCCACCGCGCGGACCAGGTGGTCGCGGCCCAGGCCGCGGACCCCGGTGGTGAGCAGGTCCTTGATGGCCTGCTTCTTGGCCCGGTCCACCACGTTGCGGATGACCGCCCCGGAGGTGAAGTCGCTGAAGTAGAGGGTCTCCTCGGTGCCGTCCCGGTAGCTCAGGTGCAGGAACCGGGTGCCGGGGCTCTTCTCGTACATCCGGGCCACGGCGGCGTCCACGAGGGCGGCGACGGCCCCGGCGCGGGAGCCGGCGGCGTCGACCTCGTCCTGGCGCAGCGGCAGGTCCTCGGTGACGTAGAGCCGCAGGATCTCGGCGGCGCCCTCGGCGTCCGGGCGGTCGATGCGGATCTTCACGTCGAGCCGGCCCGGGCGCAGCACGGCGGGGTCGATCATGTCCTCGCGGTTCGTGGCGCCGATGACGATGACGTTGTCCAGGCGCTCCACGCCGTCGATCTCGGTGAGCAGCTGCGGGACGATGGTGGTCTCCACGTCCGAGGACAGCCCGGAGCCGCGGGTGCGGAACAGGGAGTCCATCTCGTCGAAGAACACGACCACGGGGATGCCGCGGGCCGCCTGCTCGCGGGCGCGCAGGAAGATGGAGCGGATCTGGCGCTCGGTCTCCCCCACGTACTTGTCCAGCAGCTCGGGGCCCTTGATGTTGAGGAAGTAGCCCAGGGCCTTCCCGCGCCCGGCGCGGTCCGCGGCGCGCTCGGCGAGGGAGCGGGCCACGGCCTTCGCGATGAGCGTCTTGCCGTTGCCCGGGGGCCCGTAGAGCAGGATGCCCTTGGGCGGGGTGAGCCCGTGCTCGCGGTAGAGCTCGGGGTGCACGAAGGGCAGCTCGACGGCGTCGCGGATCTGCTCGATCTGGGGGCCGAGGCCGCCGATGTCGTCGTAAGAGACGGCGGGGACCTCCTCGAGGACGAGCTGCTCGACGTCGGAGCGCTCGATGGGCTCGAGGGCGAAGCCGGTGCGGTGGTCGATGGAGACCGCGTCGCCGATCTCCGGGCGGCTCCGGCGCAGGAGCCCGGAGAGCAGCAGGACGCGCTCCTCGTCGGAGCGTCCCACGGTGAGGACGCGGTCGTGGTCGACGATCTCCTTGACGGTGGCGATCTCGCCGGTCTGCTCGTACTCGAGGACGGCGCCGACGGTGTAGTTCTGGTCGAGGAGTACCTGGCGGCCCGGTTCGCAGGCGGCGAAGCTCACGAGCGGGCTGAGGGCCACGCGCATGCGGCGCCCGGCCACGAGGACGTCGAGGGTGCGGTCGGTGACGGCGGGACCGCTGCCCGTCTGCTCGCCGACCGGGGTGCGCCCGGGGTTGACCTGCAGCACGGTGCCCTGGCTCAGGGGCGGGACCAGGTCGTTCTCGAGGGCGCGCTTGAGCTGGGCGATCTCGGTGCGGGTCGCGTCGAGGAGCCGGACGAGCTTCTGGTTCTGGGTGCCGGCGGCGGCGAGCTGCTTGTCGAGGGCGCGCTTCTGGTCGCGCAGGATGTTGACCTGCCGCTGGGCGTTCGTCAGGGCCCGGCGGGTCTGCTCGGCGTCCGCCGGCCCGGTGCCGGCCGGTCCGGTGGTCTGCTGCGGGGAGGTCTCGTTCACGGGCGCTCCTCGTGGGGCTGCTCGGGCGCGGCGTCGGGTGCGGGGTCCGCCGGAGCGGCCGCCGGTGTCGTGGCCCGGGCGGGGGCGTCGGCCGGCGGGGTCGCGCCGGCGGCGCGCTCGGCCAGGCCCAGGGCGTCGCGGCCGGCGCGGCGCAGCTTCTTGTCGGTGACGTCCCGCTCGCCGAGGGCCACGGGGGTCCAGGCCTGCAGGTCCTCCTCGCTGTACTCGGACTTGGAGGCCCGCCGCTTGGGCGCCAGCCGCTCGGAGCCGTCGGCCAGCCGGCGGGCGGAGAGCAGGAAGCCGGTGTGGGCGACCATGCGGTGGTCCGGGCGCACGGCCAGGCCCTCGACGTGCCAGCCGCGGACCATGGTCTCGGAGGCGTCGGGCTCGGTGAAGCGGCCGTCGGCGCGCATCGCCTCGGCGGTGCGGGAGAGCTGGGTGACGGTCGCGACGTAGCACATGACGACCCCGCCGGGGGTCAGGGCCGTGGCCACGGCGTCGAGGCACTCCCACGGGGCGAGCATGTCGAGGACCACGCGATCCACGGAGCCGGGCGCCTCGTGCTCGCCGAGCTCCTCGGCGAGGTCCCCGATGCTGATCTGCCACGCGGGGTGCGGGCCGCCGAACATGGTCTCCACGTTGCCGCGGGCGATGTCGGCGAACTCCGCCCGCCGTTCGAAGGAGTGCAGCCGGCCCTCGTCCCCCACCGCGCGCAGCAGGGAGATGGACAGCGCGCCGGAGCCGACACCGGCCTCGACCACCCGGGCGCCCGGGAAGATGTCGGCCATCGTGACGATCTGGCCGGCGTCCTTGGGGTAGACCACCGCGGCGCCGCGCGGCATGGACAGCACGAAGTCCTTGAGCAGCGGGCGCAGGGCCTGGTACCGGAACCCGGCGGAGTTCTCGACCACGGTGCCCTCCGGGCGGCCGATGAGCTCGCCGTGGCTGAGCACGCCGCGGTGGGAGTGGAACTCGCCGTCGTCCGCGAGCGTGACCGTGTTCATCCGGCCGCGCTCGTCGGTCAGCTGCACGCGCTCCCCTGCCCGGAAGGGCCCGCGCCGGTTGGCGGCGCCCCGCGGGGACGCGGGGGCGGGGGCGGCGGTGTGGTCAGCGGTTCCGGTCATCGGCTCACTCTCGGGGCAGGGCGTGGTCTGGTCTGGTCGTGCGGGGGCCGGCGGAGGCTCCGCAGGCCCGGGGGTCCTCCCCCATTGTGTCACCGCGGCGCGGGGGGCCGGGGCGGGGCCCGGCGTCAGCCGGCGAGCAGGCGCTCGAGGGCGGCGGTGCGCAGCACGCCCACGAGGGCGCCGTCGGGTCCCGTCACCACGTAGTGGGGGTACTCCCGGGCGGCGACGGCCCGCAGCAGGGACTCCTCGCGCAGCCCGGCGTCGAGCACGGCGTCGGCGGGCAGGTGCTGGAGCACGGACGTCAGCGGGGTGTCGGCCCGCCGGGCCGGGGGCACGGCGTCGGCCGCGGCCGGCAGGAGCAGACCGACGACCTGCCGGTCCGGGGAGACGGCCAGCACGTGCGGGACCGGGCCGCCCGGGGCGGCGGCGCGGGCGAGGTGGTCGGTGACCAGCCGGTCGGTGTGGGCCAGGGAGGCGCCCTCCGGCACCGCCACGGCGGGCTCGGCCAGCGCGGCGGCGCTGACGCCGTGCACGCGGGACAGGACCGCCGCCCCGCGCAGGGACGCCCCGGCGCCCTGCCACATGAAGCCGGCGATGAGGACGACGAGCACGAGGGCGACGGGCTGGTTCCACAGGCCCGTGACCCCGGCCCCGACGACGAGGCCCACGGCGAGCAGCCGGCCCGTCCAGGCGGCCACCACCGTGCCGTGGTGCTCCCGGCCGGTGACCGCCCAGACCAGGGCCTCCACCACCCTGCCGCCGTCCAGGGGCAGGCCCGGCAGCACGTTGAAGACGCCGACGATGAGGTTCGCCCACGTGGTGAGGTCGAGCAGCACCCAGCCGAGCGTGGGCGACGGCTCCCCGGTGCGCAGCAGCGTCCAGCCGGCCAGGCCGAGCGCGAGGTTCACGGCCGGTCCGGCCAGCGAGACCGCGGCGGAGGCCAGCGGGGTGCTGCGCACGTCCCCGAAGTGGGTGTGGCCGCCGAGCAGGCTGAGCACGATCCGGCCGGTGGGCCAGCCGAAGGCCCGGCCCGTCCAGGCGTGGGCCAGTTCGTGCAGCAGCACGGACAGGGCCAGGGTCAGGGCGAAGCCCAGGGACGCGGCGTAGTTGAGCGCGCCGAGCCGCGGGTAGGCGGTCATCAGCACGGGGGTGTAGAGGAGCACGGTGACCGCGGCGATCACGAACCACGACCAGGAGAGCGTGATGGGCACCCCGCCGATCCGGCCCAGGGGGATGCCCTCGCTGCGGGGGCGGCTCACGCGCGGGCCCCGGCCACGATGCGGCCGAGGTCCTCGGGGCCCACGCCGGCGAGGCTCGGCAGCACGAGGTCGGCGCCGGCGTCGTCGAGCGGGACCATGTTGGGCACGCCCACGGTGAAGATCCCCGCGGCGGTCGCGGAGCGGATGCCCGTGCGGGAGTCCTCGACGGCCACCATGCCGGCGCGCGCCAGCGGCCGGCCGGCGCGCTCGGCGAGACCGGCGGCGCCGATCCGGTAGGGGTCGGGGGCCGGCTTCGCCGGGTGGCCGAGGTCGCCGGTGACGACGACGTCGAAGACGCCCGGGCCGCCGAAGGCGTCGAGGACGACCTCGGCCAGTGGCGCTTCGCTGCTGGTGACCAGGGCCAGGGGCACGCCGCGCTCGCGCAGGGCGGCGACCAGCTCCGGCGCCCCCTCCTTGTAGACGACCCGCTCCCGGGTGCGGGCCGCGACCCGGCCGATGAGCCGGTCCACGATCTCCCGAACACCTAAGCGCACCCCCTGGCGCTGGAACACGGCGGCGGCGTCCTCCAGCCCGGTGCCGACCATGGCCAGGGCGTCGGCCTCGGTCCAGGTGCCCCCGTGGGAGCGGACCAGCTCGATCTCGGCCTCGATCCAGTACGGCTCGGTGTCCACCAGGGTCCCGTCCATGTCGAACAGCACGGCGGTGGGCAGGAGGTCGTCGGGGGACGCGGACGGGAGGCTGGACATGGCCTCCATCGTAGTGGCCGCAACACGGGGCCCCTCGTGCCGGGGCCTCTTGCCGTCGATGTCCCGGCGCGTAGTGTGGGTTCCGTGAGCAACAACTTCGACGAGACGTTCCCCCGCCCCCAGGCGGGGCCGTTCGGCGTGGTCCGCGAGGACGGTGACCAGGAGCGCGTGACCGTGCTGGTGGCCGCGTTCGAGGGGTGGAACGACGCCGGGGACGCCGCCACGGACGCCGTGCAGTTCCTGGCCACCCACTACGGGGCGAAGGACGTCTTCGAGGTGACCTCGGACGACTACTACGACTACCAGTTCTCCCGGCCCCTCGTGCGCCGCGGGGCGACCGGCGACGTGAAGATCGTCTGGCCCACGACCCGGCTCTCCACCGCCACCGTGCCCGGCACGAACCTCGACCTCGTGCTGCTGCACGGCTGGGAGCCCTCCTACCGGTGGCGCTCCTTCACCGCGGAGCTGCTCGAGCAGGCGACCCTGCTCGACGTCGACTTCGTGGTGATGGTCGGGGCGCTGCTCGCGGACGTGCCGCACACCCGGCCCATCCCGGTGACCAAGACCTCGGACACCGCTGAGCTCCAGGACGAGCTGGGCATCGACTCCTCCCAGTACGAGGGTCCCACCGGGATCGTGGGGCTGCTCTCCCACATGGCCTCCCTGGGCGGGTTCCCCACGGTCAGCCTGTGGGCGGCGGTGCCCCACTACGTGGCGCAGTCCCCCTCCCCGAAGGCCGAGCTGGCCCTGCTGCGGGAGCTCGAGGAGCTGCTCAGCATCACCCTGCCCCTGGACGCCATCGCCGAGGACGCCGAGGCGTGGGAGCGCGGGGTCAACGAGCTGGCCTCCGACGACCCCGAGATCGCCGCCTACGTCCAGCAGCTCGAGGAGGCCAAGGACACCACGGACCTGCCCGAGGCCACCGGGGACGCGATCGCCAAGGAGTTCGAGCGCTACCTGCGCCGCCGCCGCGACGAGAAGTGAGCGGCGCCGGCGCCCGGTGACGGGGACCGGACGACGGAGGGGCGGCACCCGGTCCCGGGTGCCGCCCCTCCGTCGTTCCTGCGCCGTGTCGTTCCTGCGCCGTCCGGCGGGACCGGGCCCGCCGGCGGGCTCAGAGCTCGATGCCGAGCCGGGCGTCCACCAGGTCCCGGACCAGCCGGGCGTCCGCCCCGCAGGACCCCGGGGTCCCGGTGGTCAGGGCGTCGGCGGCCCACGCGTCCAGCGCCGCCAGCGCCGCGGGGGCGTCCAGGTCGTCGGACAGGGCGGTGCGCACGGCCTCCAGCAGCGGGGCCGCGCTGCCCTCCGGGGCCACGGCCAGGGCGCGGCGCCACGCGTCCACGCGGGCGACGGCGCCGGCCAGCACGAGGTCGGTCCAGAACCAGTCGTCGGTGTAGCGGTGGGCGAGGATCGCGGTGCGGATCACGGCGGGATCGACCCCCTGGGCCCGCAGCGCGGAGACGAGCACCAGATTGCCCTTGGACTTGGACATCTTCTCCCCGTCGAGGCCGACCATCCCGGTGTGCAGGAAGTGCCGGGCCATGGGCCTGCCGGTCAGCGCCCAGCAGTGGCCGGCGCCCATCTCGTGGTGCGGGAAGACGAGGTCCGAGCCGCCGCCCTGGACGGTGAACGGGGCGGGCAGGTGCTCCAGGGCGATGAGCGAGCACTCGATGTGCCAGCCGGGCCGACCCGGGCCCAGCGACGCGCCGTCCCAGGCGGGCTCCCCGGGGCGCTCCGCGCGCCACAGCAGCGGGTCCAGCCGGTGCCGCTTGCCCGGGCGCTCGGGGTCCCCGCCGCGCTCGGCGAACAGCGGCAGCATCTGCTCGGGGGTCAGGTGGGAGACGTCGCCGAGCACCCACGCGTCGTCGTCGTCGGTGGGCAGCGCGCCCGCGGCCTCGACGTCGAAGTAGACGTCACCGTCCGGCTCGCCGTCCCGGCCCGCCACCCGGTAGGCGAGGTCGCGGGCCACGAGGCGCTCGACGGCCGGCACGATCCAGCCGACGGCCTCGGTCGCGCCCACGTAGTGCTGGGGCGGGAGGACGTTGAGCGCGCTCATGTCGGTGCGGAACAGCTCGGTCTGCTCGGCGGCCAGGTCACGCCAGTCCACGCCGGTGGCCGCGGCCCGCTCGAGCAGCGGGTCGTCCACGTCGGTGACGTTCTGCACGTAGTCCACCGGGGTCCCCGCGTCCAGCCAGGCGCGGTGCAGCAGGTCGAAGGCCACGTACGTGGCGGCGTGCCCCATGTGGGTGGCGTCGTACGGGGTGATCCCGCACACGTAGAGGCTCGCCCGCTCCTGCCGGGGCAGCTCCACCCGCCGCCGCAGCCGGGTGTCCTGCACGACGGGCAGGGCCGCCTCGCCAGGGAGGTCGGGAACGGGTCGGGCGGACCAGGCTTTCATGCTCACCTCGGGTGGTTCGGGGATCGGACGACGGCCGCGGGGCCTCACCCAACCTACCGGACCGGCCGCCGCCCCCGATCCGGAGGTGACGCAGGGCTCAGGCGCTGATCACCCCGAGGCCCAGGAGCACGAAGATGGCCAGGCCCAGGGCGATGCGGTACCACACGAAGATCGTGTAGCTGCGGTTGGAGATGTAGTGCATGAACCAGCCGATGATCACGTACGCCACCACGAACGCGATGCCCGTGGCCACGAGGGTCTCGGTCATGCCGTAGGGCCCCGCCTGCGGCTGTCCCACGGACTGCGCCAGCTTGTACAGTCCCGAGGCGAACACCGCGGGGATGGCCAGCAGGAACGCGTAGCGGGCCGCGGCCTCGCGCGTGTAGCCCATCAGCAGTCCCGCCGTGATCGTGCCGCCGGACCGCGAGACCCCCGGGATCAGGGCCAGCGCCTGCGCCAGCCCGAAGAGCACGCCGTGCTTGACGGTGAGGTCGTCCAGGTGCCGGGCCTGCCGGCCCACCCGGTCCGCGACCGCAAGGATCACACCGAAGACCACCAGCATCGTGGCCGTGATCCACAGGGAGCGGAACTCCGTGTCGATGTAGTCCTCCAGCAGCAGCCCGAGCACGCCGATGGGCAGGGAGCCCAGGATGATCAGCCACCCCATCCGGGCGTCGGGGTCCGAGCGCTCCACGCGGCCCACCAGGGACAGGGTCCACTGCTTGAGGATCCGGACGATGTCCCGCCAGAAGTAGATGATCACGGCGGTCTCGGTGCCCAGCTGCGTGATGGCCGTGAACGCGGCGCCGGGGTCGGCGCTGTTGGGCAGCAGCTCGCCCACGATGCGCAGGTGCGCCGAGGAGGACACGGGGAGGAACTCGGTCAGGCCCTGGACGAGGCCGAGAATGATGGTTTCGATCCAATTCACCCGGCCACCCTACGGCACGCTCCGCGCCGGGGACGGCGGGACAGGCCCGGACGCGGCAGGAACGGCCCGCCGTGCGGGCCGTTCCTGCGGGTGCGGTGCGGGGGACGGGGCTCAGCGGGCGGAGCGCGCCCCGTCGGCGTCGTCGAGGTCCTCGTAGTCCTCCTCGTCGACGAGGTCCTCGTCGAGCATCTCGTTGTCCTCCAGGAGCTCCTCGTCGTCCTCCGAGTCGTCCTCGTCCTCGTCGTCGGAGTCGTCGTCCGAGTCGTCCTCCTCCGCGAAGACGGTCAGCGGGGTGACCTCGTCGTAGGCGTCGTAGAGCGCCTCCTCGTAGGCGTCGAAGGCGTCGGCGATGGCGATGTAGGCGCCGTCGACGGCCGGGTCGTCGTCGCTGCGCCGGTTGGACGCGGCGACGAGGTGTTCTTCGAAGGCGCTCACGAGGGCCTGCAACGCGGCACGAGGGTCATTGCTCATGGAGTAGACGTTAGCGCTATTCCGTGCAGAATGGGGACCGATGAGAGAACAAGTCCGGACCAGCTCGGCCACCCTCACGAGGGACGCCGACCAGCGCTACGAGTACCTCCTGCTGACCGTGGCGCCGCACGAACCGCTCGGCGACGCGCGGGCCCGGATCAGCGAGCACGCCGAGTACGGCAAGTGGGAGCTGACCCGTTCCGTGCTGCTCTACGGCGGGACCCGCAAGTACTGGCTGCGCCGCCGGGTGATGCGCGTGGAGCGCACCGTCTGAGCCCGGGACCCGTCCCCGCCGGCGGGGCTCAGCCCCCGATCGGGCCCAGCAGAGCCTTGGCCACGGCCGCGTGCACGGACTCGTCGTCGGACGGGTGGTAGATCCCGGCGAGCACGTCCCGGTACAGCCGTTCCAGCTCCCCGCCCCGGGAGTACTGGGCCCCTCCCGAGCTGCGCATCGCGAGGTCGACGACCCCGCGGGCCGCCTCGGTGGCCCGGTGCTTGACCCCGGAGAACAGCAGGAACCAGCGGGGGCCGTGGTCCGGGGCGCCGGCGGTGCCGAGGGCGTCCACGTCCGCGGTCAGCCGGAGCAGCTGCAGCTCCACCCCGTCCCGCAGCAGGGCGGCCTCGGCGATCCGTCGGCGGACGTCGGGGCGCTCGGCGCGGGGCGCTCCCCCGCCGCGGGACCGCCGGGTGCCGGCGATCTCCACGGCCAGCTCCACCGCACGGTCCGCGATCCCGGTGTAGACGGCGGCCAGCAGCAGCTCGAAGCAGCCGAAGACGCCCCACACCACGGGGTCCGGGTTCGGGCCCACCGGGGTGCGGGTGAGCACCTGCTCCGCGGGCATCGGCACCGAGCGCAGCACCGTGGTCCGGGACTGTGAGGCCCGCATGCCCATGGTGTCCCAGTCGTCGAGGACCTCGATGCCCTCCGCCGCCCGGTCCAGGAGGCCGAAGACCAGCGGCGTGCCCTCCTCGGCGTCGTCGCGGGCGTGGACGATCAGCCGGGTCCACACGGGGGACAGCGAGGTGAAGATCTTCGTGCCCGTGATCCGGTAGCCGTCCGCCACGGCCACCGCGGTGGTGTCGGAGTCGAAGAGCACGGAGTCGTTGCCCGCCTCGGAGATGCCGAAGGCGAAGATCTCCCCGGCCGCGGCCAGCTCGAAGATCCGCTCGGCCCGGGCGTCCCCGCGCAGGCGCAGGGTGTGCGCCACGCCCACCAGGACGTGGTGCATGTTGATGCCCAGCGCCGTGGCGGGGGCGGCCGCGGCGAGCCGCCGCTGCGCGGCGACCGCCTGCTGCAGCGTGAACCCGAGGCCGCCCCGGTCCCGCGGCACCAGCATCAGCGGATAGCCGATCCGCACCAGGTCCGCGAAGTCCTCGTCGAAGAACCGGTTCTCCCGGTCGTAGCCGGCGGCGCGCTCGCGGAACGTCGCCAGCAGGTCGTCCGGGAGCAGGGTCTCGGGCACCAGGTCGCCGGCCGCCCGGTCCTCGGGGGCCTCGGCTCCCGCAGGTGCGGGTGCGGGTGCGGGTCGTGCGGTCGCGGGCTGCGGTCCGGTGGCGGGGTGCATCTCGCTCCTGTCGGCGGTCGTCGGGGTCGTGGGTGCTCCGGCGGTCGGGCGGACCGGGGTGGGAGGGGCCGGTGGCCGGTCAGTACCGGGTCAGCAGCCGGTGCAGCACGCGGGAGCCGAACTCCAGGGAGTCCGTGGGCACGCGCTCGTCCACGCCGTGGAACATGGACGGGAAGTCGAGCTCGTCGGGCAGGCGCAGCGGCACGAACCCGTAGCCGGTGATGCCGAGCGGGTCCAGGGACTTGTTGTCCGTCCCGCCGGAGAGCATGTACGGCAGCACGACCGCCTCGGGGTCCTCGGCGTGCAGCGCGTCGACCATGGCGTCGACCACGGTGCCGGAGAACGGCACCTCGAGGGCGATGTCGTCCGACTCGAACTCGAAGGACACCCCGTCCCCGGCGAGCTCCGCGAGCTTCGCCAGCACGATCTCGCGCTGGCCCGGCAGATAGCGCACGTCCAGCCCCGCCTGGGCGGAGCCGGGGATGACGTTGACCTTGTAGCCCGCCTCGAGCATCGTCGGGTTCGCGGTGGTCTGCAGTGTCGCGCCCACGAACCGTGCCACGGAGCCGAGCTCGGCGAGCAGCCGCTGGGGGTTCTGGGGGTCGAACTCCACGCCCGTCAGCTCGGTGACCGAGTCCAGGAACGCCCGGGTGGTCTTGGTGAGCTCCACGGGCCACTGGTGCTCGCCGATGTTGGCCAGCGCCCTCGAGAGCCGGGTGACCGGGTTGTCGTCGTTGATCTGGGAGCCGTGCCCGGCCGTGCCCTGCGCGTTGAGACGCAACCACATGAGGCCCTTCTCCGCCGTCTGCAGCAGGTAGGCCCGCCGGCCGCCGATGGTGGCCGAGTACCCGCCGACCTCGCTGATGGCGTCGGTGACGCCGTCGAAGAGACCGCGGTGGTGCTCCGCGATCCAGTGCGAGCCGTACACCATGCCGGCCTCCTCGTCGGCGAAGAAGCCGAAGACGATGTCCCGCCGCGGCCGGTCCCCGGTGCGCACCATGTGGCGCAGGACCGAGATCATCATGGCGTCCATGTCCTTCATGTCCACGGCACCGCGGCCCCAGATCATGCCGTCCCGGATCTCGCCCCCGAACGGGTCCACGGACCAGTCCGCGGCGATCGCGGGCACCACGTCCAGGTGGCCGTGCACCAGCAGGGCGTCGGCGGAGGGGTCGGTGCCCTCGATCCGGGCGAAGACGTTGGCGCGGCCGGGCGCCGACTCCAGGACGGTCGTGGCGAGACCGACCTCCTCGATCAGCCCGGCCACGTACTCGGCGGCCCGCCGCTCCCCCTTGGCGTCGCCGCTGCCGTAGTTGGAGGTGTCGATGCGGATGAGGTTGCGGCAGATCTCGACGGTCTCGCCCTCGGGCGACGACGCCGCGGCCGCCGCGGCGGGAACGGTCTGAGGATCGGTCATGGCGGTCCTTCCTGGGGTTCCTGGTGGGCGGGTGGGGTTCAGCGGACGGCGGTGTCGCGGCCGGGGTAGCTCAGCAGCACGAGGCGTCCGGACTCCTCGACCACGACGACCTCCTCAGTCTCCCCGGGAGCGTCCTCGGGGGCGACCTCCAGCCGGTACCCCTCGGCGGTCTCGACGGCCTCGCCCTGGACGGCGAGCGTCTCGTAGCGGGAGGTGTCCGGGTGCCACCGCTCGAGGTGGACCCCGCAGTACTGGGAGCTGCCCTCCGTGACCCGGTGCACGAAGTCGTGGGACAGCAGCTCGCAGGCGCCGTCCCAGTCGCGCTCGGCCATCGCGTCGACGAACGCCCGGGTGGTGCCCTCGGGCGTCCCGAGGTCGGGGCCGCACCCGGTCAGGCCGACGGCGGCGGCGAGGACGAGGCACAGCCGCAACGGGGCCCGGACGCCGGTGGCGCGGGTGGCGTGGACGGTCATCGGGCTCCTTCTCCGGGCGTGCGCTCCCAGCCTATCGTCACCGGCACCGGTGCGTTCGCCGCGCGGACGGGGTGTGAACCGCTCACCATAACCACGGGAATTCCGGCCGTCCGGTTCATTCCGTGATGTCGTCGTTATTCTCCTGTGATAGACGAAACAATTTCACACACTTCCTATTTGCAATGGGAATTCCCTAGCCTTTCCCTGGGCGCCTTCCCCAGCCCAATCTGTCTCGTCGTCCGGCCGGACGACGATAGCCCCCCGCCGCACGGAACCCCCCAGTTCCTCCGTGCGTGCAGACAGACCAGGAAGCAGAAGCACCCATGGCGAAACATCGCTGCGCCCCCGCGCGCCGTCACGGCCGCATGGCCGCTCTGGCCCTCTCCGCCGGCATCGGCGTCACCACGCTCGCCGGCACCTCGCTGCTGGCCGGTCCGGCGGCCCACGCCGCCGCGCAGGACATCGTCGCGGTGGACGCCGCCACGCGTCAGGCCGACGCCCAGCTGATCCTCGACGAGATCAACCGCTACCGCGAGTCCCTCGGCGTGAAGCCGCTCAAGTACTCCGCCACGCTGTCCCAGGTGGTGCAGAAGGAGTCCGACCGGCAGATCGTCGAGGAGAAGTTCTCGCACAGCACCACCTTCCTCACCGATCCGCGCACCGGGCCCTGGACCAGCGCCAACGAGGTGATCGCCCTGGAGCACCACCGGGACGTGCGCGCCCTGGTGGCGTGGTGGAAGTCCTCGGCCGCCCACGACAAGGCGATCAAGGACCCGCGCCACGAGGTGATCGGCATCGGCCTCACCTACGCGGACGGCCGGCTCGAGAACTCCGGGCAGCCCTGGCAGGTGCTCTCCACCGTCAACCTCTACGGGTACGCCAACGGCGGCGCGCCCGCGGACGCCTCTACGCGCGTGAACGGGGCCCCGGCCTACACCTACGAGACGTCGACGCCCGTCCAGCCCCCGGCAGGCTACGGCGTGGCCGGCGCCATCGGCGCGAAGTACCACGCCCTGGGCGGCGCCGCGGTCGTCGGTCAGCCCGTGACGGCGGAGCGCGGCGGGCTGCGCGCCGGAGGCGTCTACCAGGAGTTCTCCCTGAACGGGCGCAAGTCCACCCTGTACTGGAGCCCGGCCACGGGCGCCCACCGGGTGGAGAACGCCACGGTCATCGGCCAGAAGTTCGTGGCCGGGGGGCGGGAGAACGGCTACGGCTTCCCGACCACGGAGGAGCGCCGGCTGGCCGACGGGTCCTCCTACCAGGTCTTCTCCCGGGACGGGGCGCTCACCAAGGTGCTGTGGACCCGGGCCCACGGCGCGCGTGCGGTGCACGAGACCGGCGCCATCGGCCGCGCCTGGAAGGCCGCCGGCTTCGAGCGGGGCTACGGCTACCCGGTCACCGACGAGATCCGCACCGGGGCCACCGTCTACCAGCGCTTCTCGAACGGGTACAGGGTGAACTGGTCCCCGGCCACCGGTCAGGTGTGGGTCACCGGCTGGTGACCCGGGTGCCCCGGGGCGCGCCCCCCGGGGCACCGGCCGGGCTCAGTGCTCGAGCACGATCTTGCCGAAGTGCCGGGCCGACTCCATCTCCCGGAACGCGTCGGCGGCCTCGGCGAGGGGGCGGCGGCGGTCGATCACCGGCCGCAGCCCGGTCGCCTCGAGCGCGCGCACGAAGTCGGCCTGGTCCCGGCGGCTGCCCACCAGCAGTCCTTGGAGGCGCGCCTGGCGCGCCATGAGCAGCGCCGTGGGGACGTCGCCCGCCGCCCCGGTGAGCACGCCGATCAGGGAGATGTGGCCGCCGACCCGCACGGCGCGGATCGACTGCGCCAGGGTGCCCGGGCCGCCGACCTCGATCACGTGGTCGGCGCCGCGCCCGTCCGTGAGCTCCTGGACGGCGCGGCCCCACTCGGGGGTCTCGCGGTAGTTGATGACGTGGTCCGCGCCGAGCCGCCGGACGCGCTCGAGCTTCTCGTCGGAGGAGGACGTGACCACCACGGTGGCGCCCACGGCCTTGGCGAGCTGCGTGGCGTAGACCGAGACGCCGCCGGTGCCCAGGGCCAGGACCACGTCCCCCGCACGGAGCCCGCCGTCCACCACGAGCGCCCGCCAGGCGGTGACGCCGGCCGTGGTGATGGTCGCGGCCTCGGCGTGGGACCACCCGGCCGGGGCGCGCGTGAACCACGTGGCGGGACGCACCACCGCCTCCCGGGCGTAGCCGTCGAGCCCGTCTCCCGGGACGCGCCGGAAGTTCCCGTCCACGGGGGGTCCGTCCTGCCAGAGCGGGAAGAAGCAGGAGACCACGGCGTCGCCCTCCGCGAGGTCGTCGACGCCCTCCCCCACGGCCTCGACGACGCCCGCGCCGTCCGCCAGCGGGATCCTCCCGTCCTCGGTCCGCGTCCCGCCGGAGACCACGAGGTAGTCGTGGTAGTTCAGGGAGCTGGCGTGCACGCGGACGCGGACCTCGCCGGGGCCCGGCGCGCCCGGGTCGGGGGCCTCCCCGAGCTCGAGCCGGTCCAGGCCGCCGGGGGCGGAGACGGTCAGTTGCTTCACGGGTGGTCCTCCAGGCGCTGTGGGGTCGTCGGTCGCCGCCCACGATAGCCGCCGCCCCCGGGAGTGTCATCAGCACGCTTCGGATGCCCGGTGGGGCGGGGTCGCGACGGCCACGGCCGCTCCCGGCCCGATCCGCGGACCCTGCCGGGCTCGCTCAGTGGGCGCCCACCGCGCGGGCGTGCCGGGCCGCGGCCTCGGCGCCCTGCGTCCACCGCTCCCCGTGACCGGGCAGCACGGTGCGCGCCCCGGTGGCGGCCACCGCGTCGAGGGAGGCGAGGGCCACGGCGGAGTCGTGGGTCGCGGCCCCGGCGACGATCTGCGGGCCGCGCCGGCCGGTGTAGGGGTCCAGCGTCACGAGCGCGTCACCGCTGAGCACGGTCCCCCGGCCGGGCAGGTCCAGGACGCAGTGCCCGTCCGTGTGGCCGGGGGTGTGGACGACCACCGGCCGGCCCGGGACAGGCAGGACGGCCCCGGCCTCGAGCGGGCGCAGCTCCCGCACGCCCCGGACCGCGAGGGCCCCGGCCGCCGCCATGCGGCCGAGCAGCGGCAGGGACCGCGGGTGGGTGAAGGGGTAGAGGAACCGGTTGCGCTCGGGCCGGTACCGGTACGGGTGGGCGGCCAGCCGCGCGTCCGCAGGGTGCCCGTGCACCGGCAGCCGCCACTCCTCCTGCGCCCGCCGGGCGAAGCCCACGTGGTCGAAGTGCGCGTGCGTGAGCACCAGCGCCCTGACCTCGTCGGGGCGCCGCCCGCGCTCCTCGAGTCCCGCCAGCAGCATGGGCCACATGCTCGGCAGGCCGGCGTCCACGAGCGTGACGCCGTCCTCGTCCTCGACCAGGTAGCAGTTGACGTGGGCGTGGGTGATGCGGTGGACGCCGTCGGCCACTTCGGGGGTGAACATGGGTCTCCTCACTCGATCAGTGTGCTGATCATACCTGCCGGGCGCCGACACCGGCCAGGCGACCGCCCCGCCGGGCGGCGCGCCCGGTACCATGGGCCCCACGCAGGGCCCCGGTCCGCGGATCCCCCGGTCCGCCCGGAGCAGGCCCCGCCCTCCCCCGACCTGAACCCCCCGAAAGGTCCCGCTGTGAACGCTCAGCGTCCCGATGCCCTGCCCTCCGTGGAGATCGTCGCCGTGCCCTTCCACCGGCTCCGCCGGAACCGGTGGGCCATGACCTTCGTCCCGGCCGGCGGCGGGCACGCCGTCCGTCGCACGTTCCCGGAGTTCCGGGACGCGGTGGTCGCCGCCCGCGGCCTCGCCCTGGCCGGGAGGACGCCCGTCAGCGCCTGAGCCCGGCGGCTCCCACCGCCGCCGGTGCCTCTGCGGCCGGGGGTCACTCGGCGAGCGCCTCCACGAGGACGTCGGCGACGGCCTGGCTGGACTGGGGGTTCTGGCCGGTGATCAGGTTGGCGTCGCGGATGACGTGGCTGGACCACGCGGGGCCGGTCTCCACGACGGCCCCCTTCTCCCGGAGCACGGTCTCCAGGAACCAGGGGGTGTTCTCCCCGGTGCCGCCGCCGAGCTCCTCCTCGTTGGTGAAGGCGGTCAGCCGGCGGCCCGCGAAGAGGAAGGTCCCGTCGTCCTGGGCGCTGAGCAGGGCTGCCGGGCCGTGGCAGAACGGGGCGATGAGCCGGCCGGTCCGGTCCGAGGAGGCCAGGATCCGGCCGAGCGAGGGGTCGTGGACGAGGTCCGCCATGGGACCGTGGCCGCCGGGCAGGACCACGGCGTCGTAGTCGTGCTCGTCGACCTCGGCGAGGACGCGGGGGGCGGCGAGCTCGGCGGCGATCTCCTCCAGGTAGGTGCGGAACTCGTCGGCCCGCTCCTGGCCCCCGGTGACGTCCGGGGAGAGGCTGACCCGGTCCACGGTGGGCCGGCGACCGCCGGGGGTGGCGATGTCGACGGTGTGCCCGGCCCGGCGCAGCGCCCGGTGGGCGACGACGAGCTCCTCCGCCCAGAAGCCGGTGGGGTGCTCGGTGCCGTCCCGCATGGTGAGGGAGTCGGCCGCCGAGACGATCATCAGAACACGGGCCATGATGGTCAGCTCCTCAGCTGTGGTGCCTGTCCGGGTGTTTTCCGTCGTGCGTGCCGCAACGGCTCCGCCCGCGCGCTTATTCCGTCCGGCGGCCCAGGGTGCGTCGCTATGCTGACCGGGATTCCGGCTCGACCGAGGAGGCCACCATGGACCAGCACGACGAGGACCAGCACCGCGAGCAGCACGCCCACCGGCGCAGGGGGCGGCGCACGGTCGTGATCACCGGCGCGAGCGACGGCATCGGGGCCGCCGCCGCCCGCGAGCTGGCGGGGCGGGGCCACGACGTCGTCGTCGTCGGGCGATCGGGCGCGAAGACCGCGGCGGTGGCCGGGCCCCTCGGGCTCCAGCACTTCACCGCGGACTTCGCGCGGCTCGACGACGTGCGCCGGCTCGCCCGGGAGCTGCAGGAGTCCGTGCCGCGGATCGACGTGCTGGTCAACAACGCCGGCGGGATCTTCGACCGCCGCGAGCTGACGCCCGACGGGCACGAGATGACGTGGCAGGTCAATCACCTGGCGCCCTTCCTGCTCACCCACCTGCTGCTCGACCGGCTCGTGGCGGACGGCGCGGCGGTGCTCAGCACGTCCAGCGTGGCGGCCCGCATCGGCCGGCTCTCGCCGGAGGTCCTCGTCGACGACCGGCGCTGGTCCCCGCAGGGGGCCTACGGGGACACGAAGCTCGCCAACATCCTCTTCACCCGCGGTCTCGACCGCCGGCACGGGCCGCACGGCCTCGCCGCCGCGGCGTTCCACCCCGGGGGCGTCGCGACGAACTTCGCCTCGGGCACCACCACCCCCCTGCGGTTCCTGTATCGCACCCGTCTGGGCCGCCGGCTCCTGATCACCCCGGAACGGGGCGCGGAGACCCTGGTGTGGCTGGCGGAGGGCGTCGCCGGCGAGGACTGGCGCCCCGGGGGCTACTTCGAGAAGAGGCGGCCCGCCCGTGCCCCGTCCCGCGCGGCCGACGTCGCGCTCGCGGACGCCCTGTGGCGGCGCAGCGCCGAGCTGGTGGGGCTCACCCCGGGGCACCCGGCCGGCTGAGCGCCAGCGCGTCGACCTTCGCCCAGAGCTGCTCGACCGTCCCATCGTTGACGAGGACGGCGGTGATCCAGCGCGGGTCGATGCCGGCCTCCGAGGGGTGCGGGTCGTCCGGGGCGGGAGCCCCGGGGCGCACCACGTGCACCACCCGGCCCCCCGCGGCCGTGATGGCCTCTGCCTCGACGTCGAAGCGCACGTCCGTGAACACGACCGGCCCGCCCAGCCGGCGGGCGGTCTCCAGCCCGCGGTCCGCCCACACCGTCTCCCCGAAGACGGCCTTGCCGGCCTCGTTGCCGACCTTCTGCAGCAGCGTCCGGATCTCCCGGTGCACCGGGTCCCGCACCTCGTCCTTGAGCAGACCCCAGTCCCCGCCGGCCTCCGCCAGCACCGTGGCGAGCCGCACGAGCCGGCCGTCCCGGACGCCCACGAGGGGGTCCAGCTCGGTGAGGAACAGCCGCAGCGGGTCCGCGAAGGCCACCCGTGCGTAGCCGTGCGCGACCACGAGGCGGTCGCCGCACGTGTCCTTGCCCGACTGCTTGCGCCCGTGCAGCCCGATCAGCCGCGGGCGGGGGTCCGGTTCCTGGGCCATGACGGGTCTCCTCCGGTCGTGCGCCGACGTGGTCCAGCGTACGGACGGGGGCACGACGGCGCACCGGGCACCACCCGCCACAAAATTGCACTATGATGTCGTGAGTGCAACATCAAGTCGATCTCGGGCGCCTCCGGTGACGGCGGGCGCACGGGAGCAGCGCATGCGCCGGACCCGCCGCTCCCTCATCGCCGGCGCGCGCCGGCTGACCGCCGAGCGCGGGCTGGCGGGGTTCACCGTGGACGAGCTTTGCGCGCAGGTCGGGATCTCCCGGCGGAGCTTCTTCAACTACTTCGCCTCCAAGGACGACGCCGTGCTGGGCACCCCGGCCCGGGACCCGCTCGAGGCCTTCGGCGAGGAGTTCGTGGCCGGGGGCTCCGCCCCGGACGGAGCGCCGCTGCTGAGCGCCCTGCAGGAGCTGGTCGTGCGCTCCTTCGCCCTGCTGGAGGGCCCCCACGACCGGACCCTGCTGCTGGACGTCCTGCGCCACGAGCCCGTGCTGCTCCAGCGGCTCACCGAGACCATGGAACGCCGGCTGGCCGAGCTGACGGAGCTCATCGCGCGCCGGCAGGGCTGCGGGGAGCGGGACCCGTTCCCCGGCGTGGCCGCCGCCGTCGTCTCCCACCTCGCCGGGCACACCGTCCACGAGCTCCTCGAGACCCGGCCGGCCGGCGCCGACCCGGACGAGTCCCCGCCCCTGGAGGAGTTCGCGGAGCTGCTGGCCCGCAACGTCCGCCTCGCCGGGGCCCTGCTCTCCCCCGGCGCCACCGCCCCGCAGACGACGCCGGACACCGCCGCGGACACCCGCTCAGCCACTCCCCCCGACACCTCTGACCCGTCCCCGGACACCGAAGGAAGCCCATGACCACCACCCCGCCCGCGGTCGCGCAGGACGCCCCGCTGCTGGTGCTGACCCAGAAGCGGATCTGGATCATCTTCTCTGCCCTCATCGCCGGGATGATGCTCGCCAGCCTCGACCAGACGATCGTCTCCACCGCCATGCCGACCATCGTCGGGGAGCTGGGCGGCGTGGAGCACCAGGCCTGGATCACCACGGCCTACCTGCTGGCCACCACCATCGTGATGCCCGTCTACGGCAAGTTCGGCGACGTCCTGGGCCGGCGCAACCTCTTCCTGGTCGCCATCGCCCTGTTCACCCTCGCGTCGGTGGGCTGCGCCCTGGCCACCGGGTTCTGGCAGTTCGTGACCTTCCGCGCGCTGCAGGGGCTCGGCGGCGGAGGACTGATGATCCTTTCCCAGGCGATCATCGCGGACATCGTCCCGGCCTCCGAGCGCGGCAAGTACATGGGCCCGCTCGGCGGCATCTTCGGGCTCTCCGCCGTGGCGGGGCCGCTGCTCGGCGGCTACTTCGTGGACCACCTCACCTGGCAGTGGGCCTTCTACATCAACATCCCCATCGGCATCGCCGCCTTCGCCATCGCGTGGTTCACCCTGACCCTCCCGCACAAGCGCGCGGCCCGCAGGATCGACGTGGCCGGCGTGCTGCTGCTGTCCGTGGCGACGACCTGTCTCATCTTCTTCACCGAGTTCGGCGGCAACGCCGAGCACGGCTGGGGCGCGGCCGCCACCTGGGCCTGGGCGGGCGGCATGGTCGTGGCCACGGCGCTGTTCGTCTGGAACGAGACCCGGGCCGAGGACCCGATCATCCCCCTGGGCCTGTTCCGCAACCCGGTGTTCGTCAACGCCACCGCGATCGGCCTCACCCTGGGGCTGGGGATGTTCGCCGCCATCGCGTTCGTGCCCACGTTCCTGCAGATGTCCTCCGGCACCTCGGCGGCGGAGTCCGGGCTGCTCATGGTCCCCATGATGGTCGGGCTGATGGGCACCTCGATCTGGTCCGGCCTCAGGATCTCCCGCACCGGCCGGTACAGGGGCTACCCGCTGGCGGGCACGCTCGTCACGGCCTCGGCCATGCTCGCCATGACCACGCTGGCGGCCGAGACGCCCATCTGGCTGATCTGCGTCTACCTCCTCGTGCTCGGCGCGGGCCTGGGCCTGATCATGCAGGTCATCGTCCTCGTGGTGCAGAACGCCGTGGACCCGTCCATGGTGGGCACCGCCACCAGCACCAACAACTACTTCCGCGAGGTCGGCGCGGCCCTCGGCGTGGCGATCTTCGGGGCGATCTTCACCAACAACCTCTCGGAGCAGCTCACGGCGGTCTTCACCGGCGCCGGCGCCTCCGCCGCCCAGGCCGGGGAGGCGACCGCCACCCTGGACCCGCAGACCCTGGCGCAGCTGCCCGAGCCCGTCCGCGAGGGCATCGTCACCGCGTACGCCGACTCCCTCGCCCCGGTGTTCTGGTACCTCGTCCCCTTCATGCTGCTGGCCTTCGTGCTCGCGGTGTTCCTCAAGCAGATCCCCCTCTCCGACACCGCCGGCATGGTGGCCCGCGGCGAGGCCATCGGCGGCGCGGAGGCCGCCGCGCACGAGGCCGCAGCGAAGGAGGCCGCCGCAATGGAGGCCGCGGCGCAGGAGACAGCGGCGCACGACGACGCGCGCCGAGCGTCCTCCACCGGCACCCCCGCCCCCTGACGGGTCCCGGCGTCCGGCCGGCCCGGGGCGGGAACTGGCCGAAAGGCCATGTGCTTCCGTGAACACCCCCGGTAGGCTCGGGCCCGGGCCGGATCCGCGCCCGGCCCGGGCCCCACCCACCCCCCTCGGAAGGAACTGTCATGATCAGACTGGTCGGCGAGTTCGACGCGTTCTTCAACCCCAACTTCACGGCCATCCTCGGCATGTTCTTCGACCTGGTCCGCGCGGTGCTGCTCGGCGACTGAGCCCCGGTCCACCCCGCGCCCTCGGCGCCGCCGGAGCCCCTCCGGCGGCGCCGTCCGCGTTCACGGAGGCTTCCGGCGGTCGGCGCCGCCTGCTAGGTTCTGCGCATCAGGCACCCGGCGGATCGGCCGCCCCCGCAGCGCAGACCCCAGGAGGTCGCCGTGAGCCAGCACCACCACGTCGGCGGAGCCACCGGCGTCGGCACCCGCGCCGTGGTGGTCCGCGGCGGCCCCGTCCTGCGCACCGAGCGGCACACCGTCGTCGACGAGACCGACCGGACCGTCACGGTCGACGACGGCACCCGGTTCGCCAAGACCACCGGACCGGTGCGGGACGCCCCGGAGGCCGACCCCGCCGAGCCCGACGGCGCGCACGCCCCGGTCCGGCTCGTCACCGAGGGCCATCCGGCCTTCGAGCAGCTGTGGGCGGACGCGGTCCTGAGCACGTTCACCGACTCCGACCACACCGCCTACGTCGAGGGCCTGATCGCCTCGAACCGGCTCGCCCGGCGCGGCGACGTGCACGCCCACTACGACGTGGCCGCCATCATCGACGAGCTCGCCGCCCTGCACCCCGACCTCGAGGCGATCCCCGAGGACCTGTTCTGGGCGGTCGTCGACCGGCACGGCCGCGAGGACGACCGGGACGTCACCCCCTGACGCCGTCCCCGGGCCGGCCCGCCGGGTCCCCGGCTCAGCCCAGGCGCCCGCCGGAGTGCCGGAGGTAGCAGCCGGCGCACATCGACTCGTAGGACACGGACACGCCGTCGATGGCCACCTGGTCGCCCTCGAAGACCGGCTCCCCGTCCACCGTGCGGGCGTTGAACATCGCCTTGGACCCGCAGCGGCAGATCGTGCGCAGCTCCTCGACCGTGTGGGCCACGGCCAGCAGGCGCGCCGCGCCCGGGAACGCCTCCGTGCGGAAGTCGGTGCGCAGCCCGTAGGCCAGCACCGGGACGCCGTCGAGCACCGCGATGCGCAGCAGGTCGTCGACCTGGCCCGGGGCGAGGAACTGCGCCTCGTCCACCAGCAGGCAGTGCACCGGTCCGCGCTCCCGCACAGCGGCCCGGAAGCGCTCGCGCGCCCCGTCCTCCGGGGCCAGCAGCAGGTCGACCCGCCGGGACTCCCCCAGCCGTGAGACCACGGTGTCCGCGCCCTTCGAGTCGATCGCGGGCTTGGCGACGAGGACCGTTTGGTCGCGCTCCTCGTAGTTGTGCGCGGCCTGGATGAGCACGGTGGACTTGCCGGAGTTCATCGCCCCGTGCCGGAAGTAGAGCTTCGCCATCAGCGGGTCCCGGCGGGCCGGGGGGCGAGGGTGGTCATGCGGGTTCTCCTGGGATCGTGCGGGGTGCTCGGCGGGGGCGCCGTGCGTGCCGGTGAACACCCTACGTCCGCCGCGCGGCCGGCCGGCGCCCGGCGCGACGGCCGGACCCGGAGCCCTCCGCCGCTACCCTGGAGCCCATGGGCTGGCACATCGGCACCTCCGGGTGGAGCTACGACCACTGGGAGCACGTCCTCTATCCGCCCGGCACGGCCCCGGCCAAGCGCCTGGAGATCTACACCCGGGCCTTCTCCACCGTGGAGCTCAACGCGAGCTTCTACCGCTGGCCGCGCAGCAGCACCTTCGCCGGCTGGAACCGTCGCCTGCCGGAGGGCTTCCGGATGACGGTGAAGGCCCCCCGCGGACTGACGCACGCGAAGAAGCTCTACGCGCCCGAGACCTGGAGCCGGCGGATCGCCGAGTCCTGGCACGAGCTGCGGGACCGGCGCGGCGTGCTGCTCGTCCAGCTCGCGCCGGCGCAGGCCCGCGACGACGCGCGCCTCGACTGGTTCCTGGCCGGGCTGCCCGACTGGCTGCCCGTCGCCGTGGAGTTCCGCCACGACAGCTGGGTGCACCCGGAGGTCTTCGAGCTGCTCCGGCGCCACGGCGCGGCGTACTGCGTGATGAGCGGGGCCGGGCTGCCCTGCGTGCTTGAGGCCACCGCCCCGTTCGTCTACGTCCGCTTCCACGGCCCCGACCACCACCACCTCTACGCCGGCTCCTACTTGGACGAGGACCTGGCCTGGTGGGCCGACCGGATCCGGGAGTGGCACCACGGCGGCCGCGAGGTCTACGCGTACTTCAACAACGACGGCGACGGCCACGCCGTGCGCAACGCCCTGACGCTGCGCCGGCTCCTCGAGGGCGGCTGAGGAGATCCCCGGCCGGGCGCAGGACGCCGTGCGCGGGATGCCGGGCCCGGGCATAGGATCGGGCCATCACCGTCGAGCAGGACAGGAGCCGGAGATGGACCGCTACCCCGAGCCCGCGGACCGCGACGAGGCCTGGGCGGAGACGAGCCAGGAGGGACTGGGCGTCCGCGACGAGACCTGGCTGACCGCCACCACCGACGAGAGCAACCGGCGCGCCGGCGCTCCCCCCGAGGAGGCCGAGGACGACGCCCCGCCGCCGGAGGACCCGGAGGCGGGGACCGGGCGCCCGTCGGACGACGAGTAGCCCCCTCCGGCCGGTCAGTCCTGCGGGCTCCACGGCTCCCCGTCCGCCAGGGCGTTGAGCTCGTAGGCGGTCCGCCCGTCGAGGGACTCGCGCAGGATGTCGGCGTGCCCGGCGTGCCGGGCGTTCTCCTCGACCATGTGCAGCGCCACCCACCGGGCGGGCCACGTCCCCAGGTCCCGCGGGAACCACGGGGCGTCCGGGACGGGGATGCGGGCCTCCGGGTCCGCGGTGCGCAGGCCGGCCTCGACGCGGTCGGCCAGCGCGTACAGGGCCGCGCCCAGGGACTCGGCGGTGTCCTCCGGGCGCACGGCCTCCGGCAGGATCGCCCCGGCGGCCCAGCCGGCCTCGTCCAGCGGCTCCCCGGAGGTCCGGCCGGGATCCGTGAGCACGGCGAACGGACCGTGCCCGCCGATGAACAGGACGTGCCGGGCCAGCGCGCCCAGGCTCATGGCGCTCGCCGAGGGGGTCGCCCGCAGCTGCTCGGCGTCGAGGCCCTGGAGGGTGGTGGCGACCTGGCGGATCTGCTGGCTCGCGAAGGCCGCCAGGGCGTCGCGCTCGTCGGTGACGGTGGGGGTGAGGAAGGGCACGGTGGGCTCCTGAGGTGTCGTGCGGCGCGGGGCTCAGCGGGTGTGGGCGTACAGGTCGCGCAGCAGGGCGAGCTCCGCCCCGTGGTGGATCAGCTCGCGGTTGATGTGCAGCACCAGGGCGAGCATCGGCAGCTCCGCGTACGGGCCCTCCACCGGGCCGCACGGGCGCGCCAGGTCCGAGTCCGTCAGCGAGTGCACCCCGGCCGTCCAGCGGGCGAACTCGCGGTCGAGCTGGGCCAGCGCCTCCTCCGCGGTCCCGGCGTACGCCCAGCTCTGGTAGGACGCCTCGGGGCCGGCGAAGTGCCCGTGGCTGCGCGCGGCGAGGACCCCGACGACGACGTGCGCCAGCCGCCAGGCGATGGTCGTGAACGGCGCGGGCACCGGTTCGGGGAAGGCGAAGTCCAGCACGAGCTCCCCGCGGCCCGTCTGCATCGGGGTGCGTTCCTCGGCCCGGGGATGGACCGTCCACGCGGACCCGCCGGTGGGGTCGAAGAAGTACTCCTCGTCGGTCAGGCCGGCGAGGCGGGGCCGCAGCTGGTGGGTCCAGTGCCGGTCGATCTGGTCGGCGGCACAGGCGGCGACGTCGAGGTCGGTCATGGCGGTTCCCTCCTGATCGGGGCGCCTCCGGCGCAGCGTCCGGTGACAGGTCCAGTGTCCTCCCCGTGGCGGACAGATTCTGTCCGCGTCCACGCGGCACCCGAGCCGTGACGGATCCCGCGCACTGCCCCTGTCCTCCCGGGCGGCAGTTCTGGACCGGCGCCCATGACGGTTTTGGACGTGGGGCGCATCGTGCTCGGCATGACGTTGCGCTCGTGTCCCTGGACGGTCGGGTCAGCGGCACGGACGGCACGGTGCTGTTCGCAGCGGTGCTCGTCCACGGGGTCCTGACGGTGCTGATCGGCCGCCGGGACGCCGCCTCCCCCGCCGGGGCGCCGGACCCTCCGCCGGACCGGCCGCCCGCCGCACCCGATGTCGACGGGCCACCGGCCGGGGAGGCCTCGGCCGGTGTCTCGATCGTGCTCGTCGTGGTGGGGGTGGGGCTTCTCGTGGCCGGGGCCACGGTCCTCGTCGAGGGGGCGGTCGACGTCGCCACGGCCCTGGGCGTCAGCGGCCTCGTCGTCGGGCTCACGGTGGTCGCCCTCGGGACGTCCCTGCCCGAACTGGCCGCGTCCGTCGTCGCGGTCCGCCGGGGACAGCGGGATCTCGCCATCGGCAACGTCGTGGGCAACTGCCTGCTGAACCTCGGACTGGTGCTCGGGGTGCCGGCGATCCTCGTCGACGGCGGCCTGCCGGTACCGGCGGCGGCCGTGGCCCTGGACATCCCGGGGATGCCGGCCGCCGTGGTGGCGCTGCTGCCCATCGCCTTCACCGGGTTCGCCGTGGCCCGCTGGGAGGGCGGTCTGTTCCTGGTCCTGTACTTCGCCTACACCGGGTACGTGCTACTGGCGGCCACCGAGCACGACGCCCTGGAGGGGTTCAGCTCCGTGATGGTCTCATTCGTGCTGCCCCTGGTCGTGATGACCCTCGTGGCGGTGAGCGCCCACGAGCTGGGCCGGCGCCGCGAGCGCCGCGAGCGCCGCGGGCCCGGCGGGCCTGCGGGCGCCCCCTAGCCGCCGCGGGTGGGCCGGGGCACGGTCACGGTCAGCCGGACCGCAGTCCGCTCACACCGTTGCCGAGGAGCACCGCGCCGATGACGACCAGCACGACGGTCATCACCCAGGAACCGTTGGCGGTCATCCACCCCTTCGCGGCCGCCAGCACCGTGGCGGCCCGGTCCCCCAGGACCACGTGGAGCAGCACCGGGGCGGCGACCGCGGCGCTGGCGACCCCCGTGAACAGCAGGAGCGCGAGCACCTGGTGCGCCACGGACGCCGTGACCGTCGCGATCGCGGCCGCCCCCGTGACGACCAGCACCGCGTTCTTCGGGTTCACCGTGACCAGCAGGAAGGCCACGGCCAGGGCCTTCGGGGGCGTCATCGTGTCGACCGCGGTCATCCACCGCGCCGGCTGCGACCCCTCGAGCGACCGGCTCCGCCACTGCTTGACCCCCAGCAGCAGCAGGGTGCCGCCGAGCACGACCCGCAGGACGCCGACCCAGGGCGCGGGATCGTCGCGGGGCAGGGTGGTGTCGACGACCAGCACGGTGAGGGCGGTCACGACGGCGATCCCGGCGATCCAGCCGGACAGGAACGCGGTGACCGCGCCCCGGGTCCCGCTGGTGACGAGCATCAGCATGATCACGGCGACGGGCAGGGAGGCGGCGAGCAGTCCCACCGCGATCGGGAGACCCGCGGCTGCGGCTGCCGGCACGACGACCTCATGGGAACGGGTGCCCGTGACCGGGCCGCTGACGCCCGGGGCTGCGGTCGAGCCGACCGCTCCCCTCGACGAGGGCTGGGACCCCGGGTACCGGGGCCCACCCGCCCTGCGACGGGGACGATCGGAACACTGGCCTCGGGGGCACGTCCTTCTCCACCAGGGTGGAGGTCGCGGGCACGGCCGCGGATCACCCGCCGCGGGTGGTCGTCCTCAGCGTCCCGGCGATGTCGCGGGCCCAGGCCTCGATCCGGGGCCAGTCCCGGTGGTCGCCGAAGCGCCCCCCGGTCCCCCGGAGGAGGAGGCCGGCCCAGCCCGGCAGCTGCTCGGCCTGCGCTACCCCGGACAGCAGCAGGTGCCCGCGCGGGTGCACCACCTCCCGCAGGGACGCGGCCAGCCGCCGGTTCTGGGCGCGGCGGGCCGGTTCGCGAAGGATCCGGGGCAGGGCCGCGGACATTCCCACGCTGAACAGCCACACCGGCCGGGTCCGCAGCACGGCCTGGTGGCGGTGGACGAACGCGGTGGCCACCGGCAGCCAGTCCTGGTCGTGGATGGCACTGCCCAGCACGACGGCGTCGTAGTCGCCGAGACCGTCCTACTGTTCCATGGGCCCGACGTCGACCGACGAGCCTTCGTCCCGGAGCACGTCGGCGATCCGCCGGGCGATCTCTGCCGTCGATCCGTGTGCGCTGGCATGTGCGACGAGAATCCGCATCTCCGCCTCCCTCTCGGTCCTGCCCCCAGCGTAGGCCGACGACCGGCCGGACCGGGTGACGACCGGGGACGCGGGACGTAGCGTAGAACCATGAACGATCTCGTGCTGTCCCTGACCAGCTCCGCGGCTGCCGGAGCGCTGACGCTGGTCTCCCCGTCCGGCTGGTCGCCCCGGGTGCGCGCCGCGTACGTCGTGGTGCCGGGAGTCCTGGTCGCCGGCGCAGGAGGGTGGGTGCTCTCCCGGAACACCGGTGGGGAGGACTCTGTCGTTGCCGGTGCCGAGGTCGGGCCCCTGGCCGACGGGAGCCCTGTCGCGGCGCAGCGGCTGCCGGTGGCGGCGCGGGCGGCGCTGCTGCTGGGTCTCGGCGCGGCGACGTGCGGGGTCCAGGCCGCCTCGCTGCGGATCGACGCGATGCTCGAGCGGTGGCTGGTCGCCGGCGGGGCGGCCCATCCGCGCCGGTGGATGGCCGCGCTCGCGGTGCTCGCCTCGCTGGGCATGGACGCCGCCGGGGACCGCATGAGCGCCCTCGCCGGGGAGGACCGCCGGCCCGTTGCCTGACGACCTCCGCCGCCCCGGGCGCGGCGGCTGTTACGGTTCCCCCAGCAGGCGCCGGACGCCCGCGTCGCCCATCGACCCCGACTCCGACTCCACGAGGAGCACCGCCATGGCCGCTGAGCCCGTCGCCCGGCAGACCGACCCGGTCCTCGTGCCGTTCGGCGCCCCAGCTGTCTCTCCCGCCCCGGGCCGTGGTGAGACCGGGTCGCGGGCTCGTCGCGCCCCCGGGTCCCGCAGCCGGCCGCGCCGGCCGGTCCGCTGAGCCCGGGTCACCGGACGGTGGACGAGCGGCGGAGGCTGAACCAGGGCGGTGCCGTGTACCCCGGTGCGCGCGCGGTGGTCATCCCCGCCCGCACCGAAGCCACCGGGGAGCCCACTACCCGCCGTGTGGTCGTGGCCGCCGACCGGAGGAGCTTCACCCTGGACGACGGTCAGGTCTACGAGCGGCTCTCCGGGGCGCTCTGGTCCCAGCGGCACTCCCCGGACGTCGGCACGCTGCTGGTCCGTCAGGCCTGCACCGAGGGCGCGGCCCTGTTCGACGGCCTCTGGCGCTCGGCCGCGGACCCGTCGCCGCGGACGGCGGCCGAGGTCGCCGAGGCGCAGGAGGCGGCTGTGGTTGAGGCACTGCGCGCCCGGCACCGCGTTCCGCCCTGGTCGAGGCCGGACTTCTACTACGACGTGGTCCGGGCGCGAGAAGCCCTGGCCGGTCTGAGCTCGGACCTCTCCCGGATCCCCGACGAGAGGTTCTGGGCCGTGGTGGGGCGCCACCGGCGCACTCCCGCCGAGATCGCCGGGCTCAACCAGCCGGTGGGGCCCGACTGTCTCACCGCGGAGCACGGGACCTGCCGGCGGTGCCGGCCCGTGCACGTGTGGGCGTGGGTTGCCGAGCGCCGCTGGAGCCACCACGGCGGTGACCCGTCCGTGGTCTACGACGTCGAGGCGATCGTCGCCGTGCTCGAGCGCATCGACCCCGAGTACCGGCACACCCCGGGCCGGGTCCTCACCCGTGTCCTCGACGAGCACCACCGTCCGGAGCAGGGGGCCGCCCCGTGAGCGCGGCGCCGACGGACGGCGCACCGCGCACCGGACCCGGGCCCGCCCCCGTCCGCACGCCGGCCCCAGCACGCCACCCGATCCCCTCGACGACAGGACGTCCCATGCGCCGACCCGTTCCCGCTCTGCTCGCTCTCTCCGCCCTCGCCCTGACCGGCTGCGCGCCGACCGCCGACGACATCCAGGCGATGGTGGCCGGCGGGGCCGCCTACGAGGACGCGACGGCGCTGCGCGACGACGTCGTCGGGGCCGGCATCGACTGCCCGGGCACGGACCAGCTGCGCGCCCCGGCCGACCCGGAGACCACCTACCTGGACTGCGCCAACGGACGCATGGCCATGGCCGTCACGGACTCCGAGGAGCGCATGGAGGGGCTGTTGAACACCCTCAGCAGCGAGCAGGGCGCCTCCTTCCTGCACGCGGACAACTGGGTCGTCATCTCGAGGGACGCGGCCCCGCTGCAGCAGCTACGGGACGAGCTCGGCGGGGACATCACCACTAACCCCTGAGCGGTCACGGTGCCGCTCGCCGTCCGCCCGCACGGATCCTGGGAGCCCGGCACCGCCGCACGACGGACGCCCACGGCCCCCCTCACGGACGTGCCCCCGGCCTGCTACGACCAGGAGGCGGTCGTGAGGAGGGAGAAGAGAGGCTCGAAGTCGTAGCTCGTGGTGCTGTTGGTCATGACCACGATGCCCAGGCCATGTTCTGGGTAAAGACGCATGACGTTCCAGAATCCGGCGCCGGCCCCGAAGTGCTCGACCCACTGCCCCGTTTCCCGGGTGGGGCGGCGGAACCAGCCGATGCCGTGGTCGAAGGGCTTCCCCGGGTGCTCGATCACTCGCATCGATCGGGCCGTCTCAGCGGACAGGATGCGGTGCCCGTCGATCTGGCCATCACCCAGGTGCAGCCGCAGAAAACGTCCGGCATCCGTCACGTCGCCGACCAGACCGCCGTAGGCGGCTCCGTCGACGTAGAAGGGCCGCAGGCCCAGGTAGGCGCCGTGACGGGTCCCGGCCACCCCGGGTGGGAGCAGACGGCGCAGCAGCGGATCGGCGGCGCGCGGGGCGCGCACACAACCGGTGGCGGCTGGTGCCTCCGGGCGGTAGGTGAACCCGGTGCTGGTCATGCCCACCGGATCCAGCACGGCTTGCTGCAGATAGGACGTCACCGGCATACCGCTCACGGCTTCGATGATCTGACCCAGCGCAAGGTAGCCGACGTTGGTGTATCGGGCCCTGTGCCCCGGGGAGTGGCGGTAGGCGCGCGGTCGTCTCATCACGGACCGCAGCAGGTCCTCGGCCGCCGGCGGCTCCTGCTCGGCCGGGTGCACCCATCGCAGCGGCAGAGGATTGGACAACCCCGCGGTGTGGGTCAGCAGCTGCCCTACCGTGGGCTGGGAGGCACGCGGGGCGCGCAGACAGCCCACATAGTCGGCCACCGGGGCGTCCAGCTCGAGGCGACCGCTCTCGACCAAGGTCATGGCGGCCGTGGCGGTCACGATCTTGGTCATGGAGAACCACAGATACACCGTGGCCGGAGTCGCGGGCGCCCCCGTGGCCAGGTCAGCAGTTCCGAACCCGCCGGCGTACAACGACCGCTGTGAGTCGACCACGACCAGGGACAGTCCCGGGATGCGCCCGGTGCGCATCATGGTCATCACCGCCTCCGCCAACCACTCAGGAGTACCCCCTGGCTGGGCCCCGGAATCACCGGGGTGGTTCTCGGATGGATGGCTGTGCATGGCATCCCCCAGATGCGCGACTCCACCGACGTCGCAACGGTCTGACGCCACCTTGAAATTCTGTCGCTGCGGTGTCAAGACCGAAACCGTCCAAACCATACAGACGACGCAGACGGAGTCCGCCAAGACGCTGCGCTCGGCCCCTCAGCGCCAAACGACGACCGATCCCGCCGTGAACCGCTGCAGACACCTGCGTCCGCAACGGGAACCAGCGCGGCGGGCATATGAACCCCCGCTGCAACGCCGAACTTCCGAGAAGTGATTGGTAGCCAGCCATATTTAGAGAGGCGACGGCGCCCTCCTGACCGTCTGGTTCGCCGCCGGCGCGGCAACTGTGGCCTCAGCTTGGAAGCACGACGAGCTCGCCGCTGTGCGCTCTGCGGCCGGCCCTCCGGTGAGGAATCCGCCCGACTGCGGAGGCTGGCCCCCTCTTCTGTGTCGAGACGTCCGGCTGTGCCAGGCGGTAGCTTCGGCACCATGGACCAGGACGGGCGTACGAAGGAGGGGGCGTCTCCACAGGTCGACAGCACCCCGATCCCCTCGGCTTTGCGGGTTCTTCGGGGCAGCCTCTGGGTGGGTGCTCTGTTGGTGGTCGGTCTGCCGTTGCTGGTCTGGTGGCAGTTCGGAGTCCTGCGCGAGGACCAACGCGGCCTGTGGACCTCGGCCGTGTCCCTGGCCTACATCCTGCTGGTGAACTCGGTCTCCCGGCGCACGCACGTACCGGGTCCGCGTCCCACCCAGTACGTGGCCCGTGATCGGGTGGGGTGGATCCTCGGCAGTGCCTCCTCGACCGTCACCGTGCCGCAGGACCCCCAGTTGCGGGCCGCCGCTGGCGCGGTGGCCATCTGGCGGATCGAACTCGCGGCGTTCGTCTTTTATGCCGCGGTGGCGTTCGCCCTCACCGGGGTGCTGCGCTGGTCGTCCTTCTGGGGGTTCATCGCCGGGCTGCTGACCGTGTTCGCCCTCGTTCTCATCAGCAGGGCCCGCCGCAGCTGGGTCTTCCTCACCCTCCTACACGCCGAGGAACGACCCCACGATCCCGGCCGGGGGCACGGACTTCGCCGTGGCTGAGCCCATTAGGGATTGTGAGAGGACTCCGCGCCCATGACGGACATTGCGGCCCTGCTGGCGGTGGCCCACTTCATCCACGAGGGGAGAACCGATGAACGAGCACGCATCTGAGCACCCACGGCCACCGGTTGCCCCGCGCCCCGGGCCGAGGGCGGTGCTGTGGTTGGGTCTGCGCATCCTGCTGTGGGCGGTGGTGCTGGCGCTGGCTTTCGCCGCGGGCCTGTGGCTGATCATCGTCACCGCCCCCAAGGGTGGAGGGGCCGTGATCGGTGCCCCTCTCGTCGCCATGCTCGGGCCGTTGCTGCTCAGCGTCCCCTGGGCTCTCGTGCGCGGCTGGCGTGAGGGGCACCGGGTGGAGACGTATGCGTTCTGGCCGGCCGCCTACCTGCTGGCCGCGTTGCTGGGCACCCCGGTGCTGGTGTGGAACAACGGCTGGTTCACCCCGGGAGCCCTGCCGCCCGGACAGGCCCTGCGCGACATCGCCGGCACGGTCGTCTTCCTGAGCGTGTTGGCGCTGCTGGCATCAGCGGTCGTTGCTGGCGCCGCCGCAGCGGCAGCGGCCACTGCACGCTGGGTCCGCCGGCGGCACGCCACGTCTCAAGCCCACCCCTGAAGCTGACAGGGAAACCCGACAGGAGGCACCATGGCCACCGGAAAAGCTCCGATCAGCGGCACCCTCGCGATCGCCTGTGGCCTCCTGGCGGCGACCACCGTGATGATCACCGTCGTCAGCGGAAGCTCTTGGAACACCGTGGTGAGTGCTCTGACCACTTTCGCGATGTTCGTCATCGTGTGGCGAGGAATGAAGAAACAAGACCGGGAGTACCAAGAGCGCTTGGAACGCCTGAAGCAGCGCTTGAGAGACGAATAGCGCTCCCTCCAGATCAAGAACCGCACATCCAAGGCGGCGGACCCCGTAGATCATCGAAACCGCGGCAGCCTCCGCGACGCTCCTCGTATCGCACTGCTTGCTCAACTACTGACGCTGAAACTGCTGCCCGCCGGGTCGTGCCTGAGCGTGCAGCACCGTGAGATAGATCAGGCTTCGGCGGAGCCGGAAGGCAGACACCAGCGCCATGCCTATCGGGGCACCGAGAAAGCTCGACCACGGCGCTTCCGGACGGATGAGCATGCCCAGGACGACTCCCAGGACGAAGAAGATGAGCACCACGAACATCTGGAGCTCGGTGCAGGCAACCGCCGCCGCGGTAGCCCGCACCCCCGGATCCAGCGGCACCTCCCTGGTCTTGATGACCGACGAAAGCGCCCACTTCCACCGCTCCTGACTGACCCGCTTGTCCAGTCGAGGCTGCGACGGCTGCACGAGATACTGGACCAGCCCGGCCAACGCAAAGAGCAAGAAGACGACCAGGAACCACCATCCGTCCCCCGTTCCGCCAGGCAGGACCACAGCCACCAGCGGAGGACCGGCCACAGCGACCAAGGAAGCCGGTATGGAGCGCACTGCCAGCTGACCCACCGTCGGCGCTGCAGAGCCGTCCATCAGCCGGGCGTGAGCCCCCGCGTCGCCGCTACTCGTCACGCTCACGACGCTACCGGCCGGTTCGGGCGGGAACCACGACGCACAAAAGGGGAACCTCAACTGCACGTGCCGATGCCCATGCACCCGCGACGATTAGAAGCGTGATCGGTCCCTGTCGTTACGGGGCCGCCCAGGTGTGAGCATCCCGGACTCATTCAGCAGGAGTGCACCTCCTGCCGCGGGGAGAAAGAGGAGGGCGGGCAGCCATTCAGTAATGGCGAACAGGCCCAGTGCGAGAAGGAGAACGACGATCGCTGCGACTCGGACTTTGGTGTGCATGACATCACTTCCATTGAGTTCGCGAAGCCTAACATCGGCCTCCAGGCCCCCTTGCCACCCGACTCGCCGGGCGGAATCCCAGCGCAAGCAGGAACTTCTACCGCAGCACGGTTCGCCGCTAACCGGGCCCCAAGTAAAGCCTGGCGTAGTGGAGGTCTTCCCTGACTGGTGTTCACCTGTGGTGGGAGCGGTGGAGCACAGCACGGCGGGTCGCCTCCACGCTGGTGCTGACTACCCGCTCCAGCGGCCCCGGACCGAGTGTTGCTCGTTGCCAGGTCCGGGCAACCAGCGCTACGACTACCAAGGGCAGGAGGTACCACAGAGAAGGCTGGTCGTAGTGGGCCTGGAAGGACAGCGCCACCAGGTGGGCGGTGTACAGGGTAAGACCCATCGCGCCCAGTGCCGACAGCGGCAGCAACCACGCCCCGAACTTCCTGGTGGCCAGCAGCAAGCTCCCCAGCACCAGCAGTCCCACGCCCAGGCCGGCCGCGATCGTCCACGCGGTGCCAGTGGGCGCGGGAATGAGCGCCGGCCACCAGGGCGAGTCGGTGGGCAACACCTCCGGGCCCCACACCCGCACCTCCATGCTGGTCCGGTTGCTGGTCAGCAATCGGTCGTACCCGTCGAAGGCGTTGGACACCACGAAGGCCGCCTGGGCGCAGATCACCAGTAATGCTCCCACCACCAGCACCCGGACCTGGACCCCCGTGTCACGCAGTCGCATCCGCCCCAAGCCCAGCCCGACCAGCAGACAGGTCATGTACGACAGGATCGGGTGACTGCCGGTGTACAGCAGGTGGGAGATCCTGCCCGCGGCCCCGCTCACCCCGTCGACGGAGGTGGGGGTGGAGGGGGCATACGCGGGCATGACTTCGGTCATGGCCTGCATCAGCAGCGGGCCCACGATCCACATGAGTGCCGCGCAAACGAACAACGCCGTCGCCGACAGGTGCAGAAACGGAATCGCCAGCACGAGAAAAACCGCGTAGTAGATCAAGATGTTGTCCGCCGGGGCACCTTCGGGCATCAGTGCCCCGGCCCCCAGGCCTACAGCGGCCATGAGGATCGCCTGCACGGCCATCCCCATCCGATCAGCGGCCAGCCACCTGCCTCGGTGTGGAAATCGTCCCCCGGAGTCGAAGGCGAGTCCCACCCCGGCCAGCAGGACAAACAGTGCCACCGGAGCCCCCGACAGGAGCAGGCCCGACCAGGTCGACTCCTGGATCTCGTGGTCATCGGCGGGCATAAAAGGCACCGCCAGCAACCCGAGCAGCGCTAGCCCGCGGGCCGCGTCGATGCCGTCCCACCATCTCGAGGACCTGCGGGCACCGTCGGCGGCACCCGCCAGGGCGGGCCCCTCCGTTCTGGATGTCCAACTCATGATTGCCTCGATCTCCGGAGCGGACCCGGATTTACGGCCCCAGCCGCCGGGACCATCCTGTGCTCAGGATCTCTGCTGCACAGGATGGTCCCGGCGGCTGGGGCCATCCTGTGCTCAGGATCTCTGCTGCACCTGTCGTTGCCGTTGCGAAAGCCTGTAGGTTCCATAAGATTCTGCGAACCCTACGGTGCACATCAACCTGACCTCCGCCGCATTCAAGTCGTTGACGACCGCTCGCTCACAAGGTGGTCGGCACCGGCAGCTCCCGGATCCGCCGGTAGAGCGTGGCGCGGGACATCCCAAGGTCCCGGGCGACCTGGGTCGCCGGCTCCCCGCCGTCGATCAGGCGCAGGGCGTTGCGGATCTGGGAGTCGGTGAAGGTCTGGGGCCGTCCGCCGAAGTCCTTGCCGGCGGCCCGACGCTTGGCCACCGAGTCGGTGATCCGCTCTCGCTTGATCTCCAGTTCCATTTGGACCAGCGCGGCCATGACGGTAAAGACCATGGAGCCCATCGGTGTCGCGGTGTCCACGTCTCCCCCACCGAGGTTGAGCACCCGCAGACCGGCACCCCTCCCCCGCAGCGCCTCGGCGAAGGTCAGCATGTTCTGCGTCGACCGGCCCAGGCGATCCAGCGTGGTAATCACCAATGTGTCGCCCTTCTCCAGCGCAACCACAGCACGGTCGAACTGCGGGCGTGACGCGCGTCCTCCAGACACTCCATGGTCGATGTAGACATCAGCGCGCCGCACGCCGGCGGCCAGGAGGTCATGCACTTGACAGTCTGCGTCCTGTTGCCGCGTCGAAACTCGCGCGTACCCAATCAGCTTGCCCACGTCCACCCATCTGTCTCGTAACTAACGTTGAGTACTCGATTTTTGGAGACCTTGATAAAGTACATAGATACGAGACATGCCCGACCGCGGAAACATGCGGACACAAATTTTCCCGACGAGACGTCTGGCATCCCATGCCGTGCGATCCACTGTCATCCTCAATCTTCAGGCTGCTCTGCTTGGTATCGGCAAGGTCATGGGTCGGATCGGTTCGCGGCCTGTGACTGTGGGGAGGAAGTGCTCCGACACCAAGCACGTCAGCCCCGTCCAGCGCCACATCCTCAAACCTCTCGCCAACGGCTACCGCCAGGACCACACTGTCTTCGTGGTGAAAGACATTTCCCACCCGTAAGGCCGGGCGCATGGCCCGGCCTTGCGCATGCCCGCGGGGATCCTCAATACACCCCCGAGAAGAGACGCCGCATCGGTCAGGAAGCCCCGCAGGGCATGCCCCCCTCGCAGGTCCCTTCCACACCATCGTCGCCTCGGACCCCATGGCCCTTCACGCGGCTCTGAATAGTGGCGCAAATGGGGACAACATGAAGATGGATCTTCTTCCTACTAGAGAGTAGGTTCGGGGTATCACGCAGGGCCGCCGGTCGGGGGGCCGGTCGGCCCGGCGTGGAGCACGCCAGGGAGGCCAGTCGGGGGGCTGGCTCCTCGGCGGTGATCATGCCGCCGCCTTGGTGGGCAGAAGTCCTGTGACCATGTGATCAGTCGTCGGGGGACGTCTCTTCTGCTTGCCAGGGCGCGGCAGCTCTCCTTCACGGTGACCGGGTCCAAGAACTCTTCGGTGGTGCACGTGGCCGGTCCCACAGGTCACGGACTGGGTCATCGAGGGGGCCGGCGCACCGGTAGGGACGGATGAGCCGCAGCAGGCAGTGGCCAACACGCCCCTGACGATGACCGTCCTGGTGAATCCACGACGTCCCTCCGGCCGCGACCGGAGGAGCAGCAGATGGACACTGAGCAACCCCGCCACGCCTCAGGCGCCTCCACCCTGGGCCCAGCGGCCCGCGCCGCCGTCTTCCAGGCATTGCGCCCGGCGCTGGAGGCTCTCACTCTTGAGGCCGCCGCTGATCCCCGGCTCAGCGCCGAGGCACGACGTGTTCTGCGGGCCGTGGCCTGCACCGGAGCCGGGAACGCACTGGCCCTGGCTGATCTCGCCGCCCGATCCAGTACCCCCAAAATCCGTGTTCCCGTGGTGCTGACCGAGCTTGAGGGCCACGGATACCTCGATCGTCTGGCCCGCATCGCACCGCACCTGGCGGCAACCCTCCCGACACCAACCGCCCCCTCCTCTGCTGAGCTCCGCAACGTCACCCACGGCCGCGACGAAAGACCCGAACAGCAGACACACCCGGGGCCATGACACCGACCCAGCCCACCGGCGACCTCCAGCCAGGATCCGGACCAGGTGAGAGGCCTGGCATCCCCGGGCTTGAAAGGCGGCCTGCTGTCACATTGCTCAGCCTGCTTCCATAGTTGTCGGCCCCGTGCTTACCCTGGGCCATCACCATCGGGCCCCCCAGACTCGGCGATGCGACCGCGCCTCAGGCCGCCACCGCCAGACGATCCGTCACCTGCGAACAGGAAGAAGGCATGACCATCTCCGTCTCTGGGGCTCTGGCCGTTGAGCTGCACCCCCTCACTCCCACCCAGTGGGTTGCCACCTACTACCCCATGGTGGCCACTCCCGTGGGTCGCTGGGCCGAGGTCACCTGGGACCTGCACCAGCACCCGATGCCCGCCGCCTCCGTTCCGCGGGAGCCGGCACGGTGGCTCGAGGCGTGCAGCCCCGATCCCGAGCACCCCTGCTACGCCGGCCACCGGGAGTGGGCCGCCGAGCTGGCCGCCGGCTACGCAGCTGCACTGGCAGTCCACGACAGCGAGGCCGTCAAGGAACTCCTCTCGGCTCAGGAGGCGCAGCTGCTGGGCGAGGACACGTTCCTCGTGCCCGCCGGACAGCTCTCGGAGTGGGTGCTCGACGATCTCGACGGCGAAATCTCAAACGTCTGCGGCTGATCCTGTACACGGACCAGCCTTTCTCGCACCAGCCACCCACTCCGGAACACCCCTATTAGCAACCGCACATGGATGTGTCATGTTGTGAACCCCAACACACCCCCGGAATTGCCGGACGGGGCGGGAGCGAGCATCGTGGCGTATCAGGGGGACAGGTGATCTGCATCAGACCATCCTCCAGCTTCTGGCGCGTCGACCGGCCGCACCGTGGTTCCGGGGGGATCCGAGGTGCTGGCCAGATGACTGGTCCGCGCAGAAGCAACTGGGGCGGGGTGGCCGGGGGGCCGCCCCGCCCCCGTCACACCCCGCCGCGGCGATCATAGGATCCGTCCCCGGCGGAAAGTCTCGCGTCCACGGCCTCAGGAGCGCGGGCGCCCTACGCACTCCACCCGATTCCGTCACCGACTACGGTGGTGCTGCCGCTGAGGTGCAAGGCAGAGGCGGGACGCCCAGCGCGGGGAAGCAGCACCGACTCGATCCCTCGGGGGTCTCAGTAGCGGTCACCGGGCCTCTCGCTGTCATATAGCCACGAACTCAGAAACCGGGTCTGGATCGCGACGGAGCGCTCGAAGACGGGCTCGTGGTGATACAGCAGGCCGAAGTGCCCGCCTTCGAGCTCGTGCACCTCCTTGGGACCGCCCAGCGCGGCGAAGGCCTGCCTGGCCACGGCCGTCGTCGAGCCGGGCATCTCATCGTCACGGGCCAGCAGAAAACAGGTCGGGACCAGCACATGTTGGGCCCACAGCACCGGTAGCCACACCGGTTCCTCCGGGGCGGTGAGGACCACCTGGTTCTCCCACCCGGTGCCGAATCGCGCCCCGTACTCCAGGAACCACCGCAGCGCGGTCAACGGCTTCAGCGCCGAAGGCGCCGAGAGCTGGTCGGCGGAGACCACCGGCATCGGCCCGCGCCACCGCTCCGGCTCGGCCCGCACGGATCCGCCCAGGAGCCGGGCCCGCATTCCCCGATACAGGGCCCCGTCCGGGTCCGGCGGCGCCGGATGCCGGCCGCAGGCCGGCGTCTGAGCCACCACCGCGCGCACCCGCTCGTCCACGCAGGCCACCGCCAACACCTGGGCAGCGCTGTAGGAGTCCCCCCACAACGCCACCCGCTGGGGGTCCACCCGGTCACAAGCAGAGACGGCATCGAGGGCGTCCCGATAGCCCCGGGCCTGGATCCACGGATTGATCTCTCCTCGGGGCTCACCCCGACTTCGCCCCACACCTCGGTGGTCGTAGAGGAAAGCCGCGACACCGTGATCAGCGAACGCCTGGGCGTAGCGGTCAGCGACCATCCCGTGAGCAGTGGCGGAAAAGCCGTGAGCCATGACCACCACCGGCCCCGGCGCAGTCGCGGGAGGCAGGAACAAACGACCGGCCAGCACCGCACCCTCGGAACGAAAACGGATCTCCACCACAGCTGGCACCTCAACGCCCCCCCCGATCCCCGCACATCCCAGAGCCAGACCACCAACCGCTGCAGGTCCACCGCCGTCACCCCGGCGCGACCGAGGCCCCAATGTGATGCTTCAAGCGTAGTGAGCCGGGCAATGGCATGTCCCGGCAGAGCCTGAGACGGGGGTCAGCAACCCACCACACCTCCCGCACCACCGGTCCCCGGAAGTCCGATCGCACCCCCAAGTGTCACGCAACCAAACTGCCTCATGTCGCATGGGTGACCGGTGGTTTCTCGCCATGGTTCCATCTGCTCAGTATTAGTACGGCGTCGACATTCGGGCCCCTGTCGACGGCACGTGAAAACTGACCCTGTGGCGGCAGACGAAGTTTGACCCCCTGCCGGACCCTGTCCTCA
>NZ_JAVKPP010000017.1:0-85033 GCF_040980965.1 Kocuria sp. CPCC 205231 | reverse complement strand
CCGAGGTAGTTGAAGGCCCAGGACAGCTGCGCGTAGCCGCCGATCATGTGGGTGGGTTTGACGAGGATGCGCGTGACCGAGTTGTGGATCCCGCCGCGGCGGCCGGTCGCCTCGGACTTCGGCACGTCGATGGTGCGCTCCTGGGCGTGGTGGACGTAGACCACCCCGGCCGGCATCCGGTGGGAGACGATGGCCCGGCCCACGTAGACGCCGTTGGTGTTGACGCACTCGACCCACTCGTTGTCGGAGACCTCGATCAGTGCGGCGTCCTGGGGGCTCATCCACACCGTGGTGCCCCCGCGGGACAGGGAGAGCATGAACAGGTTGTCCTGGTACTCCGAGTGGATCGACCACTTGTTGTGCGGCGTCAGGTACCGCACGGCGATGGACAGCTCGCCGCGCTCCCCGAGCTGGGGCTCCCCGAAGAGCCGGTGCATGTCCAGGGGCGGGCGGTAGATCGGCAGGGTCTCGCCCATGTCCTTGAGCCAGTCGTGGTCCAGGAAGAAGTGCATCCGCCCGGTGAGGGTGTGGAAGGGCTTGAGCCGTTCGATGTTGACCGTGAACGGGGCGTAGCGCCGTCCCCCGGTCTCGGAGCCGGACCACTCCGGGGACGTGATCACCGGGACCGGGGCGGCCTGGGTGTCGGCGAAGCTGATCCGCTTCTCCTCGGAGCCGCGGGCGAGGTCCGCGAGCTCCACCCCCGTGCGCTTCTCGAGGGTCTCGAAGCCCTGCACGGCCAGCTCCCCGTTGGTGGTCCCGGAGAAGAGCAGGATCGCCTCCGCCATCCGCGCGTCGGTGTCCACGGCCGGGCGGCCCGCCGCGGCCCCGGAGTCGAAGACCCCGTGCAGGCGCGCCAGCTGGTCCACCTGGTGGGAGACGTCGTAGGTGATGTGCTTCGTGGTGAAGCCCAGCCGCTCGGCCAGGGGCCCCACCGCCGAGAACTTCTCCCCGATCGCGGTGTAGTCCCGCTCCACGACCGCGAGGTTGGGCAGGTTCTTCCCGGGCACGGCCGGGACGTCGGTGCCCTTCCAGTCCGGGGCGTGGCCCCCGGGTTGGGCGATCTCCCCCGGGGTGTCGTGGGTGAGCGCGGTGGCCACCAGGTCCTTGCGCACCCCCAGGTGGGTCCGCGCCTGGCGGGAGAACTCCTCGGCGAGCAGCCGGAACAGCTCGTAGTCGGTCTTGGCCTCCCACGGCGGGTCGATCGCCGGGGTGAACGCGTGCACGTACGGGTGCATGTCCGTGGAGGACAGGTCGTGCTTCTCGTACCAGGTGGCGGCGGGGAGGACGACGTCGGAGAGCAGGGTGGAGCTCGTCATCCGGAAGTCCGCGGAGACCAGCAGGTCGAGCTTGCCCTCGGGCGCCTCCTCGTGCCAGGTGACGTCCTTCGGCCGGGACGCGGAGTGGTCCCGGCCCATGACGTTGTGGTGGGTGCCGAGGAGGTGTTTGAGGAAGTACTCCTCGCCCTTCGCGGAGGACCCCAGCAGGTTGGAGCGCCACAGCACCAGGGTGCGGGCCCAGTTCTCGGGGGCGTCGACGTCCTCGACGGCGAAGCGCAGCTGCCCCGACTTCAGCCGGTCCGCGACCCACCGGGCCTCGTCGGGGGCCTCCCCCCGGGCCACGCCCTCGGCGGCGAGGTCCGCGACGTCGAGGGAGTTGCGGTCGAACTGCGGGTAGAACGGCATCCAGCCCATCCGGGTGGACTTCGCGACCACGTCCGCGGTGTGCATGCCCTTCAGGTGGCCCTCCGCCAGGGGCGACTGGAGGGAGTCGGACGAGTAGCCGTCGGAGCGCCACTGGTCGGTGTGCATGTACCAGAACGCGGTGCCGATCATGAAGCGCGGCGGGCGGGTCCAGTCGGTGGCCGCGGCCATCGCGGCCCAGCCCGTGATGGGGCGGGCCTTCTCCTGGCCCACGTAGTGCGCCCACCCGCCGCCGTTGCGGCCCTGGCACCCGCACAGCATGAGCATCGCGAGGATCGCCCGGTAGGTGACGTCCCCGTGGTACCACTGGCAGATGCCGGCCCCCAGGATGATCATCGACCGGCCGCCGGACTTCTCCGCGTTGGCCGCGAACTCGCGGGCTGTGCGGATCACGGCCCGGGCCGGGACCGAGGTGATCTCCTCCTGCCACGCCGGGGTGTAGGGGGTCGCGACGTCGTCGAGCCCGGCCGCCCAGTCCCCCGGCAGGCCCTCGCGGCCCACGCCGTACTGGGCGAGCATCAGGTCGAAGACCGTGGTGACCGTCCGTCCGGCGACCTCGGTGACGGGCACGCCGCGGCGCAGCACCGAGCCCTCCCCCGTGGCGTCGGTGAAGGCGGGCAGGTGCACCGCGCTCACCGAGCCCTCGTAGGAGGAGGCGTCCGCGAGCGAGAGCGCCGGGCGCACGCCCTGCAGGTCGAGGTTCCACTTCCCCTCGTCCTGCTCGTTGTAGCGGAAGCCCATGGACCCGTTCGGGACCACCGGCGTGCCGGCGTCGCGGTCGATCAGCACGGTCTTGAACGCCGCGTCGGAGGCCGTCGCCTCGCCCCCGCCCAGGTCCGCGGCGGTGACGAACTTGCCGGGCACCACGGTGCCGTCCTCGCGCTCGTCGAGGGTGACGAGCATGGGCAGGTCGGTGTACTGCAGGACGTAGTCCTCGAAGAACGGCACCCGCCGCTCCACGAAGTTCTCCCGCAGGATCACGTGGCCCATCGCCATGGCGAGCGCGGCGTCCGTGCCGGCCTGGGCCGGCAGCCACTCGTCGGCGAACTTCGTGTTGTCCGCGTAGTCGGGGCTGACTGAGACGACCTTCGTGCCGCGGTAGCGGGCCTCCACCATCCAGTGCGCGTCCGGGGTGCGCGTGACCGGGACGTTCGAGCCCCACATCATGAGGTAGGTGGCGTCCCACCAGTCGCCGGACTCCGGGACGTCGGTCTGGTCGCCGAAGACCTGGGGGCTGGCCACGGGCAGGTCCGCGTACCAGTCGTAGAAGCTGTTCATCACACCGCCGATGAGGTTGATGAACCGGGCCCCCGCGGCGTGGGAGACCATGGACATCGCGGGGATCGGGGAGAAGCCGGTGCACCGGTCGGGGCCGTAGGTCTTCACGGTGTGCACGTGGGCGGCGGCGGTCATCTCGAGGGCCTCCTGCCAGCTCGAGCGCACCAGGCCGCCCTTGCCGCGGGCCTGCTGGAAGGCCCGGCGCTTCTCCGGGTCGCCGACCACCGCCTGCCACGCCAGCACGGGGTCCCCGCCCACCTGTTCCTTGGCCGCGCGGTACATCTCCAGCAGCACCCCGCGGACGTACGGGTAGCGGACCCGGGTGGGCGAGTAGGTGTACCAGGAGAAGGCGGCGCCGCGGGGACAGCCGCGCGGCTCGTACTCCGGGCGGTCCGGGCCCACCGAGGGGTAGTCGGTCTCCTGCGCCTCCCAGGTGATGATCCCGTCCTTGACGTAGACCTTCCAGGAGCACGAGCCCGTGCAGTTCACCCCGTGCGTGGAGCGGACCACCTTGTCGTGGCTCCACCGGTTCCGGTAGAACGCGTCACCGGCCCGCCCGCCCTCGCGGTAGACCGCGCGGCCGTCCGGGGACTCCTCCCAGCGGGTGAAGAACTTCCCGAGCTTGAGCAGGGCGTGGGACGCGGGGCCATCGGTGCCCGGCGGAACGGAGCTGGCAACCATGGTGCCAACCTATCGAATTCGGCATTCTGAATTAGGATTTTCTTGTGGACCAATGAACGGCAATTCGGTGGAAAAGAATTCATGACACATCAATTTCAGAATTCATTTTCCGTCAAGAATTCCGGCACCCTTGTTTTTCTCGGCGGAAAGGGGATGACCGAGCCCCGGCTCTCGCGCGGACGGGCGCCGGCCGGGACTAGCCTGGCCGGATGGACCGACCGACCCTCCGCCCTCCCGGTGACCTCCGCCCCGGCGTGCGCCTCGACGTGCGCGACGACGGGCCCCCGGACGGGGAGCCCGTCCTGCTGCTGCACGGCTTCCCCCAGGACGGCACGAGCTGGTCCGGGGTCGCGCCCGTGCTGCGGCGCGCCGGCCTGCGCACGCTGGTGCCCGATCAGCGCGGCTACTCCCCCGGCACCAGGCCCCGGGGTCGCCGCGCCTACCGGCTCGAGCTGCTCGTCCAGGACGCCGTGGCGCTGCTGGACGCCGCCGGGCTGGAGCGCGCCCACGTCGTCGGCCACGACTGGGGCGGGATCGTGGCGTGGACCCTCGCGGCCCACCGGCCGGAGCGGACGGCGTCCCTGACGGTGGCCTCGGTCCCGCACCCCCGGGCGCTCGCCCGCTCCCTGACCCGCTCGCCGCAGGCGCTGCGCTCGGCCTACGTCGGGGCCTTCCAGCTGCCCCGGCTCCCGGAGGCGCTGCTCGGTCCGCGCCTCGAGCAGCTCCTGCGCCGCTCCGGCCTGCCCGCGGCGGAGGCCGCCCGCTACGCGGCCCGGATGCGGGAGCCCGGCGCGCTCACCGGCGCCCTGAACTGGTACCGCGCCCTGCCGCTGTCCCGGCTGCGCACCGGACCGGTGGACGTTCCGACCACGTACGCGTGGGGCGCCCGGGACCCCGCCCTGGGCCGGCGGGCCGCGGAGCTCACGGCCGAGCACGTGCGGGGGCCCTACCGGTTCGTGGAGCTGGACGCCGGCCACTGGCTGCCGGAGACCCGTGCCGAGGAGCTGGCGGGACTGGTGCTCGAGCGCGTCGGCGGGACCGCGAACACCCCGTAGCGGCTCAGCCCCGCGGGGAGGGTCCCTCGGACGGCGCGTCCTCGCGCCGGCGCCGGGGGGTCCCCGCGATGCGCAGCGCGGCCTGGACCGCCAGCAGCGCGAACGCCGCGTAGTAGATCCCCACGGAGGGGTAGAGCTGGGGGACGGTGCCGTTCCAGCCCACCAGGGTGAGCACGAACAGGATGCCGCCGAGCACGAGCAGCCCGAGGTGCGCGGTGCCGAAGGCGCCCCGCTCGCCGCGGCGGGCGAGGAAGAGCGCCAGGACGGCGAAGAAGATCGGGAAGAGCATCTGGCCCACCACGGTGATGCCGTTCTGGTGGTACTCGTAGCGGCCGAGCGCCTGGATCACGGCGGTGGCGGCGAGGAGCAGCGGGGCGAGCAGGGACGTCATGGGGACCTGTTCTGTGCGATCGTCCGGGCGGGGGCGCGGACCAGTCTAGCGAGCGGCGGGGACACCGCCGCGGCGCCCCGGGCCCGGCCGGAGCCGCCCCGGCGGTGGTGGGGTCCTGCGGTGGTGCGGCCCTGCGGTCCCGCGGGCCGGGCGCGCACCGGGTCAGTCGAGCAGCAGCAGCTCCACCGGGGTCCCCGCCGGCAGCTCGGCCCCGCCCGCCGGCACGAGCGCGAGGGCGTTGGCCCGGGCCGCGGCGGCCAGCAGGTGGGAGCCGGGCCCGCCCGCCATCCGCACCGTGGCGCCGTCCCAGACGGCGCGGCGCACCTGGGTCCGCCCGGGCAGCGGCCGGACGGCCTCCGCGAGGGGCCCCGTGCGGCGGGCCCGCGGCGCCGGGGCGCCCACGGTCCCGGTCAGGGCGGGGCGGAGGAACATCTCGAAGGACACGAGGGTGCTGACGGGGTTGCCGGGCAGGCAGACGAAGGGAACGCCGCCCGGTGCCGCGAGGCCCTGCGGCCCCCCGGGCTGCATCGCGACGTGCACGAACTCGCCGTGGGGCGCGAGCACCTGCCGGACGACCTCGTAGGCGCCCTCGCTGACCCCGCCGGAGGAGACGAAGAAGTCGGGCCTCCGCGCGGTGTCCTCCGCCAGGCGTGCCGCGAAGGCGCCGGCGTCGTCGGAGAGCAGGTGGGCGCCGACCACCTCCACGCCCGCCTCCGCGAGCTGGGCGCGCAGGATCGCCGCGTTCGCGTCGAAGATCTGGGCCGGGCCGCGCGCGGCGCCGGGCGCCACGACCTCGTCGCCCGTCGTGTAGAGCACGGCCCGGGGGCGGGCGCGCACGGTCAGCTCCGCGCACCCCAGCGCGGCCGCGAGCCCGATCCGGGCGGGGGTGAGCCGCTGCCCCGCGACCAGCGCCGTGTCCCCGGCGACGACGTCCTCGCCCGCACGGCGGACGAACCTCCCGGCCGGCTGGCCCGCCGGGAGCCGGAGGTGCGTCCCGGGTGCCGGGAAGCCCCCCGGCAGCGACTCCTCGACGGGCACCACGGCGTCCGCGCCGGGCGGCAGGGGCGCGCCGGTCATGACGGGGGCCGCCTCCCCGGGACCGAGCGGGCCGGGGACGTGGCCGGCGGGCACGGGGGCCACGACGACGAACGGGGTGCGCCCGTCCTCCCCGGGCGCCGTCCGGCTGTCGGCGGCACGGATCGCGAAACCGTCCATCTGGGAGTTGTCGAAAGGCTGCAGGCTCAGGGGCGCCACGAGGTCCTCGGCCAGGACCCGGCCCGCCGCGGCCGCCAGCGGCAGGGTCTCCGTCCGGGCGCGGAGACCCCGCAGGGCCTCCGTGACCGCGCGGCGGTGCTCGTCGACGCTGCGGACCGGATGCTGCGCGTGCCTGCTCATTCCTCCAGCGTAGGTGCCGGGGCGCGCCCGTCCTGGCAGGATCGGGGCCATGACGCAACGGGATGTGGAGCACACGCCGGACGGCCGGTGGATCGTGGTGGACGGACGGCGGTGGCGCCGCCAGGATCCCGGGCTGCCCGAGGACGTCGCGGCCCGGCTGACGTCCCACCTGGGCCGGGCCCGGGCGGCCGTCCGCACGGTGCGGCGGGACGGCACGGAGGAGGAGCTGCGGGCCGTGCGGGACCGGGTGGGGATCGCCAAGCTGGGCCTCGGTGAGCGCGGCACGCCGTGGTGGGAGCAGTCGCCCGCCGAGCAGGAGGCCCGGTGGACGGATGCTCTCACGCGGCTGGACGAGCAGGCCCCGCCGGAGCCGGCGTGACGCCGTACGGCGCCCGGGGCGTTCTCGGCATGCTGGGGACTGATTACACTGGGCGGACCATCCCGGCACGCCGAGCACCGTGCGGGCCGGGGACGACCACCGAGGCGGTGACATGAGCGTTTCCCTGGGACTGCCGCGGCTCCGCGACACCGGTCCGGGCCCCAGCGGCGCCCCGGCCGGGGCCGGGCTGATGGACCGCCACGGCCGCCGCGCCACCGACCTGCGCCTGTCGGTGATCGACAAGTGCAATCTGCGCTGCACCTACTGCATGCCCGCCGGAGGCCTGCCTTGGCTGCCCGCCGCCCAGCTGATGACCCCCGCCGAGATCACCCGCATCGTGCGCGTGGGCGTCGAGCAGCTCGGGGTCACCGAGCTGCGCCTGACCGGCGGGGAGCCCCTGGTGCGGGCCGACCTCGAGGAGATCGTGGCCGGGATCCGTGCCGCCCACCCGGACCTGCCGGTCTCGCTCACCACCAACGGCATCGGCCTCACCACCCGCGCGGCCACCCTGGCCGCGGCCGGGCTGAGCCGGATCAACATCTCCCTGGACTCCCTGGACGCCGCGACCTTCCGCACCCTCGCCCGCCGGGACCGGCTGACCGACGTGCTGGCCGGGGCGGAGGCAGCGGCCGCCGCCGGGCTGACCCCGGTGAAGATCAACGCGGTGCTGATGCGCGGGGTCAACGACCACGAGGCCCCCGACCTGCTCGCCTGGGCGCTCGAGCGCGGCTTCGCGCTGCGGTTCATCGAGCAGATGCCCCTGGACGCCGACCACGGCTGGACCCGGGCGGACATGGTCACCGCCGCCGAGATCCGCCACCGGCTCGCCGGCCGGTTCCGGCTGGCCCCGCACCCGGGGCCGCGCGAGGGCGCCCCGGCCGAGCTGTGGGACGTCCACCCCCGCACGGCCAGCGCCGCCCCCGTGGACTCCGGCGCGACCTCGGACGCGACGTCCGCGGCGCCCCCCGCCGCGTCCTCCGCTCTGCGCCCCGGCGCCCAGGACCCGCCGCTGGGCACGGTGGGCGTCATCGCCTCCGTGACGGAGCCATTCTGCGCCGACTGCAAGCGGACCCGGATCACCGCCGAGGGCAGGATCCGCTCCTGCCTGTTCTCCCACGAGGAGGTCGAGCTGCTGCCGCTGCTGCGGGCTGGTGCCACCGACGCCCAGCTGGCCGAGCGCTGGCGGGCGGCGATGTGGGCGAAACCGGCCGCCCACGGCATGGACCACGTAGGCCTGGACTCCCCCGACTACGTCCAGCCGGAGCGCTCGATGAGCGCGATCGGAGGCTGAGCAGGGATGCTGATCCGCTACTTCGCCGCCGCCCGCGCTGCGGCCGGCACCGACGCCGAGACCCTGGAGGTCCCCGACGACCGGCCCTGCACGCGCCGGGACGTGGAGAACCTGCTGGCCCGGGCCCACCCCGAGCCGCCACCGGGACAGCCTCCGCTGGCGCAGGTGCTGGCCCGGTCCAGCTTCCTGCTCGACGGCGTGGCCTGCCCCGATCCCGACACCCCGGTCCCGTCCGGGGCGGTGCTCGACGTCCTGCCGCCCTTCTCCGGCGGATGAGCGCGTGAGCGCCCCGGGACCGGCCCCGGTCTTCCACGCCGTGGTCCTGGCGGGCGGCCGCTCCGCCCGCCTGGGCGGCCGGCCCAAGGCCGGTCTGCGGCGAGCCGGGCGCACCCTGCTGGAGCTCACGCTGGACGCGGTCCGGGAGGCGGCGGGCGTCGTCGTCGTCGGCCCGGCGGACCCGGCCGTCCCCGCGCACGTGCTGCGCACCCGGGAGGACCCGCCGTTCTCCGGCCCGGCCGCGGGCATCGCCGCCGGGCTGCGCGCTCTCGACGCCCTGCCCGCCGCGCAGTGGACCCTGACCCTGGCGTGCGACATGCCCGGGGTGTCACGGGCCGTGCCCCTCCTGCTGGAGGCGGCCCGGACCGGTGACGGCGCCGCCGGCTACGTGTCGGTCCCGCCCGACGGCCACCGCCAGCCCCTCGCCGCCCTCTACCGCAGCGACGTGCTGCGCCGGGCCTTCGCGGGGCAGGACGCCGCGGACCGGTCCGTGTTCTCGTTCGTGCGCGAGCTCCCGCTCCGGGACGTCACCGTGCCCGAGGACGCCACCGCGGACGTCGATACGTGGGACGATGTGCACAGGCACCACCTGACCTGACCACGAGCGGGCGGCCCCACCGCCCGGGAGGAGCGGCGCATGCCCAAGGACCTGAGCCCGTCCGAGCACGAGATCCTGGAGCGGTGGGTCGAGGCCGTGCGGGCGGCCCTGGACGTGCCCGACGCCGGCCTCCCCCTGGACGCCGTGCTGGGACTCACCGGCAGGATCGCCCACGGCACCGTGCGCCCCGCCGTCCCGCCCACCGCCTACCTGCTCGGCTACCACGTGGGCCGCGCCGCGGCCGCGGGCGAGGACGAGCGCCGCGTCCTGGACCGCGCGCTGCAGACCGTCGACGGTCTCGTCCCCGCCGCCCGCCGAACCCCCGAGGAGAACTGATGTCCGGACTGCCCCTGCCCCACGACACCAACAGCCCCTACACGCACGCGCTGCCCGTCATCGAGGACGACAGCGGCACGCCCGAGAGCGCCCCCGAGGAGGTCGAGACCGTCCACGACGCCGACTGGCACCGGGCCCGGCAGTTCTCCTACGACATCGCCACCGCGCTGCCCAGCCACTGGCTGCCCCTGCAGGAGGCGCTCGGCGAGGTCCTCGCCGAGGACGTCACCGCCCCGATCCCGGTCCCGCACTACGCCTCCTCCGCCATGGACGGCTACGCCGTGGCCGGCCCCCAGCCGTGGACGGTGGTCTTCCCCGAGCCCGTGGAGACCGACCCGCGCAAGATGCTGACCATCCCGCCGCGGGAGCTCTACCGCCCGGTGCTCAACCTGGAGCCCGGCGAGGCCACCCGCATCGTCACCGGCGGACTCGTCCCCGCCGGGGCCCGGGCCGTGCTGCGGGACGAGTACGCGCAGCTGTCCGAGGAGGGCACCGTGCTCACGATCGCGGCCCACGCCCCCTCGGCCGAGGACATCCCCTACGGGCAGAACATCCGCCGCACCGGCGAGGAGGTCGCGGCCGGGGACGTCATCCTGCACGCCGACTGCCTGCTCAACCCGGCGCACATCGCCTTCGCCGCCGTCAGCGGCCACGACATGCTCCCGGTCCGCCGCCGTCCGCGCGTGACGATCCTGCTCACCGGCAGCGAGGTGGTCGAGGACGGGATCCCCGAGCCGGGCCAGGTCCGGGACGCCTTCGGCCCCCAGCTGCCCACGTTCGTGGAGATGCTGGGCGGGTCCGTGGACCAGCTCCGGCGCGTCGAGGACACCGCGAAGGCGATGCTCTCCGCCCTGACCGAGGCGCCCTCCGGCATGGCGTCGGTGCTCGACGCCCGCACCGAGGTGGTCATCACCACCGGCGGGACCGGGCACTCCGACGCCGACCACGTCCGCTCGGCGCTCCAGGAGCTCGGGGCGGTCTTCCTGCTCGACGGCCTCGCCCAGCGCCCGGGCCACCCCACGTTCCTGGCACGGCTGCCCGAGGACGGCCCCTTCGTGGTGGGCCTGCCCGGCAATCCGCTGGCGGCGATGACCAGCATCTTCACGGTGGCCCAGCCGCTGCTCGCCAAGCTGCACAGCGACCGGCCCCCGGCCACGCGCACCCTGCCGGCGGCCGAGGACCTGCCGGGCCAGAAGGTCACCGCCCTGGTGCCCGCCTACCTCCGGGACGGGACGGTCGCCCCCCGGGACCGGGTCGGCGCGAACATGCTCCGCGGGCTCGCCCACGCGGACGTCATCGCCGTGGTCCCGCCGGGCGGCGTGACCGCCGGGCAGGACGTCGAGGTGGTCCCCCTGCCCTGGCGCTGACGCGCCGAGGGCCCGGACACCGGTGGTGTCCGGGCCCTCGGCGTCCCCGGCTTCGCGGGCTCAGGCGGTCGTGAAGAGGACCAGCGCGCCCAGCACGAAGACCGTGGAGGCGGCGAGCGCGCACGCGAACTCCACGACGATCCCCAGGCCCGCCGCCTTGAGACCCGCCCAGCTGGAGTCCAGCGCCGCCCGGAGGTCCCGCTGGCGGGCGGTCTCGCTCAGCAGCAGGCCCACGAAGAACCCCACGAAGATCCCGACCACCGGGATCACGAACAGGCCCACCACGGCGCCGGCCGCGGCGTAGAGGAGGGAGCGGTTGGGGATCCGCCGGCGCTTGAGCCGGGTGCCGGTGAGCACGGCGCTCGCGGCCATCCCGGCGATCGCCAGCGCGGAGCCGATCCCCAGCACGGTCCAGCCCTCGACCGCCTGGACCGTGAGGGCCCAGACGAGGAGGCCGACCACGATCAGGATCGAGCCCGGCAGCACCGGCACGATGATGCCGAGGCACCCGACGACGAGCAGGGCGGCGGTGATGAGGGTCGCGATGATCTCGGCAGTCACGCCCTCATCGTAGGCGGCACACCCGGTGACAGCCGCACCGTTTACTAGTATCTGATCCGTAAATTAAATGGGCAGGTGAGCTCCGTGCACGCATCCGCACGCCCCCGGGGACGGACGTCCTGGCACCGCCGGGCCGGCAGACCGGTCCGTCTGTGGATGGCGGCCCTGCTCCTCGTCGTGCTCTTCCACCGCTGGCTCCCGGAGACGCGGTGGCTGCTGGTGCACCTCGTCACCCTGGGGCTCGTGACCAACTCGGTCCTGGTGTGGTCACAGCACTTCACCGACTCCCTGCTGAAGAACCGGGTGCCCGACGACGCCCGGGGTCGGCAGCTGGCCCGGATCGGGCTGCTCAACGCCGGCACCGTGCTGCTCGTCGTGGGAATCCTCACCAGCTGGTACGTGCTGGTGCTCTTCGCCTCGACCGCCGTGGGCGCCGCGGTGGCCTGGCACGGGGCGGCCCTGCTCCGGCAGCTGCGCACGGCGCTGCCGTCCCGGTTCGCCGTCACCGTGCGCTACTACGTGGTCGCGGCCTTCCTGCTGCCGGTGGGCGCGGTCCTCGGCGCGCTCCTGGCCACCGGCCCCGCCGGCGCCTGGCACGCGCGCCTGCTCCTCGCCCACGAGGTCACCAACGTCCTGGGCTTCGTGGGCCTGACCGTCGCCGGGACCGCGCTCACCCTGTGGCCCACGATCCTGCGCACGCGCATGCCGGAGCTCTCCACCCGGGTCAGCACCGCGGCGCTGCCCGTGCTGACCGGGGGGCTGGTGCTCACCGGGACGGCGGCAATGGCCGGGTCCCCCGTGCTCGCCGCGGCGGGCCTGGCGGTCTACGCGGCGGGGCTGGGCGCCGTGGTCGCGGTCATGGCCCGGACCGCGGTGCGGGCCCGTCCCTCCGACTACGCGGGCTGGTCCGTGGCCGCCGGCGTCCTGTGGTGGACGGTCACCGTGGTGGCCGCCGTCCTCGTGGTGGCCCTGCACGGCTTCGACGCGGCGGCGCTGGGACAGCTGACCGTCCCGTTCGTGGCCGGCTTCCTGGTACAGGTGCTGCTGGGGGCCATGACCTACCTCCTGCCGGTGACCATGGGGGGAGGGCCGGCGACCGTGCGGGCGGCCCACCGGGCCATCAACCGCGCCGGGACGTTCCGCGTGGTGGTCGTCAACCTGTGCGTGCTGCTCTTCGCGCTCCCACCGGGCGCGGTGCCCTCCTGGGTCCGGGCCGTGGTCTCCGTCCTGGGCGCGGCGGCGCTCTTCGCGTTCGTCCCGCTCATGGTCTCCGCCGCCCGGACCTCGCTGGCGGGGCGCCGGGCGGCCATGGCCCGCCGGGCCGGGGAGCCGGTGCCCATGCCGGAGGCCGTCGCCCCCGCCGCGCCTCCGCGGCCGGCCCGCGAGGCGCTGGCGGGGGTGCTCGTGGTGGCCCTGGGCGTCGCGGCGGGCATCGCCGTGAACCCCGCCGCGGCGGGGTTCGACCTGCGCGGCGGCGGCTCCGGGGCCCCGGCCACGGGCGGGACGACCACCGTGCAGGTCAGTGCCCGGGAGGGGATGCGCTTCGAGCCCTCCGTCGTGGAGGTCCCGCTCGGCGACGAGCTCGTGATCGAGCTCACGAACGACGACCCGACCAACGTGCACGACCTCATCCTGGCCTCCGGCACGAGCTCCGGGCGCGTCGGCCCCGGACAGACGGTGACCGTGGAGGCGGGTGTGGTCGACGGACCCCTGGAGGCGTGGTGCTCGATCGTCGGGCACCGCAGCATGGGGATGACCCTCGACGTCGTCGCCGTCGGCGCGGACGGCGCTCCCCTCGACGCGCCCTCCGCGGCCGGCCAGCGGCGCGGGGCGCCCGGCGTGGTCCCCGCCGGCACCGATCCGGCCGACGGCGCGGACCTCGGGGCCGCCCCGGGAGAGGGCGTCGAGGTCCGCTCCCCCGTGCTCGAGCCCGTCGGCGCGGGCGTGCAGGAGGACGGCCGGCGGGTGCACCGGGTGGACCTCGACGTCTCGGAGGGCGAGCACGAGATCGCCCCCGGCGTCCGCATGCGGGCGTGGACGTACAACGGCCGCTACATGGGGCCCACGCTGCACGGGGAGGTCGGCGACGTCTTCGAGATCACGCTGACCAACGGCGCAACGATGGGCCACTCGGTGGACTTCCACGCGGGCACGGTGGCGCCCGACGAGAACATGCGCACCCTCGCCCCGGGGGACTCCCTCGTCTACCGCTTCGAGGCGGTGCGCTCCGGCATCTGGCTCTACCACTGCTCCACCGCGCCGATGAGCACACATGTGGCGGCCGGCATGTTCGGCGCCGTGGTGATCGACCCGCCGGGGCTCCCGGAGGTGGACCGCGACTACCTCCTCGTGCAGAACGAGACGTACCTGGGCCCGCCCGGGGAGGACGCCGGCGACGGGACGGGGGTGGACGCCGCCGTGGACCCGGCCAGGATCCCGGGCGGGGTCCCCAGCCTCACGGTCTTCAACGGCCACGCCACCCAGTACCTGCACGAGCCGCTGACCGCCCGCGCCGGGGAGCGGGTGCGGATCCGGGTCCTCGCGGCCGGGCCGTCCACAGGGCTGAGCTTCCACGTGGTCGGCGCTCAGTTCGACACCGTGCACAAGGAGGGCGCCTACCTCCTGGAGCGCGGCGGCGCGGGATCCGGCGGGGCCCAGGCCCTCGACCTCGCCCCTGCCCAGGGCGGCTTCGTGGAGCTGGAGTTCTCCGAGCCCGGCACCTATCCCTTCGTGAACCACTCCCTCGTGGAGGCCGAGCGCGGAGCCCGCGGCCTGATCGAGGTCACCGGCTGACCCTCCCGTCCACCGGGCGGGCGTGGAGGCTGTCCCCCCAAGAGGCCGCAGACCGGGGCGGGCGGGCCGCCCTAGCCTGGGACAAATGGCCACCACCGTCCTGGACCCCGCGCGCCCCGGCACCGAGGAACTCGCCCCGCGCGGTTCCCGGTGGTTCCTGCTGGCCTCCGTGGTGCTGCTCCTGATCGGCACCGGCGGGCTCTTCCACGCCAACGCCCCCGGGTGCTGCGGGGCGTCCCTCGGCGAGGAGCCGATCCGCACCGCGCCCGTCCCGGAGCCGTGGGGCGATGACGTCCTGGCCGCCGCCGAGCTCTCGGGGCTCCCGCCCGAGATCGTCGCCGCCCAGCTGGACGTCGAGAGCCGCTGGGACCCCCGGGCCGTCAGCCCCGCCGGGGCGCAGGGCCTCGCCCAGTTCATGCCGGACACGTGGAAGCGCTACGGCCGGGGCGACCCGTTCGACCCGCGGGCCGCCATCCGGGCCCAGGGCCTCTACCTCAAGGACCTGCGGCGCATGGTGCGGGGACTGGCGCCCGCCTCGGCCCGGGAGGAGATCGACCTCGTGCTGGCCGCCTACAACGCCGGGCCCACGGCGGTCCTGCGGCACGGCGGGATCCCCCCGTTCGCGGAGACCCGCGGCTACGTGGCGCAGATCCGCGAGCTCGCGGCCACGACGTACGCCGGGGTCGGCGCCTGAGCGCTCGTCAGCCGGCGGGCCGCCGGCTCCTCGCGAGGCCCCGCAGCGCCCTGCGGGCGGCGTGGTACCCGGCCATGCCGTGCACCCCGCCGCCCGGGGGCGTCGACGACGAGCACAGCCAGACCCCCGGCACGCCGGTGGCGTAGGGGTCGGCCTGCACGGCCGGCCGGAACAGCTGCTGCAGCCCGTCCAGGGAGCCGCCGCCGATGTCCCCGCCCACGAGGTTCGCGTTCCACGCCTCCAGCCCGGCCGGGGAGGTGTCCACGCGCTCGCGGATCCGGTCGCGCACCCCGGGGGCGAAGCGCTCGAGCTGCCGGAGCACCCGCTCCCCCGCCCGGGGGTCGTCGCACCCGTGGGGGACGTGGGCGTAGGCCCACAGCACCTGCCGACCCGCGGGGGCCCGGGACGGGTCGGCGGCCCCCTGCTGGGCCACGAGCACGAACGGGCGCTCCGGCAGCCGGCCCGCCCGCGCCTGCTGCTCCGCGGCGCCGATCTCGGCGAGCGTCCCGCCCACGTGCACGGTCCCGGCCTCCGCCACGCGCGGGTCCCGCCACGGCACGGGGCCGTCCAGCAGCAGGTCCACCTTGTAGGAGGCCGTGCCGTAGCGCCACCGGGCGAGCGCCCGCCGGTACCGGTCCGGCAGCTCGAGCCCGCGCAGGCCCAGCACCTGCCGGGGCGTGAGGTCCAGCAGGACGACGTCGGCCGGCCGCACCTGGGCGAGGTCCGTCACCGGGGAGTGGACGAGCACCCGCCCGCCGTGCTCCTCGAGATCGGCCACCAGGGCGTCGACGACGGCCTGGGTGCCGCCGCGGGCCACCGGCCACCCCGTGGCGTGGGCGGCGGCGCCGAACAGCGTCCCGAAGGCGGAGGTCAGCGCGTGCCGCGGGGGCAGCACCGCATGGGCGGCGGACCCGGCGAAGAGCCCCCGGGCCTGCTCGGTGCGGAACAGCGCCCGCGCCGTGGCCGCGGCGGGCCACGGCGCGCGCAGACCGAATGACGCCAGTGCCCGCGGGTGCTCGGGCACGCGCACGAGCGGGCCCAGCACCGACTCGACCGTCTCCTCCCAGCGCTCCACCACGCCGCGGTGCAGCAGGGACCACGCCCGGCCGTCCGCGCCCAGCCCCGCCGCCGTGCGCTCGAGCGAGCGGTGCAGCAGGCCCGGCGGGCCGTCGTCGAGCGGGTGCGCGGCCACGACCGGCGGGTGCAGCCACTCCAGGCCGTGCCGGTGCAGGCCCAGCTGCGCGAACAGCGGGCTGGCCACGCCGAAGGGGTGGACGGCGGAGCCGAGGTCCACCACCGTGCCGGGGCCGAGCACGGCCGCCGAGCGGGCCGCGCCGCCGGCCGAGCCCGCCGCCTCGTGGACCGTGACGTCGAGGCCCGCGCGGGCCAGCACCACGGCCGCGGCGAGCCCGTTGGGCCCCGAGCCGACGACCGCGGCCGTCCCCTGCACGGGCCGTCCTAGCCGACCAGGGCGCTGCGCATGGTCCGCAGCGCCACGGACAGGGACGCGAGCTCCGCGGAGGCCTCGCCCGTGTCCTCGGCCTCGATCTCCCCCAGCACCTCGCGCAGCCGGCCCAGGCGGGACTCGTTGCTGGACTCCCAGGACTCCACCTTCTCCCGCGCGTCCCGGCCGGGGGCCTCGAGCGCCTGGTCGGCGAGGGCCACCAGGGTCGCGTACACGTCCTCCCGCATGGACATCCGCGCGAGGTTCTCCCAGCGGGTGGTCTGCGGCAGGCCGGTGATGCGGTTGAGCAGGCTCTCGATGCGGTAGCGGTCGTAGAGCCGGAAGTAGACCTTGGCGATGGTCTTGATCTGCTCCTCGTCGAGGCCGCCGTCCTCGGCGATCGCCTCGCCGGAGGCGTGGGCGAGCCGGGCGACGTCGAGCAGCGCGAACGCGTCCAGCAGCTGCGACCACTCCGTGGCCAGCGCCCCGGGGACGCCCTGCCGCGCGGCGGCCTCCGCCCGCGAGTCGACCCGCTGCCGGGAGTCCTCCCCGAGCAGCCGGTCCTCGAGGAACCGGATGTCCACGGTGGGCTTGTAGCGGTCGATGACCTCGGCCACCGGGTTGGCCGTCTCCTCCCGGTTGATGAGCCAGCGCACCACGCGGTCCAGCAGGCGCCGCATGTCCAGGAACATCCGGTCCCACACCTCGGTGGGCACCTCCGCGGGCAGCTCCCGGTGCTGGTGGGCGTAGCGGTCGATCTCGTAGATCTGCACGGCCGCCACGAAGGCCCGGGCCACCTCCACGGGCCCGCACCCGGTCTCCTCCATCACGCGGTAGACGAACGGGATGCCGCCGTAGTTGACCATCTGGTTGGCCACCATCGTGCAGATGATCTCGGCGCGCAGGGGGTGGGTGCCGACGAGCTCGCCGAAGCGCTGGGTGATCTGCTCCGGGAAGTAGGCCTCCAGGACCTCCCCGAACCACGGGTCCTCGGCGAGACCGCCCTCGACCAGCGCCTCCGAGAGCTGGATCTTGGCGTAGGCCGCCAGCACGGACAGCTCCGGGGACGTGAGCCCGTGGCCGGTGCGGACCCGCTCGCGCAGCTGCTCGTCGGAGGGCAGGAACTCGATGCCCCGGTCGAGGTCGGCCTCGTCCTCGAGCCAGTGCAGGAACCGGATGTAGGCCTCGTTGAGGGCCCGCACGCGCGAGCGCTCCGTGGTGAGCAGCACGTTCTGCGCCACGTTCGTCTCGAGCACCAGTCCGGCGACCTCGTCGGTCATGGCCTCGATGAAGCCGGCGCGCTCCGCCGCGGAGAGCTCGCCCGCCACGACCATGCGGTCCACGAGGATCTTGATGTTGACCTCGCGGTCGGAGGACTCCACGCCGCCGGAGTTGTCGATCGCATCCGTGTTGATCAGCACCCCGTTCAGCGCGGCCTCCACGCGGCCGAGCTGGGTGCAGCCCAGGTTGCCGCCCTCGCCGACGACCTTGGCCCGGAGGTCCCCGCCGTCGACGCGGATCGGGTCGTTGGCCTTGTCCCCCACGTCCGTGGAGGTCTCCTGCGCCGACTTCACATACGTGCCGATCCCGCCGTTGTACAGGAGGTCGGCGGGCGCCGTCAGGATCGCCCGCATCAGCTCGATCGGGGAGAGCTCCTCGACGCCGTCGTCGAGGTCGAGGGCCTCGCGGACCTGCGGGGAGATCGGCACGGACTTCGCGGTGCGCGAGTACACGCCGCCGCCGGCCGAGATCTTCTCCGGGTCGTAGTCCTGCCACGAGGAGCGCGGGCGGCCGAACAGCCGCTCGCGCTCGGCGTAGGAGACGGCCGGGTCCGGGTCGGGGTCGAGGAAGATGTCGCGGTGGTCGAACGCGGCCAGCAGCCGGATGTGCTCGGACAGCAGCATGCCGTTGCCGAACACGTCGCCGGACATGTCCCCCACGCCCACCACGGTGAAGTCCTCCGCCTGGGTGTCGACGCCCAGCGCGAAGAAGTGCCGCTTCACCGACTCCCACGCCCCCCGGGCCGTGATGCCCATGGCCTTGTGGTCGTAGCCCACCGAGCCGCCCGAGGCGAAGGCGTCCCCGAGCCAGAACCCGTACTCCGCGGAGATCGCGTTGGCGGTGTCCGAGAAGGACGCCGTCCCCTTGTCCGCGGCCACCACCAGGTAGGAGTCCTGGCCGTCGCGGCGCACCACGTTCTCGGGGTGCACGACGACGTCCTGGCCGGACGCGTCGCGGACGAGGTTGTCGGTGATGTCCAGCAGGGAGGCGATGAACAGCTTGTACGCCTCCCGGCCCTCCGCCACCCAGGCGTCCCGGTCCGCGGCCGGCTCGGGCAGCTGCTTGGGGTAGAACCCGCCCTTCGCCCCGTTGGGGACGATCACCGAGTTCTTCACCATCTGCGCCTTCACCAGGCCCAGGACCTCGGTGCGGAAGTCCTCCCGGCGGTCCGACCAGCGCAGGCCGCCGCGGGCCACGGGCCCGAAGCGCAGGTGCGTGCCCTCGACCCGCGGGGACCACACCCAGACCTCGAACATGGGGTGCGGCAGCGGGGCCGTGCTGATCCGCCGGGGGTCCAGCTTGAACGCCATGGTGGGGCGGTGCCGGTACACGTTGGTGCGCAGCGTGGCGGCCATGCACTCGGCCAGCGCCCGCAGCAGCTTGTCGGCGTCCAGGGTGGGGACCTCGTCCAGGGCCTCGGTGAGCCGCCCCTGCGCGGCGTCGCGCTGGGAGCCGCGCACGGCGTCGTCGAGCGCCGGGTTGAAGCTCGCGTCGAAGAACTCGACCAGCGCCCGGGTGACCCGCGGGAAGCCCAGGAGCGTGTCCGCGATGTAGTCGAAGGAGTTGGGGTGCCCCAGCTGCAGGAGGTACCGGACGTAGGAGCGCAGCACGGCCACGGTCCGCCACGTCATGCGCTCCGTCAGGACCAGCCGGTTCAGGGAGTCGGACTCGGAGCGCCCGGACAGCACCGCGCACAGGGTGTCCTCGATGAGGTCCTCGGTCTTGGCGTCCTCCGGGCCGGTCGCGTCCACGCCCTCCGGCAGCCGCACCCCGAAGTCGTAGAGCTGGAAGTGGCGGCCGTCGGCGGGGGTGACCTCGTACGGCTTCTGGTCCAGGACCGTCAGGCCGAGGTTCTGCAGCATCGGCAGCAGCTCGGTCAGGGACAGGGAGCGGGTGAGGTAGATGTTCAGCCGCACGCCCCCGGGGTCGTCGACGACGCGCACCTCCGCGGGCAGGTCCGGGTCCCGTCCCCACAGCTCCTCGCAGCGCTGGAGGTCCTCGACCGCCTCCTCGATCTCGTAGTCCGCCCGGTAGGCGTCCGGGAACGCCTCCGCCCAGTTCTCGGCGTGCGTCCGCGCGAGCTCCTCCGAGAAGTCCCGGTGGATCGCGCGCGCCAGCGCCTCGGACCAGGACCGCACCGCGGCCCGCAGCCGCGCCTCCAGGCCCGAGCGGTCGAAGGACTGCACCTGACCGGTGTAGGGCAGCCGGATGCGGAAGAACAGGCGGGCGAGGGTCGAGGAGGTGAGCCGGGCGTCGAAGTCGATGGACTCGGCGTCGAAGGTGCGCTTGAGCTCGGCCTCGATCCGCCCGCGCACCGACGTGTTGTACCGGTCGCGGGGCAGGAAGACGACCGCGGACATGAACCGCCCGAAGTGGTCCTGGCGCAGGAACAGCCGGGTCTGCCGCCGCTCGTCCAGGCCCATGACGCCGCGCATGATGTCGTAGAGCTCGTCCGCGGTCATGTGGAACAGCTCGTCGCGCGGGTAGTCCTCGATGTTGCCCATGAGGTCCCGGGCCGAGTGCGAGTCCTCGAGGAAGCCGAACCGCTCGGCGACCTCGGCCATCTTGTCCTTGATCAGCGGCGTCTCGCGGGCCGGCGTGTTGTAGGCGCGGCGGGTGAACAGCCCCAGCACGAGGTACTCGCCCACGATCCGGCCCTCGTCGTCGTACTTCGCGACGCCGATGTAGTCCAGGTACTCCCGGCGGTGGATCGAGGAGCGGCGGTTGGCCTTCGTGATGAACAGCGTGCCGGCCTCGCGGGCGTGCTCCCGGCCCAGCCCGGTCAGGACCTGCCGGTGCGGCTTGCGGTCGTGCTCCACGAGCAGGCCCAGACCGGTCCCGGGACGGCTGACCAGGGAGAGGCCGTCGCCGGAGTCCTCGAGGTCGTACTCCTTGAAGCCCATGAGGATGAAGTTGCCCCGGACCAGCCAGCGCAGGAACTCCTGGGACGGTCCGACCAGCGGCGGGTGCCCGCCCTCGGGCAGGTCCAGCCGCCGCAGCCGGTCGAGCTCGTCCGCGAGCCGTCCGACGCGCTCCTTGAGCTCCACCTGGTCGTCGTCGACCCGCTGGACGTCCTCGAGCAGGCTCGTGAGCCGGTGCACCAGCTCCTGGGCGGTCTCGTCCGAGATCTGCCGGGAGAGCTCCACGGAGATCCAGGACTCCACCACGTGCGTGGTGCCCCCGTCCGAGCGGAACCCGGCCAGGCTGGGCAGCGCGGTGGTGTCGCCGCTGGAGGTGGCCGAGAAGTCCGGGACCTGCTGGAGCTCGCGCAGCTCGTGCGTCCCTGCGTCCCGGGCGGCGACGAGCACGGGGTGGATGAGCAGGCGGGCACCGCCCCACTTCGCGGCGATCTCCGCGGACACGGTGCTCACGAGGTAGGGGACGTCCTCGGTGACCACGAAGACCACGGAGGTCGAGTCCTCCTGGCGCACGCCCACGGCGATCTCCCGGGGCGCGCGGACCCGGCCCACCTCGTGGTGGTGGTCGGCCCGCTCGCGCAGCTGGTCCTCGGTGCGCGCGAGCAGGTCCTCCTGGGGCACGTGGCGGTAGTACTCGTTGATCCACGCCCGGTCCCCGGACCACTCGGGGGCCCGCGGGATCACCTGCAGCGCCTCGGTCCGGTCCTCGTCGGGGATCGTATACTGGTCAGAGGCCACAGCCGCATCACGCCTTCGTCGCCGTGGACGGCAGGGGGCACGGTCCGTGCGCCGCCCTCGCCGCCCCAGGGGGTGGACGGCACCTCGTGGGACCGTCCCTGGTGGTCCCAGCTTATTGAACGAAGCCGGGACTGTCAGGGTGCGGTGGACTCCGACGCGTCATCTCGCAGGCGCGCGGCGCCGAGGGCCTCCGTCCGCACGGGGACCACCTCGCAGTTGCCGACCCGGGGATGGGCCTCCCCGTTGAGCTCGGAGACCGTCAGGCGGATGAGCGAGCCGTGCGCCACCACCAGCACGCGGCGCCCGGGGTGGTCGGCGCGGATCCGGCGCAGCGCCGCCAGACCGCGGCGGACGACCGCCTCCGGCGGCTCCCCGGCGGAGAGCACCTGCTCCCGCGCGGCGCCCTCGAGACCCGCCAGGTGCGAGCCCTCGAGCGGGCCGAAGCTGCGCTCCACGAGCTCGTCGTAGGTCGCCGCGAGCTCGAGGCCCAGGGCCTCGCCGATGATCCGGGCGGTCTCCACGGCCCGGCCGAGCGGCGAGGAGACCAGGACGTCCCAGCCGAGGGCCTCGGCGTGCAGGTGGCGGGCGACGACCCGGGCCTGCTCCCGCCCGGCGTCGTTGAGCGGGACGTCCGTGGCGCCCTGGAGCCTCTCCTCGAGGTTCCAGTCGGTCTGGCCGTGGCGGATGAGCACGATGCGTCCGGGGGTGTTCACGTCCCCCACTCTGGGCGACGGCCCGCCGGGGGGCAAGCGGGACGGCGGGAATCCCGGTCCGCGGGGGCCCGGGCACCGCACCGCACCCGGCCGCCGCCGGCCCTCCGGGCCAGGACACGGACGGCCCGCGGCCCGAGGTCCTGGACGAACCGGGGCAATGCGGGTTGAGTGGCACGCATGACCACCTTCACGTTCAGCTCCCGCGTGCCCCACCCCGTCGAGGACGTCTTCGCCTGGCACGCCCGCCCGGGGGCGCTCACCCGGCTCACGCCCGCGTGGACGGGCTCCGTGGTGGAGGAGTCCTCGCCCCCGCTGCAGGACGGGACGCGGTCCCGGCTGCGGGTGGCCGTGCCGGGCTCCTACGGGCTGGCCTCGGTGCCCTGGACCGCGGAGCACCACGGCTTCGTCCCCGGCCGGGAGTTCCGGGACCGGATGGTGAAGGGCCCGCTCGCCTCGTGGGAGCACCACCACCGGTTCGACGACGACGGGCACGGCGGGACCGTGGTCACGGACACCGTGGAGTACGCGGCGCTGCCGGGCAGCAGGGCGTTCGGGGACCGGCTGATGAGCCCGGCGCTGGGCCGCCAGTTCGAGGCCCGCGCCCGGCGGCTGGCCGCCGACCTCGAGCTCCACAGCCGCTATCCCGGCCGGCCCCTGACCGTCGCCGTCACGGGGGCCTCGGGCACCATCGGCGTGCAGCTGGCCGCGCTGCTGAGCACCGGAGGCCACACGGTCCTGCGCTTCGTGCGCCGCGAGGCGCGCACCCCCCTCGAGATCTCGTGGGACCCGGCGGCCGGGGAGCTGGACCCCGCCGCGCTGCGGGGGGTGGACGTCGTGGTGAACCTCGCCGGGCGCAGCATCGGGGGGCGGCTCACGGACGCCGCGAAGGAGCAGATCCACGACTCGCGGGTGCTCGGCACCCGGCTGCTCGTCCGCGCCTTCGTCGCGCTCGGCGACGAGGCCCCCGCAGCGCTGGTCAACGGCTCCGCGATCGGATACTACGGGGCGGACACGCACGGGGAGAGCGTCACGGAGAAGTCCCCGCCGGGCGACGACTTCCTCGCCGAGGTCTGCACGGCGTGGGAGCGTGCCGCCCAGGAGGCCGAGGCCATCGGCACCCGCGTGGTCACGGTGCGCACCGGGGTGGTGCAGAGCCCCGCCGGCGGCGCCCTCAAGGCCCAGCTGCCCCTGTTCCTCGCGGGGCTGGGGGGACGGCTCGGCTCCGGGGACCAGTGGCTGAGCTGGATCTCGCTGGACGACACGGTGGGTCTGTTCGCCCACGCGGTGCTCTCCCCCGGCCTGCACGGGCCCGTCAACGCCGTGGCCCCGATGCCGGTGACGGGCCGCGACTACGCCCGGACCCTCGGCAAGGTCCTCGGCCGGCCGGCCCTGCTGCCCACCCCGGGGTTCGGGCCGAAGCTCGTGCTCGGCTCCGAGGGCGCCGAGCTGATGGCGCTCGCGGACCAGCGGGTCTCGGCGGACCGGGCCATCGACCGCGGCTACCGGTTCCGCCACCCCGACCTCGGCTCGGCGCTGCGGGAGGAGCTGGGCCGCTTCTGACCCGCCCCGGCCCGCCCGCCGCCACCGCCGGGACCACCACGTCGGCCCGGGCACCCCGCGGATCCGCGGGGTGCCCGGGCCGACGTGGCGGGTCAGCGGCAGGACGGCCGTCAGAGGCGGCCGGAGACCGGGAACCGCTCCCAGGCGCGGTGGCTCTTCATGAGCGTGACCACCTGCTCGACCACGGCGGCGGCGTCCTTGCCGGAGACCACCCCGGGCGCGCCCTCGGGCAGGCCGGCCGCGGCGAGCACCTGGCCCTTGGCGCCCCAGGTGCCGATGGCCTTGGCCTGGCGGAACACCTCGCCGAGCAGCAGGTGCACGCGCGGGTCCACGCCGCCGGGGGCGACGGCTCCGGCCTTCGCGTCGAGGCCCTGCCGGGCGTCCGGGGCCGGCGGGACGGCGCCGGCCACCAGCACCGAGTCGAACTCGACGGAGCGCGCCGTGAGGTAGGTCCGGTGGGCCACGACCTTCCCGCCGCGCCCGACCGGCCCGCCGTGCGGGGCGATGACCAGCGGCACCATCCCGGCGTCGTCGATCGCGGAGACCACGGCCATGAGGTCGTTCTCGTCGGGGTCGGGGCCCACCACGATCCCGACCTGCCGGCCGTCGAGGGGCCACTGCCCGCCGACCTGGGACAGGGCGGGGCTGGGCTTGATCCTCCCGTGCTTGACGGTCGGCTTCGGCGCCGGAAGGCCCAGGCCCTGGGCGACCACGGCGCACAGCTTCTCGTCGATGTTGGCCAGGGCCTGCAGCTGGCGCTCCTTGACCGCCTGCTCCCAGCACTTGCCGAGCTCGAAGGTGTACGCCTGCGCGATGTGCTCCTTCTCGACGTCGCTCATCGACAGCCAGAACAGGCGGGTCTGGGTGTAGTGGTCCTCGAAGGTCACGGGGTTCCCGCGCTCCTTGACCGACTCCGCGACCGGGGCCGGGTGGTCGATGAAGGGGCGGGCCGGCTCGTCGGCGGGGAAGGGGTTGTTCCCGTCCAGCGAGTTCGGGTGGTAGGGCGCCACCCCGCTGTGCACGGCCGTCTGGTGCATCCCGTCCCGGAGCATGTCGTTGACCGGGGCGTGCGGGCGGTTGATCGGCAGCTGGGTCCAGTTGGGCCCGCCCAGCCGGCTGAGCTGGGTGTCCAGGTAGGAGAACAGCCGGCCCTGCAGCAGGGGGTCGTTGGTGACGTCGATGCCGCGGACCAGGTTGTTCGGGTTGAAGGCGACCTGCTCGGTCTCGGCGAAGTAGTTGGACGGGTTGCGGTTGAGCGTCATCAGCCCGACCGGCTCCACGGGCGCGAGCTCCTCCGGGACGATCTTCGTGGGGTCGAGCAGGTCGATGCCCTCGAAGACCTGCTCCTCGTTGTCCTCGAAGACCTGCACCCCGAGCTCCCACTCGGGGTGGGCGCCTGCCTCGATGGCGTCCGCGAGGTCCCGGCGGTGCACGTCCGGGTCCATGCCCATCGCGATCTGCGCCTCCTCCCACAGCACCGAGTGCACGCCGAGCTTCGGCTTCCAGTGGAACTTCACGAGCACGCTGCGGCCGGCGTCGTCGACGAGCCGGAACGTGTGGACGCCGAAGCCCTCCATGGTGCGGTAGGACCGGGGGATGCCGCGGTCCGACATGTTCCAGATCGTGTGGTGCTGCGCCTCGGTGTGCAGGGAGACGAAGTCCCAGAAGGTGTCGTGGGCGGACTGCGCCTGCGGGATCTCCCGGTCCGGGTGGGGCTTGCCCGCGTGGATGACGTCCGGGAACTTGATGGCGTCCTGGATGAAGAACACGGGGATGTTGTTGCCCACGAGGTCCCACGTGCCCTCGGAGGTGTAGAACTTCGTGGCGAAGCCGCGGGTGTCCCGGGCGAGGTCGGCGGACCCGCGCGAGCCGAGGACGGTGGAGAAGCGCACGAAGACCGGGGTCTCGACGTCCTTGCCGAACACGGCGGCGGAGGAGATCCTGCTCGCGGTGCCGTAGGAGCGGAACACGCCGTGGGCGCCGGCGCCGCGGGCGTGCACCACGCGCTCCGGGATGCGCTCGTGGTCGAAGTGGCTGATCTTCTCCCGGAAGTGGTGGTCCTGCAGGAGCACGGGACCGCGCCGGCCCGCCTTCAGGGAGTGGTCGGTGTCGGCGCGCCGGGAGCCGTGGGCGGTGGTCAGGTGCTCGCCGCCCTGGGCGTTGAGGGTCGGGTCGATCCCGGTGTCCTGGCCCGTGGGGCTCACCGGCTCCGGCGTGCCCTGGTCCGGCTTGGGCGGCAGCGGCGGGCGGGGCGTGGTGGGCTCCGCGAGCGGGGCGGTCTCGCTGCCGGGGACGCCGGGAGCCATGGGCGCCTGCCCCTCGGTCCTCTGCCTCTTCCTGTTCAGCCTCTTGCGCATGATGGACCTCCCGGTCGTCGAAGTGCGGTCGACACCGGCCGGTCCCGGTCCGGACGGACGGGAACGACCAGCTCACTTACCATTAGTGCACTCCCGTGAGGCAGGGCACAAGTCACCGGACCCGCCTCCGCGCTGGGTGAACAGCCGACCGCGCCCCGGGCGGACTCCCCGGACGGAGCGGAACGGACCCCCTCGGCGCCGTGGCCGAGGGGGTCCGGGACGGAGGGGCTCAGTCCTCCTCGACGTCGACCCGCTCCTGGCGCACGGTCTCCTCGACCACCTCCGTACGCTCCGTGCGGCGCACCACCAGGCGCACCCGCTCGTAGGGCACGCGCACCGTCTGCACCACGGGCACCTCCCGGTAGAGGATGACCTCGTCCTCCCCCACCGGCAGCTCCCGGCCGGCGAGGAACGCCTCGCGCTCCTCCTCGGTGACGGGGGTGCGGACCTCCTCGACGTCCTCGGACGCCAGGGTCTGCTCCGCGCGCACCGGCTCCTCCACCACGTACTTGCGCAGCCGGGCCCGCCCGGACTCGACGCGCTCGGTCCCGACCTGCAGCCGCTCCTCGTGCCGGACCACGGAGGGGGTCTCGCCGGGGCGACCACCGCCCCCGAGGTCACCGGTCGCGTCCCCGGCGGCGTGGCGGCCGGCACCGCGCTCCGCCCCGGCCCGGGTCGTGGTGTCCCGGTCCGTGGTGTCCCGGGTCGTGGTGTCCGGGCCGGTGGCGTCCCGCTCCACGGTGTCCAGGTCGGCGGTGTCCGGGCCGGTGACGTCCCGGCCGGTGGCGTCCCGGCCGGTCGCCTCCTGGTCGAAGGCCCCTCCGCCGGCGCCGGACGGCTCGTCGCGCCGGCCGTGGTCGCGCCGGTCGTCAGACCGATCGTCGCCCACGCTCTCGCGGTCGTGGCCGGCCGTGGCGTCCGCCCCGGTCAGCGACTCGCCGGTCCCGCGCACGGGCGAGCCGTCGTCGCGGCCTGAGTCGTCGCCGTGACGGACGGCGTCGTCGTCCCCGGCGTCGATGTTGTAGGCGGGAGCCCCGCCGCGCGGGTCGCGGGTGTCGGTGGCACCCGAGGTCGCGGAGCCGCCGATGTCGCCGTCCTCCCGCCCGTAGGCGTTGTGGTCCCAGAGCTCGGTCGCCGAGCTGGGCGGGTGGCGCTCCACCCCGGTGTCGTCCGCGTCCCGCCCGCCGGCGCGCCCGGCGGTGGGCTCCTCGTGGGCGTACTCCTGGTCGTACGGGCGGTCGTCGGAGGTGGACATCGTGGACTCTCCTCGGGGTTGCAGTCGACAGCCACATTTTATCAGCGTGCTGAGCTGTGGCGCATTCCACTCTACGGGGGACCGGGGACCGGCGCGCCGGAGCGCCCGCCCTTGTCCGCCCGGGCCCACGGTGCGAGGATCGATGCATGAGCACCTGGACCGCCCTCGCGGCCGGCGGCGCCGAGGCCGTGCGGACGGGGGCGTGGGAGAGCGGTGCGACGGTGGCCGGAGCGGTCGTCGTCGTGCTGATGGTGGCCGCCACGGTCTCCCTGCTGCGCAGCCCGGTCCTGGATCCCGTGCTGCGCCTGCTGTGGCTGCTCGTGATCCTCGCGTTCCCCGTCGCCGGCGCGGGACTGTGGTTCGCGCTGGGCCGCCGGGCCCCGCGCCCGCAGGACCCGCACCCCGCGTAGCCCGCCGACACCCCCGCAGGACCCGGCCGAGAAAGGACTCCGCATGAGCTACACCCAGGACGGGCACGGGTTCTTCACCCGGGCCCTGGACGCCGAGGACCGCGGACGGCTCGACGAGGCCGAGACCGCCTACCAGCAGGCCATCGTGCTCTTCGAGGAGGAGGGCGACTCCCTCCAGGAGCAGGCCGCCTGCCACTACAACCTGGGCCATCTCTACTTGGGGATGAACCGCCCCGGCCGGGCCGTCACCGCCTACGAGAGCGCCCTCGGGCTGTTCTGCCGCATCCCCGGCAGCGGCAAGCACCTGGCCCGCACGCACCTGATCCTGGGCAGCCTGCTGCTCGAGCTGGACCGCGCCCACGACTCGGAGGAGCACCTCCTCGACGCCCTGGGCCAGTACCTCGACGCCCCGCACGAGGCGCAGGACCAGGCGCAGTGCCACGTCAACCTGGGACGGGTGTACGAGCTGGGCGAGCGCCACACCCAGGCCATCACGGCCTACAACCGGGCGCTGGACTTCTACCAGGAGACCGAGGCCACGGCCACGGACCAGGCGGAGTGCTTCACCGCCCTGGGCCGGCTCTACGAGCGCGCGGGCCGGATGAAGGAGTCCGGGGCCGCCTACGCGGCGGCCGCCCGCCTGCGCTGGTCCGCCGAGCAGCAGCGCCTGGAGCAGCAGAGCCCCGCCCGGGACGCCGGGGTGCCCGACGGAGAGGACCGTTCATGAGCTCGCGCCTGATCTACGGCTGCATGACCATCGGGGGGTCGTGGGACGACGCCCCGCCGAGCGCAGGGACCGTGGACCGTGCCCGGGCCGCGGTGCACGCGGCGCTGGACGCCGGCATCACCGACTTCGACCACGCCGACATCTACGCCCACGGCAAGTCCGAGGAGGTCTTCGGCGAGCTCCTCGCGGAGGACCCGGAGCTGCGCCGGAGGGTGCGCCTCCAGACCAAGTGCGGGGTGCGCCTGCCGGGCAACACCGCGGCACCCGGCGCGCCGACCCACTACCGGCTGGACCGGGACACGATCCGGCGCGGCCTCGAGGGGTCCCTCCGCCGGCTCCGCGTGGACTCCGTGGAGCGCTTCATGCTGCACCGGCCGGACCCCCTGGCCGATCCCCGGGAGGTCGCGGGGACCCTGGACGAGCTGCGCAAGGAGGGGCTGATCCGCTCCGTGGGCCTGTCCAACATGTCGACCCGCCAGGTGTCCCGCTACCAGCAGGTGCTCAGCACGCCCGTCACCGCGGTGCAGCTCGAGCTGAGCCTGCGGCACCGGAGCTTCGTGGAGCAGCAGATCCTGGCCAACCACCCCGAGGGCGCGGAGCACTCCTTCCCGGAGGGGCTCCTGGAGTACTGTGCGGCCGACGGCATCGAGGTGCAGGCGTGGGGCGCCCTGGCCCGCGGCCTGTACACCGGTGCGCCGATCCCGCCCGAGGACCAGCACGCCGCGGCCACCGCCGAGACGGTCCACCGGATCGCCTCGGCGCACGGCGTCCCCGGCGAGGCGGTGGTCCTCGCGTGGCTCATGAAGCACCCCGGCGGGATCCGCCCGGTGCTGGGGACCACCGACCCGGAGCGGATCGCCGCGTGCGCCGCGGCGGAGGAGCTCGCGTCCCGGCTCGGCCACGAGGACTGGTACGCGCTGCTCACGGCGGCGCGGGGCCAGTCCGTCCCCTGAGCCCGCCCCGGCCGCTCAGCCCGTGAGCCGCGCACCCAGCTCGCCGGCCGCCTCCCGGAGGGCGGGCACCATGTCCACGAGGTCCTCCAGCCGGTGCCGGAACACCGGCGCGGACAGCGCGAGCGAGCCGATGCAGCCCCCGCCCGGCCGCAGGACGGGCACCGCGACGGCGACCATCCCCACGTCGTGCTCCTGGTCCTGGGTGGCCCAGCCCTCCCGCCGGATCCGCTCGACCCGCCGGCGCAGCTCGTCCCGGTCCGTGAGCGTGGCCGGGGTGCGGGCCTCGAGCTCGATGGTGCCGAGCAGGTGCTCGCGCACGTCCTCCGGGGCGAACGCGAGCAGGCACAGCCCGAGGGCCGAGGAGTGCAGCGCGCCGCGGTAGCCGGGGTCGGAGGTGACCCGGAAGTCCGGCCCGTCCTCCTTGGCGAGGGTGTGGAAGCGGTCGCCGTCCAGGACGGCGAAGAGGCAGGACTCCCCCGTGCGCTCGACCATCCGCCGGAGCACGGGCACGACCGTCCCCGTGATCCCGAGGCGCTGGGCCACGCTGTGGGCGGCGTGGAAGATCTTCAGCCCCAGGACGTAGCGCCTGTCCTCCTGCAGCTCGGCGAAGCCGTCCCGGACGAGCGCGTTGAGCAGCCGGTAGGTGGTGCTGAAGGGGTAGCCGCAGATCTTGGTGGCCTCGGCCGCGGTCAGCCCGTCCGGGTGCTCCCCCAGCAGCTCGAGCAGCCGGAGGGCCTTGCCCACCATGTCCTGGCGGGCGGCCCCCGCCGGCTCCGGGGCCGTCACCGGGGGCCCCTGGCGCCGGGGAGGGCGGTTCTGATCGACGTTCGCACAGCAGCGCTCCGTCCGTCCTGCGGTTGACATGTGGACCAGCTCACAGAGATCATGATCACACAGTAGCAGTGACTTCCACAATATGAGAACCAGATCGCGTTGTGGACCGACCCGAAGGACCTCCATGAGCTCAGCAGCGACGACCGCCGGGACCACGGCCCCGCCGCCCTCCGGCCGGACGCCCCGCAAGGCCGCGCTGGCCAGCTGGATCGGCAGCGCCCTCGAGTACTACGACTTCGCGGTCTACGGCACCGCCGCCGCCCTGGTGCTCAACCACCTCTTCTTCCCCGCCGAGACGTCCCCCGGCGTGGCCATCCTCTTCGCCATGGGCACCGTGGGCGTGGCGTACGTCGTCCGCCCGCTGGGGGCCCTGGTCATGGGTCCGCTGGCCGACCGGTTCGGCCGCAAGTTCGTGCTCATGCTGACCCTGTTCATGATCGGCGGGGCGACCTTCGCCGTCGGCTGCCTCCCGACCTACGACCAGGTGGGGATGCTGGCCCCGGTGCTGCTCGTGCTGTGCCGCGTGGTCCAGGGGCTGTCCGCCGCGGGCGAGCAGGCCAGCGCCATCTCCATGTCGCTCGAGCACTCCGACGAGGACCGCCGCGCGTACACCACCAGCTGGACCCTGCAGGGCACCCAGTTCGGGACCCTGCTGGCCACCGCCGTGTTCATCCCGTTCACCCTCCTGCCGGAGGAGGCGCTGTTCAGCTGGGGCTGGCGCGTGCCGTTCTGGCTCTCCGCCGTCGTCGTGGTGGTGGCCTACCTGATCCGCCGCCACCTGGAGGAGCCCCCGGCCTTCCGGGAGGCCCGCGCCGAGACCCCCGCCGAGCAGCCGGAGTCCCCGCTGCGCGTGCTCCTGCGGCACCACCGGGCCGCCGTGGTCCGGATCGCCGCTGCCGCCATGATCAACACCGTCAACGTGGTGTTCACGGTGTGGTCGCTCTCCTTCGCCACCTCCGTGGTCGGCCTCGAGCGCTCCACCATGCTGTGGGTCTCCGTGCTGGCCAACGCCGTCGCCCTGTTCGTGATCCCGGTCGTGGCCGTGCTCGCCGACCGCATCGGCCGCAAGCCCGTCTTCCTCGCGGGGGTCCTCGGCCCCGCCGTGCTGATGTACCCCTACCTCTCGGCGGTCCACGCCGGGAACTGGCCGCTCATCTTCGTGCTCGGCGCCGTCATGTCCGGGTGCTTCTACTCGATGGCCAACAGCATCTGGCCCTCGTTCTACGCCGAGATGCTGCCGCTGCGGGTCCGGGTCACCGGCCTGGCCCTGGGCACCCAGATCGGCTTCGCCGTCTCGGGCGGCTTCGCGCCCGTCCTCGCCTCCGCCGTGGCGGGTCCCGCCGGCGACAACTGGCTGGGCGTGGCCGTGTTCGTCACGGTCGCGTGCCTGATCTCCGGCGGCGCCGCGCTCACCGCGAAGGAGACGGCGCGGAAGTCCCTCGACGAGATCGACGCGCTGCACACCTCGCGCACCGAGGCCGCCGAGCTGCGCGCCCTCGAGGCCCGGGGCCGGGGCGCCGAGAACGAGGGCGCCGCGGAGCCGGCCGCCGCCGGGGCGGCACGCTGATGCGCACCTCGATCGCCACGGTCTGCCTCTCGGGCACCCTCGAGGAGAAGATGCACGCCGCCGCGGCCGCCGGGTTCGACGGCATCGAGGTCTTCGAGCAGGACCTGGTCGTCTCCCCCTCCTCCCCCGAGCAGATCCGGGAGCTCGCCGCGCAGCTGGGCCTGAGCCTGGACCTCTACCAGCCCTTCCGGGACTTCGACGCTGTGGGCCCCGAGCGGCTGGCCGCGAACCTGCGGCGCGCCGAGGCCAAGTTCCGGCTGATGGACCGGCTCGGCACGCAGACCCTGCTCGTGTGCTCCAACGTCGCGACCGCCGAAATCGATGACGACAACGTCATGGCCGACCAGCTGCGCCAGCTCGGGGACCTCGCTTCCGGCTACGAGGTCCGACTCGCCTACGAAGCCCTGGCCTGGGGGAAGTTTGTCGATGACTTCGAGCGCGCCCAGCGGATCGTGGACCTCGCCGACCACCCGGCCGTGGGGACCTGCCTCGACAGCTTCCACATCCTCTCCCGCGCCTGGGACCCGGCCCCGATCGAGGACATCGCGGCGGAGAAGATCTTCTTCGTGCAGCTGGCCGACGCCCCGCTCCTGCACCTGGACGTCCTGTCCTGGTCCCGCCACCACCGGGTGTTCCCCGGGCAGGGCGACTTCGACATGGTCGGCTTCATGTCCCACCTGGTCCGCGCCGGCTACGACGGCCCCGTGTCCCTGGAGATCTTCAACGACGCCTTCCGCCAGGCCGACGTCAACCGCACGGCGGTGGACGGGCTGCGCTCCCTGCGCTGGCTCGAGGACCAGACCCGACGGGCCCTGGCCGGGGAGCGGACCCGGGACACGCTCGAGCTCCAGCCGCTGCCCGCGGTCGAGGAGCCGGCCGGCCACGACTTCGTGGAGATCCGCACCGGGCGGCTCGGCGAGACCACCCGGCTCCTGCACCAGCTCGGCTTCGCCCTGGGCGGGCACCACCAGTCCAAGGAGAACGTGCAGGTGTGGGTGCAGGGACCGGTGCGGGTCGTCGTCAACGACGCGGTCCCGGACGGCTCCCCCACCGAGGTCGCCGCGCTCGGCTTCGACGTCGCCGACCCGGACGCCGCCGTCGACCGGGCCGCCCGGCTCAAGGCCCTGCCCGTGCCCCGCTCCCAGCGCGACGACGAGCAGGTCCTGCGCGGGGTGTTCGCCCCGGACGGCACGGAGATCTTCTTCTGCGAGCGCACGGCGGACGGGGTCCCGGGGTGGCTGGGCGAGTTCGGCGCGGACGAAGAGCTCGACACGGGGGCCCTGGTCACCGGGGTGGACCACGTCAACATGGCCCAGCCGTGGCAGCACTACGACGAGGCCGTGCTGTTCTACACCTCGGTGCTGGCGCTGGAGGCGCAGGCCGCCCAGGACGTCCCCGGCCCCTCGGGGCTGGTGCGCAGCCAGGTGATGCGCTCGGCCAACGGGGCGGTGCGGATGCCGCTCAACGTGGCCCCGACCGCCGCGGAGCAGGGCTCCTTCGTGGGCGCGGCCTACCCCGAGCACGTGGCGCTGTCCTGCACGGACGTCTTCGCCGCGGCCCGGCGGGCCCGCCGGCGCGGGCTGCGGTTCCTGCCCGTGCCGCAGAACTACTACGAGGACCTCGACGCCCGCTTCGACCTCGACGCCGGGTTCGTGGCCTCCCTGCAGGAGCTGCACCTGCTCTACGACCGGGACGCCGAGGGCGAGTTCCTGCACTTCTACACGGAGACCCTGGGCACGGTGTTCTTCGAGGTGGTCGAGCGCCGCAACGGGTACTCCGGCTTCGGCGCGCCCAACGCCCCGGTCCGGCTCGCGGCGCAGTACCGGCGCTCGCAGGCGGCCCACCGGGCGCGCACGGAGGCCTGAGCACCCCGCCCCGGGGCGCGCGGGTCAGCGGAAGACGCGCGGGCCCGCGTGCGGGGCGAGGAGCTCCTGCTGCTCCGCCGAGATGCGCAGCACCGTCCCCGTGGCGGGCACGAAGAACGCGAGCTGGGTCTCGGCCCGCACGCACGCCCGGCGCGAGACCACGTCGGTGATCTCGAAGCCCAGCGTCAGCGCCCCGCCGCGGGCGGAGACGACCCACACCCGGACCTCCACCGGCGTGTTGCGGTACTCGAGGGGGCGGAGGTACCTGATCCGGTTCTCGGTGATCAGCGCCTGGGTGCCCTCCGGCAGCGCGGAGAAGAACGGGATCAGCGGGGGCTCCACCTGGTCGCCGGTGCCCACGGGCACGCCCAGGGCCGCGATCCGCGACTCCTCGAGCAGCCGCACGACCTCCACGTTGTTCACGTGCCCGTACGGGTCCATGTCGCCCCAGCGCATGGGCACCCGGCACAGCACCCCGGTCTCGTCCTCCACCGTCATGCGGTCCGTCCTCCTCGGTCCTCGACCTGCCGTGCGCACGGCACGTCCGCGCGGCACGCCCGCGCGCACCGCACCGGCGTGCTACATCGTAGGCCCGCACCGGCCCGCCCGGGCGGCCTCGGCCCGTCACACGGCGGCCGCGCCCAGCGGCGGGTGCGACAATGTCGGCTGATCCGGACTCCGTCCCCACGACCGGCGAGGAGCGGCCCCGATGCCCCGCAGTGCCCGCACCACCCGCCGCCCCGTCCTCCGCTCTGCCCGGGCGACCTGGGTGCTCGTCCCGGTGCTCGCGCTGCTCCTGGTCTGGCTGGTCGCCGGCTGGACGGCGTTCCAGCACCCCCGGACCGACGTCCCGGCGCGCTCGGACGCCCTGCTCGTGCTGGGCCCGCCGGACCGGACCCGCATGGCCGAGGCGCTGCGGCTCATGGACGCCGGAGTGGCGCCCGTGCTGGTCGTGGCGAACCCCGGCACCGGCGACCTCGGCGACGCCTCGGGCCGGGTGTACTACACGCGGGCCGCGCAGACCTGCGCGGGGGGCGGCGAGCAGGACTACGAGGTGATCTGCTTCCGCCCCGACCCCTCGACCACCCAGGGCGAGGCCATGGAGCTGCGCGCACTCAGCGAGCAGCGAGGGTGGGAGCACGTCAGCGCCCTCACCTACCGTCAGCACGTCGCCCGCTCCCGCCTGCTGCTGGAACGCTGCTACGCCGGGGAGCTGGACGTGCTCTCCTTCGACTACCCGGCCGTGCCGCGGGGTCACCTGCGGGAGTTCATCTACCAGTCCGGCGGCTTCGTGAAGGCCTGGCTCACCCCCGGCTGCGACCAGCAGCTGCCGTGGCGGCCCAAGTCCCTGGACTGAGCGGTCGGCCGGGACCGGTGGCCGTGCTCTGCGGCTCCCACCTTCCCCCGCCGCAGCCCGAGGGGAAGACTGGGCCCATGACCGACCTGCAGTGCCCCGCCACGGCCGTCCTGCTCGACGACGCCGTCCCTCCCCCGCCGTGGACCGCGCGCCTGCGCGTGGCCGAGCGGTTCACGGCCCGCGGCGCCGAGGAGCTGGTCTCGCTCGTCGAGGACTCCGCCGACCTGTTCCGCGGCGAGACCTTCGTGGTCGCCGCCCCCGCGGGTGACATCGAGGCGGCGCTGCGGCGGCGGAGCGTGCGCGGCCGGGCACCCGTCGTCGTCGAGGTGGACTCCGCGGGGTGGCGGTCCGTGGCAGCCCCCTGACGCCCCGCTCCCCGACGGGGGCCGGTCAGGCAGAGCGCTCGAGCTCGTCGGCCACCCAGCCGTGCACGATGCCCGCGAAGGTGTGCGGGTCGGTGAGCACGCCCATGTGCGCGGTGTCCGTGACGATCCGCGTGACATGGCCCTCCTCCGGGTCGAGCGCGTCGATCGCGGGGTCGTCGTCCCCCTGGATGAGCAGCACCGGCAGCTCGGTGTGCTCGAGCAGCAGGGGTGTGCGGTCCGGCCGGTCCCGCATGGCCTCCAGGGCCCGGACCACGGCGTCCTCCGGCCAGTCCCGGGCCTGCCGGAGCGCGGCCTCGACGTCCTCCTCGCGGGCGTCCTCCCGGAACGTCCGGGGCATCTGCCGGTCCGCGTAGGCGGCGACGCCGTGCTCCCGCACGGCGTCGAGCACCTCGCACACCCGGTCCGCGTACGCCTCCAGGTCGGCGGCTCCCTCCGGGAGGTCGCCGCCGCCGACGCCCGGCAGGTCCACCGTGAGCACGTCGTGGAAGGCCTCGAGCAGCGGCCGCGCCCGGTCCCACAGCCGCTGGGTGCACAGCAGCCCCGGGAGCAGCAGCAGGGTGGGCGCCCCCGAACCGGAGCGATCGGATCGGAGCACGGCGCTGTCCTTCCGTCGGCGGAGTCCTGGCCGTCAGCCTACGGACCCGGGGGATCCGGTGTCACCGGGCGCCCGTCGGGCAGTCCCGGCGCTGTGCTGTCCGGCCGGGACCCTAGTGTTTCCGCTGGTGAGGTCGCCCTGACCCCACCGCACCGAAAATCCGAGGAGGACATCACTCTCATGATGGGACCGAGCCATGCGGCCTGCGGGGCGGCCGCATGGGTGGCGCTGACCGCCGACTACCAGCTGCACCTCCAGGACCTCACCGTCCCGATCGGCTGGGGCGTCCTGGACGTCGGCGACGCCGGTGTGCTCACCGGGGCGCTCGTCACCGCCGGGGCGGCCCTGCTGCCGGACCTCGACCACCCGGACGGGACCGTGGCCCGGTCCCTGCGCCCGCTGTCCACCTGGCTGGCCCGCGGGATCTGCCGGCTCTCCGGCGGGCACCGGCGCGGCACCCACTCCGTGCTGGGCGTGGCGGTGTTCACCGGCCTGGCCGCCGCGGCGCAGAAGATCGGGATCCCGGTCGAGGGCCTCGGCTGGGTGTGGCCGCTCGCCGCGGTGATGTCCGTGCTCCTCATCGCCTTCGCGGTGCAGGTGCTCGCCTTCGTGCCGGACCGGGTCGCGAAGCTCAACTGGGTCGTGGGGATCGGGCTGGGCGTTCTGGTGGGGCTGCACCCGCCCGCCCACGAGTGGTGGTTCGCCGCGGCCGTGGCCACGGGGGTGGTCGCCCACCTGGCCGGGGACCTGGTGACCACGCGCGGGATCCACCTGCTCTACCCGCTGCGGATGCCGCTGCCCCTGCCCCGGTCGGTGTACAAGAACCGGTCCTTCCTCACGGTGCCGCTGATCGGCAACGCCGGCTCGGCCGCGGAGATCGCGCTGCTCGCCCCGATCACCCTCTTCGCCCTGACGGGCCTGTGGGGGGCCTTCGCCCTGACCACCGGGCTCGTGGTCGCCTGAGCCTCAGACCACCCGCCCGTCGGCGGCGTGCTCGCGCACCTGCTGCCCGCGCTCCTTCCGGATCAGTTCGAGCGTGCGGATGAGCCGCGGCATCGTGATGATGACGAGCCCGCCCACCATGTTCAGCGGGATGACCCACAGCATCCACACCAGCCACGCCGTGTAGGAGATGTCGGCGCCCGCGTGCATCGCCCCGAAGATCACCGCCGAGTTCAGTGCGCCGTGCAGCATGCCCAGCCCGACGACCAGCAGGCCGTCGATGAGCGCGATGGCGGTGTGCACCACCTCGTTGCTGGATCCCTGGCTCATCCGCGTCCCGAGCGTGATGGTGCTGCCGGCCAGCAGCGCCAGAGCGGCCGACTCCACGGTGAGGCCCCCCTCGAGGTACTTGGCCGCCGACTCCTCCAGGACGTCGTGGAACTGCGGGAACCCCGCCACGATCAACCAGGTGAACAGCCATCCGCCCAGGAGGTTGGTCAGCAGGGTCACCGTCCAGAAGCGCGCCAGCTGCCACCAGGTGCTGTGCCGGGAGACGACGGCGTAGATGGGCACCAGGAAGTTCTCCGTGAACAGCTCCGAGTGGGCGAGCTGGAGCGCGAGCAGCCCGAAGCCGAACGCCGCGCCGGCCAGCAGGTCCGACCCGGTGGCCTCCTTGACCGCCAGGTAGGCGAGGATGCCCACCCCCACGTCGATGCCCCCGAAGAGCCCGGTGATGATCATCGCCCGCCACGTGCGGGTCAGGCGTTCCGCGCCCTCGGTGACCGTGTTCTCGAACTCCTCGACCAGCTCGTCCTCGAGCGGCTCGTCCGTCCTGCCCAGCTCCTTGCGCTTCTCCTCGAGATTCTCCCTGTCGGGTTCCATCCGTGCCCCCTGTGTGCCCTCGTCGACCCCTGACCGGAATGCGGCAAGCCTACTGACAGCAGGCCGGAGACCACGATTGGCCAACGGGGGCGACTGTGGGTAGGATTGTCGTCGTTGCCCACAGCGGTCCGCCGCTGTGATCCACGAGCGCGAGTGGCGGAATAGGCAGACGCGCACGGTTCAGGTCCGTGTGCCCGAAAGGGCGTGGGGGTTCAACTCCCCCCTCGCGCACCACACAGGCGAAGCGGGACATCCGACGGATGTCCCGCTTCGCCTTTTGTGATGCCCCCGGACCGGCCGGAGCAGCCGGGCCCCGGCAGCCGGGCTCAGCCGACCGGGATCACCCCGGCGTAGTCGGTCTGGTAGCCGGTGACCGGGGCGTGCGGGATCTCGTCCCAGCGCTCCGGGTCCTCCTGCTGGACCTCCCCGGTGGCCAGGCCGAGCAGCAGCTCCTTCACGGCGAGCACGTTCTGCCGCACGCTCTTGCCGCGGGCCTTCTGGCCGAGGCTGCCGTCCGAGGAGTTGCCCGAGGTCTCGAAGAACACCACCGGGTGGGAGTGCCCCTCGGGGTTGAGCCCGCCGTGGTCCAGGCCGAGCATCATCGCCGAGACGACACCGCCCTTGATGTCGATCTCGTAGCTGCCGCCCACCTGGTAGCGGTCGATGTTGATGGAGCCGTACTTCGAGAGCTCGTCGTAGACGTGCACGTTCATCTGCCGGGTGAGCCGGTCGTAGGCGCCGCCCTCGAGCCCCGGCAGGGTCGGTCCGCCGGGAGCGAGGGAGATGCCCAGGGACAGGGTGACGTCGTCGCCGGTCCCGTACTGCGTCTTGAGGCCCTGGTGGTGGATGTCGACGCCCCAGGCCGGGTCGACCGTCGTCCAGTACTCGTAGAAGGCGCGGGACTCGTCGGCCGCGAAGCCCTCGGCCGTCCAGTCGCGGTTGAGGTCGATGCGCTGCGGCGTCCCGCCCTCCGGCGCGCCGGAGACCTGGTCCCACAGGACGGTGTGCCGGATGTTGGCCTCGGCGCCGTCCGGGTTGTACATGGGGATGATGTGGAAGGTGAACCTCGAGCGCAGCAGCTCGTACTCGGACGAGCCGTCGGTGCCGAGCTCCTTGAGCAGGCTCAGCAGGGCGTCGGTGCCGTAGGGCTCGTTGCCGTGGATCCGGCCCTGGAGCCACACGTGCTCCGGCCCCGAGCCGACGGTCGCGACCCACAGGTCCCGGCCCTGCTCGGAGGTGCTCACCTCCATGCCGGCCTCGGCGAGGGTGAAGGCGTCGACACCGTGGCGGCTGGTCCGCTCCAGCTTCTGCAGCTCCCGCTCCACGTCGTCGGGGGTCAGGATGCTCGAGATGCTGGTCCTCCCCTCCGTGGCGGGGAAGTTCGCGTCCGCGGCGGCAGGTGCGGCGGCACCGAGGGGAAGGGCGACGGCGAGCGCGAGCGCCGCCGCGGTCCGGCGCCGGCGGCGCGGGCGGTCCGAGGAGCGTGCGGTCGCAAGGTCGCGGTGCTGAGGGATCATGTGCTGGTCCTCCTGGGGGATGGGGCTGCCGGTGCGGCCCGGGGGGCCGCGCCTGAGGGGGTGCTCGCGATGCTATTCGCGATGGCACACGTCCGTCACCGGCCGGCCCGCAACAATGGAAGTACTGCTCGGTAGACCTGCGTCCGCCGGCGGAACGTCCACGGGCTCCGCGCGGGCCGGTCCCCCACGGAGCCCGGTGATCCGGGCCACATCGGCCGCGGGGTGACGCCCGGCGTCGCGCTCCCCTGCGCCGTAGCCATAGACTGGGCGACTGTGAAAGCACTGCTCCTGGAGAACGTCCACCCCGAGGCCGAACGCATCCTGTCCGAGAAGGGCATCGAGGTCGAGACCCGCAAGGGCGCCCTCGACACCGGAGAGCTCGTCGACGCCCTCGAGGGCGTCGAGCTGCTCGGCATCCGGTCGAAGACCCACGTGACCCGGGAGGTGTTCGAGGCCCACCCGCAGCTGCTGTCCGTGGGCGCCTTCTGCATCGGCACGAACCAGATCGACCTGGCGGCCGCCACCGAGCACGCCGTGACGTGCTTCAACGCCCCCTACTCCAACACCCGGTCCGTGGTGGAGCTCGCGATCGCCGAGATCATCTCGATGGCCCGGCACCTCACGGACAAGAACAAGGGCATGCACGAGGGCGTGTGGGACAAGTCCGCCGAGGGCGCCCACGAGGTCCGCGGCCGCACCCTCGGCATCGTGGGCTACGGCAACATCGGCTCCCAGCTGTCCGTGCTCGCCGAGACCCTCGGCATGCGGGTCTACTATTACGACGTGGTGGACCGCCTGCCCCTGGGCAACGCCCAGCGCTGCGACACGCTGGAGGAGCTGCTGGAACGGGTCGAGACCGTCTCGCTGCACGTGGACGGGCGCACCAGCAACAACAACCTCTTCGGCCGGGATCAGTTCGAGCGGATGCGCCCCCGGTCCCTGTTCCTGAACCTGTGCCGCGGCATGGTGGTCGACTACAACGCACTGCGCGACGCCCTGGTCAGCGGGCACATCGCCGGCGCCTCGGTGGACGTCTTCCCCAACGAGCCCAAGGTGGCCGGGGACCCGTTCACCTCGGTGCTGCAGGGCCTGCCCAACGTGATCCTCACCCCGCACATCGGCGGCTCCACGCAGGAGGCGCAGGTGGACATCGGGCGGTTCGTGGCAGGGAAGCTCTCGTCCTTCGCGACCTCGGGCTCCACGACCCTGTCGGTGAACATGCCGCAGGTCCAGCTGGACACCGCCGTCAACGGCACCCGCATCCTGCACCTGCACCGCAACGTCCCGGGCGTGCTGGCGACCGTCAATAGCGTGCTCGGCGACCACGGCATCAACATCGACCGTCAGCAGCTGTCCACCCGCGGGGACACCGGCTACCTCGTCACGGACGCCGGCAACGGCGTGACCCGGGAGGTCATCGAGCAGATCCTGGGGCTGCCCGAGACCATCCGCCTCAGCACCATCAACTGACGCACCGCCCGCCTCCGGCTCCTGACGGAGGCAGGTGGCACAATGACCGCATGAGCGGCGTCCTGGAGCAGCCTGCCGTCCACGGCAGGAGCACCTACGGAGCGGTGGTGCTCGCCCTCGCACCGGCGGGGGCCGCACCGGGCCCCGACGACACCGCCCGCGCCGGCGACGACGGCGCCCCGGTCCCGATACGCCCCGCCGGCGGAGTCCTGCACCCGCGCCACGAGGCGGGGGCCGCCGAGCTCTTCGCCCGCCTGCGCGCCGAGGGCGTGCTCACGGCCCTGGTCACCACCCGCCCGGAGCTGGGCGCGGGACCGCCGGCGGACATCGTGGTCGCGGCCGATCCGCCGCGGGACGGCACCACGGGGCGGGACGGGCCGGACCCGCACCCGCCGGCCGCCTCCCTGCTGCTCGCCTCCCGCCGCCTGGCGGTGGAGCCCGAGCACATCGTGGTGGTCAGCGACAGCGACCGCCTGGTGCGGACCGCCGTGACCCACGGCTTCGGGCTCGTCGTGGGGCTCGACGGCGCGGGCCGGCGGGGCCGGCTGCTCGCCGCCGGCGCCCACCTCGTGGTGGACGACCTCACGGACCTCGACATCCCGGTCGCCACCGCCCCGGGGGACTCCGACTGGGCCGGCGGCTGCGGCGGGGGCAGCCCGTGGAACCTGACCTACGCCGACCTCGACCCGCCGCGCGAGGGGATGCGGGAGTCGCTGTGCACCCTCGGCAACGGGTACATGGCCGTGCGCGGCGCCGCGAGCGAGTCCCGGGCCGACGGCACGCACTACCCCGGCACCTACCTTGCGGGCGTCTACAACCGGCTGCGCTCCGAGGCCGCCGGTCTCGTCCTGGAGCACGAGGACCTCGTGAACGCCCCCAACTGGCTGCTGGTGCAGTACCGCGTCCAGGACGGCTACTGGTTCGAGCCCACCCCGGACAACGTGCTGGAGCACCACCAGGACCTCGACCTGCGCACCGGGGTGCTGACCCGCACCCTGCGCTTCCGGGACGAGGCCGGGCGCACCACCCGCGTGACCACCCGCCGGTTCGTCTCCCAGGACCAGCGCCATCTGGCGGGGCAGGAGACGGTCTTCGAGGCCGAGGACTGGAGCGGGACCCTGACCGTGCGCAGCCTCGTGGACGCCGACGTCCGCAACCGCAACGTCGCGGAGCACGCCGCCCTGGCCGGCCGGCACCTGGCCGACGCCCGGCTCGAGGACCTGGGCCACGGGACCGCACGGGTCGAGGTGGCCACGTCCTGGTCCGGCGTCCGGATCGCCGTGGCCGCCCGCACCCGGGTGCTCCGCAGCGGCACGGAGGACCGGCTGCTCTCCCGGGTCCCGTCCCGGCCCGCGCCCGGCGTGGTGGGCCACGAGCTGCGGCTGCGGATGGACCCGGGGCGGGCCGTGCGGGTCGAGAAGGTCGTCGCCCTCGTGACCTCGCAGGACCGGGCGATCGCCACGCCCGCGCACGCCGCGTCCACGCTGCTGGAGCGGGCGGGCGGCTTCGACGAGCTGCTCTCCGCCCACGTGGTCGCGTGGCAGGCCCTGTGGTCCGCCTTCGCCGTGGCCACCGACGCCGGCGGCCAGCAGGGCCTGGCCGTGAACCTCAACACCTTCCACGTCCTGCAGTCGGTGGCGGCCGCGCACCCGGACCTGGACGCCGGCGTCCCGCCCCGCGGGCTGCACGGCGAGGGCTACCGCGGCCACGTGTTCTGGGACGAGATGTTCGTCTACCCCATGCTCACCCTCCGCCGGCCCGAGTGGACCCGGGCGCTGCTGGCCTACCGGTACCGGCGCCTGCCCGAGGCGCGGGCGGCGGCCCGCGCGGCCGGCCACGAGGGAGCCATGTTCCCGTGGCAGAGCGGCAGCGACGGCCGCGAGGAGACCCCGCGGGCGCTGTTCAACCCCCGCACCGGCCGGTGGATCCCGGACCACTCGCGGCTGCAGCGCCACGTGGGGCTGGCGGTCGCGCACAGCGTGTGGCAGTACTACCAGGCCACGGGCGACACCCGCTTCCTGATCGAGCAGGGCGCCGAGCTCGTGGTGGAGATCGCCCGGTTCTTCTCGAGCCTCGCGGTGCACGACCCCGAGGACGACCGGTACGTGATCACGGGGGTGATGGGCCCGGACGAATTCCACGACGGCGCCCCGGGCGCGCCGGGCTCGGGGCTGCGCAACAACGCCTACACCAACGTCATGACGGCGTGGCTGCTCGCGCGGGCGGTCGAGATGGTCGAGCGTCTCGGCCAGGACTACGGCGGGCCCCTGTGGCGGCGCCTGGGCCTGCGGGAGGACGAGGTGGCCCGCTGGGAGCGGGTCCGCACCCGGCTGCGGGTGCCGTTCCTGGCCGGCGGCGTCCTCGCCCAGTTCGAGGGCTACGAGGAGCTGCCGGAGCTCGCCTGGGAGGACTACCGGACCCGCTACGGCTACATCGGGCGCCTCGACCTCATCCTCGACGCCGAGGGGCGCTCCACGAACGACTACCGGCTGGCCAAGCAGGCCGACGTCCTGATGCTGCTGTACCTGTTCTCCGCGGAGGAGCTGCGGGAGCTGCTGGGGCAGATGGGCTACGACTTCCCGGCGGAGGCGGTCCGGGCCACCGTCGCCTTCTACTGCGACCGCTCCTCGCACGGGTCCACGCTCTCCAACGTGGTGCACTCCTGGGTCGAGGCCCGCCGGGACCGCCCCAGCTCCTGGTCCTTCCTCACCCGGGCGCTCAACAGCGACCTCGTGGATGCCCAGGGGGACACGGTCCGCGAAGGGGTGCACCTGGGGGCCATGGCCGGCTCCGTGGACATCCTCACCCGCTGCTACACGGGCCTGGAGGTCCGGGACGACATGCTGTGGCTGCACCCGGCGATCCCCCCGCAGCTGCCCAAGGTGTCCTTCTCGATCAGCTACCGGGACCAGCCCATCCAGGTCGAGGTCACCCGCGCCGGGCTGCGGCTCTACCTCGCCCCCGGCCCCGCCGAGCCCGTGCGCGTGAACGTCGACGGCGAGGTCCACGAGCTCGCCGCCGGGCAGATCCGGCACTTCCCCGTGGCGGTGACCGATGCCTGAGCCGTGCACCGCCGGCCACGGGGCCGCGGTCCCCGTGGAGGACCCCACGAGTTCACCGGATGATCACCGGGGGTTCCCCCTCGGTGGCACCGTGGTCGGGCCGCCCGGTCCACCATGGGACGACGACGCCCCCGCACTCCCCCACCCTGGAGCAGTGATGTCCTCAGACACCGTCCTTCTCGACCGTTCCACGACCCCCGGCGTCGCCGATCCCGCGGTGCCGCTCATCGGTCCCGCCACGGGCCGCGCCCTGCACGTGATGAGCTACAACATCCGCTTCCACCACAGCGGCACGCACGCCGGGAACCCGGACCACTGGCCCGACCGCGCGCCCCGGCTGGCGCGGCTGCTGCAGCTCGAGCAGCCCACGCTGCTCGGGGTGCAGGAGGCCCTCCACCACCAGCTGCCGGCGGTGGAGCGGGCGCTGCCCGCCGGCTACCGGATGGTCGGCTACGGGCGCGCCGGGGGCAGCAAGGGCGAGTACTCCGCGATCTTCTACGACGCCCGGCGCCTGGAGCTGGTGGAGTGGGACCAGTTCTGGCTCTCCGGCACCCCGGAGCTCATCGGCTCCACCACCTGGGGCAACGACATCCCGCGCATCGTCACCTGGGGCCGCTTCCTGGACCGCGGCACCGGCACCGACCTCGTGCTCGTCAACACCCACTTCGACCACGACTCCGAGACCGCCCGGGACCGCAGCGCGGAGGCCCTGGTCGAGCTCGTGCACAGCTTCCACCCGCACACCCCCACCCTGGTCACCGGGGACTTCAACGCGGAGGCGGGGGACTCCGGGGCTTACGAGACGCTCGTGGGCTCCGGGGTGCTCGCCGACACCTGGACGGCCGCCGAGGAACGGCTCACCCCCGCGTGGGGCACCTTCCCGGACTACGGCGAGGCCGTGGAGGGCGAGGAGCGGATCGACTGGGTGCTGGCCGGCCCCGGCGTCCGGGTGCGCCGCGCCGCGATCAACACCGCCCGCTTCGCGGGGGGCCACCCCAGCGACCACGCCCCGGTGCAGGCGCTCGTCACCCTCGACCGGGACTGAGCGCTACTCCCCTGCGGGACCGAGGGCGAGCGGGCGCCACGGGCGGGCGCCGTCGGCCTCCGCCCCCATCGACCCCACGGTCCGCGCGGTGCGCGCCAGGGACGCCGCGTCCTCCTCGCGGGAGCGGCAGACGTCCTCGGCCGGCAGCGCGCACCACCGGATCGGGTCCAGGGTGAGGATGTGCGGGGTCCACACCGGGTCCCCGGCCACCCACTCCCCGTCCTCGCGCGCGAAGGACATGCTGACCGTCAGGCCCTCGTTGTTGACCGGCACCCGGGTGGCGTGCTCCGAGACGCTGTTGCCCAGGCCGTGCACGATCCAGGTGTCCCCGCGCTTCTCGATCGGCAGCACCGAGTGCGTGTGGTGGCCGTAGACGAAGTCGAACTCCCCGCTGTCGGCGAGCGCGTGCGTGACCTCGAACTGCTGCCGGTCGGGCGCCGAGGAGTACTCCTCGCCGGCGTGCACCGCGGCCAGCACGATCTCCGCCCCCGCCGCCCGGGCCGCGCGCGCCTTGCGGACCATCTCGGGGACGTCCAGCAGGTCCACGCGCCACGCGGCGTCCGGGACGTTGCCGTTGAGCCCGTAGGTGCCGGTCACCAGGCCCACCCGCACGCCGTCCGCGTCCAGGACCAGCGGCTCCCGCGCGTCCTCGGCGGCGCGGTACGTGCCGGTGGTCGCGATCCCGGCGTCCGCCAGGACGTCGAGGGTCCGTTCGAGGCCCTCCGGGCCGGCGTCCACCGCATGGTTCGAGGCCGTGGTGCACGCGTCGTAGCCGAGGTCCGCCAGCGCCGGGACGATCTGCGGCGGCACCTCGAACGAGGGGTACCCGGAGAAGGGGCCCTCGGCCGCGGCGAACGGGGTCTCCATGTTGCAGACGGCGAGGCCGGCGTCCTCCGTGAACGGGCGCAGGCCCTCCACGAGCGGGCCGAAGTCCAGCTCCCCGTCCCCGTCCGCCTCGGCCTGCGCCCACAGCCCCGGGTGGAGCAGGACGTCGCCGGTGACCACGACCTCCAGCCGGTCCGGGGCCGCCTCCGGCGCTGCGGGGGCCGACGACGCCGCCCCGGTCCCGTCCGGAGCGCTCGCCGGCGGCCCGGCCGGCTCCGGGGAGCAGCCGGCGAGGACCGTCGCCCCCGCCAGGAGGACCGCGGTCAGGCCCGCCGCGGGGCCGTAGCGCACCGGCGGGAGGACACGACGAGAACTCATGGACCGAGGGTAGGCCACCCCGGCGGGGGCCGCCCACCCGAGGGAGGTCAGGACAGGACCGTCGACCAGAGCCCCTCGTCCTCGGGACGGTGCGGGACCTCGGTGCTGGGCACCACCTCGGCCGGCGCCGGGTGGGCCCTGCCCTTCAGCGCGAGCATCTCCTCCAGATCCTCCAGCGGGGTGGGCGAGTTGTCGGCCCGCAGGTCGACGTCGAGCAGCACAGGGTACTGGAAGCCCGCGAGCGTGTCGGCCACGAGCACCGCGGCGCTCTGCTGCCCCCGGCTGTCCCCGCCCGCGTCCCGGCCCGCGCGCAGACAGGCCAGGAGCGCGCCGGCCATCTCGGTGCTGGTCGGCCCGGACCCCGTGAGCGCCTCGTCCATCGCGGCGCGCATCGACTCGACGACCTCCGGGCCGGTCAGGTAGTTGCCGATCACCACGAAGTCGGCCCCGGCCACGCCCCCCGCCCAGGGCGTGCACAGGCTGCCGGTGAGGTGGGCACCGGGCCCCGCCACGGGCAGGACGGCCACCTGGCGCAGCGCCAGGTCCGGGTCGGCGTCGGTCAGGGCCGCGATCGCCTCCTCGGCCGTGCCCCCGTGGTGCAGGGTGCGGAGCATCTCGAAGCGCAGCCGCCGGTTGGTCCACGCCTGGGAGGCGACCACCCCTGCGGTGGGCACGAGGGCCGGCACGGCGTTGCCCACGGCGAGCGAGCAGCTCGCCGTGGCGGCGCCGAGCAGGCGGGAGTCCGCGCTCCGGGCGATCACGGTGTAGGTCACGAGCACCTCCTGGCCGGCACGTCCGTGCCGGCCGGTTCGTTGTCGATGGATGCCCCGCGCGGACCGGGGCGGGACGTCCTCCGCCCCGGCACGCCGGGCCCGCGGTGCTGGTGGCGGGCCGTCCCGGGTGCATAGGGTGGGACGACACCCACGACCGGGTGCGCACCGGGAGGGCGGCCGCACGGAGCACCTGCCGGGTGCTCCCGGGCGGACGGCTCATTCCTACCACCGGGAGGCGGCGGATGGCACGCGGAGCACGGATCGCCGCCCTGGGGAGCGCCGTGTGCCTCGCCCTGGGCGCCTGCTCGGCGGGCGAGGGCGTGGACCTGGCCGGGGCGGGGGACCTCGACACCGACGGCTACCTCGAGGTGGCCATCGCCGGGGAGCCCGACCAGCTCGACCCCCACAACACGAGCGCCTACTTCTCCTTCCAGATCCTCGAGAACGTCTACGACACCCTGGTGGAGCCCGACGAGAACCTCGAGATGCAGCCCGCCCTCGCCGAGTCCTGGGAGGTCAGCGAGGACCAGCTCTCCTGGACGTTCCACCTGCGGGAGGGCGTCACGTTCCACGACGGCTCCGCGTTCACCGCCGAGGACGTCGTGTACTCCTACGACCGGATCATCGACGAGCAGCTCGCCAACGCCTACCGCCTGGCCGCCGTCGAGGACGTGGCGGCGGTCGACGAGCACACCGTGCGCATCGACGTGTCCCAGCCCACGCCCGCCCTGCTCGCCGCGATCGGCGGGTACAAGGGCATGGCCGTCGTCGAGCGACAGAACGTGGAGAGCGGGGACGTCCAGCTCGACCCGGTGGGCACCGGCCCGTTCGAGGTGGTGGGCAACTCCGCGAGCACGGCCGTGACGCTGCGGGCCAACGACGAGTACTGGGGCGACGGCCCCCACGTCCCCGGGGTCGTCTACCGGTTCATCTCGGAGGGCACCACGGCGCTCGCGGACCTCACCGCGGGCGAGGTGCACTGGACCGACTCCATCCCGCCGCAGCGGGTGAACTCGCTGCGGCGGAACCCCGACCTCGAGGTCGCCGGGGTCCCCTCGACCGACTACTGGTACGTGGCCATGAACCAGGCCCGCCCGCCCTTCGACTCCCTCGACGCGCGCCTGGCCGTGGCCCGGGCCATCGACCGGGAGGCGATCGCCCAGGTCACCTGGTACGGCAACGCGACCCTGAACCAGACCGCGGTCCCCGAGACGTCCGTGTGGCACCACGAGTACGCGCCCTTCGAGCAGGACCCCGAGCGGGCCAGGGAGCTCGCGGAGAGCTCCGGGCTGACCGGGGAGACCGTCGAGCTCATGGTCACCAACGAGTACCCCGAGACGGTCACGGCCGCCCAGGTGATCTCCGCGAACCTCGCCGACATCGGGGTGGCCACCGACATCCGGACCCTCGACTTCGCCACCTGGCTCGACGAGCAGGCCCAGGGGAACTTCGACATGCTCCTGCTGGGCTGGCTCGGCAACGTGGACGTCAACGACTACTACTACAACCAGCACCACTCCGAGGGCTCGAACAACGCCCAGGGCTACAGCAACCCCGAGGTCGACCGGCTCCTGGACGCGGGGCGCACCGAGACCGACCAGGACGCCCGCAAGGAGCTCTACGGCCGGGCGGCGGAGCAGATCGTGGACGACGCCAGCTACGTCTACCTGTACAACCCCGACGTGGTCCAGGCGTGGACCCCCGACCTGCAGGGCTACGAGGCCCGCCCGGACCGCGCCGTCCGGTTCAAGGACGTCCGGCTCGAGGAGGACACCGAATGAGCAGCCCGCTCCTGAGATTCCTCGTCAAGCGCCTGCTGCACACCGTGGTGGTGCTCTTCGGCGTGCTAGTCGTGGTCTTCGCCCTGCTCCAGCTCGTCCCCGGTGACCCCGTGCGGGTGGCCCTCGGCACGCGCTTCACCCAGGAGTCCTACGACGTCCTGCGCGAGGCCTCCGGTCTGGACCGGCCCCTGCTCGTGCAGTTCTTCGCCTACGTCGGCAACGCCCTCACCGGGAACCTCGGCGTGAGCTTCCGCAGCGGCGAGCCCGTCACCCTCATCCTGCTGGACCGGCTGCCGGCCACGGTGTCCCTCGGCCTCGCCGGCATCACGATCGCCCTGCTCATCGCGTTCCCGCTCGGCACCTGGGCCGCCCTGCGCCGCGGCTCCGCGGCGGACGGCGGGATCCGCGCCGTGAGCCAGTTCGGCGTGTCGATCCCCGACTTCTGGCTGGGCCTGATGCTGATCATCGTCTTCTCGACGATGCTCGGGCTGCTGCCGCCGTCCGGGTACGTGCCCTTCACGGAGGACCCGTGGGGCTGGCTCCAGCGGGTGATCCTGCCGGGTCTCGCCGTGGGCGTGGTCTCCGGGTCGATCATGACCCGCTACGTCCGCGCCGCGGTGCTCGACGTCGCCGGCTCCAACTACGTGCGCACCGCCCGGTCCAAGGGCCTGCCCCGCCGCACGGTCATCGGCCGGCACGTGATGCGCAACGCGCTCGTCCCGATCCTCACGGTGGCCGGCGTCCAGGCCGCCACGATGCTGGGCGGTCTCATCGTCATCGAGGTGGTCTTCGCGTGGCCGGGCCTGGGCCGGCTGGTCTTCGACGCCGTCGCGGCCCGCGACTACCCGGTGGTCCAGGGCACCGTGCTGCTGATCGCCCTGATCTTCCTGCTGATCAACCTGCTGGTGGACATCCTGTACGCCGTCGTCGACCCGAGGATCCGTGTGTCATGAGCAGCCCCGAGACGCCCTCGCCCGACCGCCGCGCCCCGGGCGCCGGCGACGGCCGCACCGGGCCCGTCCCGCGGCCCGCCGAGCCGGCGGAGAACCCGGAGGAGGCCGCCCGCACCGGCACCCTGCGGATGCTGGTCTCGAACCGGGTCACGGCCGCCGGGCTGGTCATCCTCGTCGTCGTCCTCCTGCTCGCCGTGCTCGGACGCTGGATCGCCCCCTACGGGGCGAACGACATCGACGTGGTCAACGCCCTGCAGCCGCCCTCGGGCGCGCACCTGTTCGGCACCGACGAGCTGGGCCGGGACGTGTTCTCCCGCGTGGTGCTCTCCGCCCGGATCTCCCTGACCGTGGGGCTCGTGGCCGTGGGCATCGCCCTGGTGGTCGGCGTGGCCCTGGGGCTCGTGGCCGGCTTCTTCGGCGGCTGGCTCGACACCGTCGTCATGCGCAGCGCCGACGTGCTCTTCGCGTTCCCCATCCTGCTGCTGGCCATGGCGATCGTGGCCGTCCTGGGCCCCGGGCTGACCACCGCGATGATCGCGATCGGGGTGGTCTACACCCCCATCTTCGCCCGCATCACGCGGGCCTCCACCCTGGCCGTGCGCGAGGAGCTCTACGTCACGGCCTCCCGGTCCATCGGCGCGTCCGACGGCCTCATCCTGCGCCGCCACGTGCTGCCGAACATCATGGGGCCCATCACCGTGCAGACCTCCCTCTCGCTGGCCTTCGCGATCCTCTCCGAGGCGGCGCTGTCCTTCCTGGGGCTCGGCGTCCAGCCGCCCGAGCCCTCGTGGGGACGGATGCTCTACGACGCCCAGGCCTTCATCTACGACGCCTGGTGGATGAGCGTGTTCCCGGGCCTGGCCATCTTCTGCACCGTGCTGGCGTTCAACCTCGTGGGCGACGGCATGCGCGACGTCCTCGACCCGCGGCAGCGGACCGCCGACGAGATCCGGAGGAGCGCCTGATGCGCACGACCGAGCCCCACCGACCCGCCGCCCCGGCGCCCGCCGACCGGGACGTGCTGCTCGACGTGCGGGACCTCGCCGTCCGGATCGGCCCCGCGGAGATCGTCAACGGCGTGTCCTTCACCGTCCCCCGGGGCGGGACCCTGGGCATCGTGGGCGAGTCCGGGTCCGGCAAGTCCATGACGGTGCTCGCGGCCACCGGGCTGATCGACTCCCCGCCCGCCCGGGTCAGCGGGCAGTCCCTGCTGGACGGTCAGGACATCGTGACGATGAGCCCCCGGCGGCTCCGCGGCGTCCACGGCAGGCGGGTCGGCTTCATCTTCCAGGACCCCTCCACGTCCCTGAACCCGGTGCTGACCGTCGAGGAGCAGCTCACGGAGGCACCGCGCTTCCACCTCGGCCTCACCCGCCGCGACGCCCGGCGCCGGGCGCTCGAGCTGCTCGAGGCGGTCGGCATCCCCGACCCGCCGTCCCGCCTCTCCTCCTACCCCCACCAGCTCTCGGGCGGGATGAAGCAGCGCGTGATGATCGCCGTGGCCCTGGCCTGCGACCCCGAGCTGCTCGTGGCGGACGAGCCCACCACCGCGCTCGACGTCACGACGCAGGCCCAGATCCTCGAGCGCGTCAAGGAGCTGCAGGCCTCCCGGGGCATGAGCGTGATCTGGATCAGCCACGACCTCGGCGTGGTCTCGGGGATCGCGGACCGGGTGGCCGTGCTCTACGGCGGGCAGATCGTGGAGTCCGCGCCCCTCGAGGAGCTCTTCACCGACCCCCGCCACCCCTACACCCGGGGGCTCATGGCCGCCCGGCCGCAGACGGCCCGCGGCAAGGGCGAGCTCGCCGTGATCCCCGGCAGCCCGCCGGACCCGAAGCACCTGCCCCCGGGCTGCCTGTTCTGGGACCGCTGCCCCGTCCGCGGCGACCCCCGCTGCGAGACCGAGCGCCCGCCGGAGACCGTGGTGGGACCGGACCACGTCGCCCGCACCTTCTACGGCGGGGGCGCGGCCGGCACCGGCGCGGCCGGCACCGGCCGGCGAGGAGGCTCCCGATGACCGGCGACCACCGGCCGCTGCTGAGCGTGCGGGACCTCCAGGTCCGCTTCCCCGTCCGCACCGACCGCGGCAAGGGCGTGGTGCAGGCCGTGGCCGGGATCGACTTCGACATCCACCGGGGGCAGACGGTGTCCCTGGTCGGCGAGTCCGGCTCGGGGAAGTCCACGGTGGCCAACGCGCTGATGCACCTGGTGGAGCCCAGCGCGGGGACCGTGCTGCTCGACGGCCGGGACGTCACCTCGGTGCGGGGCCGGGAACTCAAGGCCCTGCGCCGGCGGATCGCCATGGTCTTCCAGGACCCCTTCGCGTCCCTGGACCCCCGCCAGCACGTCTCCCGCGCCGTGGCGGAGCCCCTCGAGGTGCACGGCCTCGGCGGGGACCGGGACGGGCGCCGCCGCCGGGTGGCGGATCTCTTCGAGCAGGTGGGCCTCTCCCGCCGCTTCCTCGACCGGTACCCGCACGAGCTCTCGGGCGGGCAGCGCCAGCGCGTGTCCATCGCCCGGGCGCTCGCGGGCGAGCCGGACCTCATCGTCCTCGACGAGGCGACCGCGTCCCTGGACGTCTCCGTCCAGGCGCAGATCATGAACCTGCTCAACCGGCTGCAGGGCGAACTGGGGCTCACCTACCTGTTCATCGCCCACGACCTCGCGGTCGTGGAGCACATGAGCGACCACGTCCTCGTGATGTACCTCGGCCGGCTCATGGAGGACGGCGGCGTGCGGGACGTCTTCGACGCCCCCGCCCACCCGTACACCAGGGCGCTGCTCGCCTCGGCCCCGTCCGCGGACCCGGTGGCGGAGCGCCGCCGCAGGACCGCCCCGCTCGAGGGCGAGGTGCCCTCCCCCCTCGACCCGCCGTCCGGCTGCGTGTTCCGCACGAGGTGCCCGTGGGCGGCCGACGAGTGCCCGCGGACGGTGCCCGCGCCCGTCCCGCCGCCGGGCGCCCAGGGCGCGGCCCCGGGGACCGTGTCCTCCGACCCCCGGCAGGCCGGACCGGCGCACCTCGCCGCCTGCATCCGGCTCCCGGAGGTGCAGGCGTCCGCGCGCGGGCCCGCCCCCGCGCCCGATGGCCTGCCGGGGCCGGCACGGACCCCGCCGTGGGCCGAGGCCCCGCCCGATCCCTGACCGAGAGCACGACCGACGCCGACCAGACCTGGAGCCGACATGAGCGACCGACCGTCCGTCCCCGCAGCCACCCGGGAGCAGCGCCGCCACCCGCCGCGGGACCCGGAGACCGCCGAGCACCGCTCCCCCGGGGAGGAGGCGGCCCCGGTGCACGCCAAGACGCACCGGATCAGGTGGGCGGGACTCGTGGTGGGCCTGGTCCTGGCCCTGCTGGTCTACGTCGTCATGCCCGCCGACCTGGCCCACCCCGCCAAGCTCACCGCCGCCACCGCGGTGCTGATGGGCGTGTGGTGGATGACGGAGGCGATCCCGATCCCGGCCACCGCCCTGCTCCCGCTGATCGTCTTCCCCGTGCTCGGGGAGGACGTCGCCGTGGACGACGTCGGCGCCTCCTACGGCAGCAACATCATCTTCCTGTTCATGGGCGGGTTCCTGCTGGCGCTGGCCATGCAGCGCTGGAACCTGCACCGCAGGATCGCCCTGCGCACCGTGCGCGTGATGGGCACCAAGCCGGCCCAGATGGTGGCCGGGTTCATGCTGGCCACCGCGTTCCTCAGCATGTGGGTCTCCAACACGGCCACCGCCGTGATGATGCTGCCCATCGGCGTGTCCGTGCTGCTGCTGCTGCCCAAGCTGCTCGAGGACTCCGGTGCGCCGGCCGGCGGCACGGACGGCGGCGCGCTGGAGGACGCCGATCTCGAGGGCGCCGACCCGCAGAGCGCCGAGGTGAAGGAGGCGGTCATCGCCTCCAACTTCGGCACCGCGCTGATGCTGGGCATCGCCTACGCCGCCTCGATCGGGTCCCTCAGCACGATCATCGGCACCCCGCCGAACACCCTGATGGTCGGCTACCTCCAGGAGGCGCACGGCATCGACGTCGGCTTCGGCCAGTGGATGCTCGTGGGCGTGCCGCTGTCCGCCGTCATGCTCGTCGTCGCCTGGTTCCTGCTCACCAAGGTGCTGTTCAGACCGGAGATCGACGAGATCCCCGGCGGCCGGAAGCTCATCAGCCAGGAGCTGGAGAAGCTCGGCCCGATGTCCACCGGTGAGAAGCTGGTGCTCGCGATCTTCGCGCTGGCCGCGCTCAGCTGGGTGTTCGTCCCCATCGTCTTCGACTCCCCGCCCATCAGCGACGCCGGCATCGCCATGGTCGTGGGGCTGCTGCTGTTCCTGCTCCCCGCCGGGGCCCGGCGGGGAGTGCGGCTGCTGGACTGGGAGTCCGCGGTGAAGCTGCCGTGGGGCGTGCTGCTGCTCTTCGGCGGGGGGCTGGCCCTGTCCGCGCAGTTCACCTCCTCCGGCCTGACCGACTGGATCGGGCAGGCCGCCGCGGCGCTGGGCGCGGTGCCGGTCGTCCTGGTCGTGGCGATCTTCGCCGCCGGCATCCTCTTCCTCACGGAGCTGACGAGCAACACCGCCACGGCGGCCACGTTCCTGCCCGTCTCCGGGGGCGTGGCCCTCGGCCTGGGACTGGACCCCGTGCTGCTGGCCATCCCGGTGGCCCTCGCGGCCACGTGCGCGTTCATGCTGCCGGTGGCCACCCCGCCCAACGCCATCGCGTTCGGCTCCGGCTACGTGACCATCGGGCAGATGATCAAGGGCGGGCTGTGGCTGAACCTCATCGGGATCGTCCTGATCACCCTCGTGACCATGACGCTGGGCGTCTGGGTGTTCAGCATCGTGTACTGACCGGCCCACCCCACCGGGCGGGCGCACGGCGGCCCCGGCCTCAGGAGGCGGGGCCGCCGTCGTGCTCGAGCTCGGCCCGCACCGGGAAGTGGTCCGAGGCCCACACCCCGCGCGGACGCTCGGCCAGGACCCGGGCGTCGAGCACGCGGACCGGGCCGCCGTACAGGATCCAGTCCAGGCGCGGCGTCCTGGCCCCGGGCTCCCGGTAGCGGGGGAAGGTCCCCGCGGCGTCCGGGGGCAGGGTGTCCCGCAGCCCGCCGGCGAGCGCGGCGTCCCAGGTGCGGGAGCGGCCGGCAGCCGCGTTCATGTCCCCGAGGAGCACCAGGGGGCCGTCCCACCCGAGGAGGAGGCCCTGGAGCGCGGCCAGCTGGCGCAGCCGCGCCCGCTCCGGCCACGGGTCGAGGTGGGTGGCGCCCACCCGCCAGGCCACTCCCGTGCGCCGGTCCGTGAGGTCGGCCAGCACCAGGGTGCGGGGGAAGAGGTCCCCCGGCACCTTCGACCCCGGGACCTCCGGCAGCGCGGACAGCCACCGCTGCTGCCAGCGCTCGATCCGGAAGCGGGCGGTGTCCACGGCCAGCAGGCACCGCTCGCCGCCGCCGTCGGCGTCCCGGCCCCCGCCCAGGAGGACGTGGTCCGGCCCCAGGGCCTGCCGGACGTGGTGCAGCTGCTCCGGGAGGACCTCCTGGAGGGCGACCAGCTCCGGCCGGTGGGCCCGGAGCACGGCCTGCACGGCGGGGGCCCGGGTGAACCACGCGTCCGGCGCCGTCCGGCCGTACTTCGGCAGGGGACGCCGGACGTTGAAGGTCATGGCCGTGAACGCGCCCCGGCCCCGCGGACCACGGGGGTCGGCGGGGCCGGGGCGGGCGTGGGCTGCCACGGTCGCGGGGCGGACTACTGGGCGGCGGACTCCGCCGCGCCCTGCTCCGTGCGGGCGCCGCCGTGCTGGAGGTCGCCGCCGCTGTTCTCGAGGTGGGCGCGCATGAACCACTGGAAGAGCTCGAGCTCCTTGACCTGGCCGATGAGCATGTCCTCCGTGACGGGGTCGAGCTCGCCGACCTTCTGGATCGCGTCGCGGTGGTCCTCGATCACGCCGTTGTAGACGATGTCGAGGGCGGCGAGGTGCTCCACGCCGGTGGCGCGGTGGACCGAGTAGTCGTCCCAGGTGCGGGCCTGGACGAGATCGCCCGGCAGGCCGGAGGGTCCCACGCCCAGGGTGGCCATGCGCTCGGCGAGCTCGTCGACGAAGCCGCGCACGAGCTCGATCTGCGGGTCCAGCATCTCGTGGACCGAGATGAAGTTGGGGCCCACCACGTTCCAGTGGGCGTGCTTGAGCGTGAGCTGGAGGTCGTTGAGGGCGTGCAGGCGCTGCTGGAGCGTCTGGGCGACCTCGTGACCGTTCTCGGTGGACAGGCCGGGCACGGTGTAGGGGGCGGTGCGCTGGTTCGGGGTGGCCATGAGTTCGTCTCCGTGTTTCCGGCCGCCGCGGGGCGGCGACCTGGCTCGACAACTGCGGACGGCCCGCGGGACGGGCCTCTGCCCCCACTATGGCACGACCCCCACCCACTGTCAGCACCCTGTCCATTCGCTTCGCTGTCCGCGATATCCAGGGGATGCGCGCCCGCCGCCGGACCCCTGATCGGGTCCTTGCCAGGACGCGGAGCCACTGATTGGCTGGTCCCATGGACACGACTCCCGCCTCCGGCGACCAGCTCCCCGACGATCCGCACCTGGCCGACGACGTCGGCATCCCCGACACCCCGGCGCGCGACCTCGAGACGGCCCCGGACCCCCTGGGCCAGACCAACGCCGGCCAGCGCGTGCCGAGCGCGGGGAACGCCGCGGACCCCGCCGACCCGGACTTCGGCGCGGGCGCGGGCGGCCCCGGCCCCACGGCCGGGGACTGACCCGGCGCGCCGCCGCTGCCCTGGGTCCCATGAGCACCCGCAGCACCAGCACCGCCGGGATCGCGCGGGCCACCGGCGTCCCGTGGGAGACCTGGACGGCGCGGCTCGACGGGCTCGGCGCCCGGACGATGGGCCACGCCGAGCTCGCCCGCCGGGTGGCGGAGCAGCTCGCCGGCGTCGTCGAGAACCACGAGTGGTGGGCGCAGTCCGTCGCGGTGGCCTACGAGCAGCACACGGGAGCCCGCCGGCCCGGGCAGGCCGGGGACGGCACCTTCGGGGCGAGCGCGAGCCGCACGGTGGCCGGCACCCCGGACGAGGCGCTCGCCCGGTGGACGGCGCTCATGGCCTGCCGCACGGAGGTCGGCGGCGTCCCGTTCCAGCAGCCGCCCACCACCGCCGCCACCGAGAAGTGGCGCTACTGGCGCGTCCGCCTCGCCGACGGGACCAGGGTCTCCGCGAACATCGGCGCCAGGGCGGGCGGCCGCGCCACGGTGGCCCTCGCGCACACCGGACTGGCCTCCGCGGAGGACGTCCTGCGGTGGCGCGCGGCCTGGAAGGACCTGCTGGCCGCACTCTGAGCCCGCGCCGCGCTTGTGAGGCGGCTCACTCCTCGCCTACGGTGACCAAGTACCTGAGACGAGGAGTATCACATGACTGTGCCGTATCCGCGCCTGCTCGCACCCCTGGACCTGGGCTTCACCACCCTGCCCAACCGGGTGCTCATGGGATCGATGCACACCGGTCTCGAGGAGCTGCCCGGAGGGTTCGAGCGGCTCGCGGAGTTCTACGCGGAGCGCGTGCGGGGCGGGGTGGGGCTCATCGTCACGGGCGGCGTGGGGCCGAGCCCCGAGGGCGCCACCCGGGCCGGGGGCGCCCTCCTGCGCACGCCCGAGGAGGTGGCCCGGCACCGCCTGGTGACCGGCGCCGTGCACGCCGAGGGCGGCAGGATCGCCCTGCAGATCCTGCACTCCGGCCGCTACGCCAAGGCCCCGGACGCCGTGGCCCCGAGCCCCCTGCGTGCCCCCATCAGCCCCGTGGTGCCGCACGAGCTCACCGCGGAGGAGATCGAGCGGACCATCGAGGACTTCGCCCGCACCGCCGCGCTCGCCCGGGAGGCCGGCTACGACGGCGTGGAGATCATGGGCTCCGAGGGCTACCTCATCAACGAGTTCGTCGCCGCCGAGACCAACCACCGCACCGACGAGTGGGGAGGGTGCTACCCGAACCGGATGCGCCTGCCCGTGGAGATCGTCCGCCGCGTCCGCGAGCGCACCGGCCCGGACTTCGTCCTCATCTACCGCCTCTCCATGCTGGACCTGGTCCCGGGCGGCTCCACGCTCGAGGAGGTCGTGGCGCTGGCCCGGGCGGTCGAGGCCGCCGGCGCCACCCTGCTCAACACCGGCATCGGCTGGCACGAGGCGCGCATCCCCACGATCGCCACGGTCGTCCCCCGCGGCGGCTTCTCCTGGGTGACGCGCCGGCTCAAGGGCGAGGTCGGGATCCCGCTGATCGCCGTGAACCGGATCAACACCCCGGAGACGGCGGAGCGGATCCTGGCGGACGGGGACGCCGACATGGTGTCCCTGGCCCGGCCCCTGCTCGCGGACCCGGACTTCGTGGTCAAGGCCGCACGCGGCCGGGCGGACACCATCAACACCTGCATCGCGTGCAACCAGGCGTGCCTGGACCACACCTTCGCGGGCCGCACCGCGTCCTGCCTGGTCAACCCGCGGGCCGGGCACGAGACCCTCCTGCGCCTCGGCCCCACCCGCCGGGCCGAGCGGATCGGCGTGGTCGGCGCGGGCCCCGCGGGGCTGGCCTTCGCCGTCGGCGCCGCGGAGGCCGGGCACGCCGTCACCCTCTTCGAGGCGGCGGACCGGATCGGCGGGCAGTTCCTGATGGCGCTGCGCATCCCCGGCAAGGAGGAGTACGCGGAGACGCTGCGCTACTACGGCGTGCGGCTCGCCGAACTGGGGGTGGACGTGCGGCTCGGGACGGAGGCCGGGCCCGGGCACCTGCGCGGCTTCGACCGGCTCGTGCTCGCCACCGGTGTGGAACCGCGCGTGCCCGCGATCGAGGGGGTGGAGCACCCCTCGGTCGTGGGCTACCGGGACGTCCTGCAGCACGGGGCGCCCGTGGGACGCCGGGTCGCGGTCCTGGGCGCCGGGGGCATCGGCTTCGACGTCGCCGAGTTCCTCCTGCACTCCGCCGGCACGGACTTCTACCGCGCGTGGGGCGTCGACACGACGCTGTCCGCCCGGGGCGGGCTGGTCGAGCCCCGGCCCGGGCGCCCGGCGCGCGAGGTGACGCTGCTGCAGCGCTCCCCCGGCAAGCTCGGGGCCGGCCTGGGCCGCACGACCGGCTGGATCCACCGGACCTCGCTCCGGGCCGGCGGCGTCCGCACCCTGAGCGGGGTCGTGTACCGGCGGGTCGACGACGACGGGCTGCACCTCACCGCGCCGGGACCCGACGGCACGGAGCCGGTCGAGCAGGTGCTGCCGGTCGACACCGTGGTGCTGTGCACGGGCCAGGAGCCGCTGCGGCGGCTGCACGACACGCTGCTGGGGACCGGCCACGACACCGGCGCCGTACCGGTGCACCTCATCGGCGGGGCGGACGTGGCGGCCGAGCTGGACGCCAAGCGGGCGATCCGGCAGGCCACGGAGCTCGTCGCCGCCCTGGGCTGACCGCTCCCGGCCCGGGCCTGGCGGGGCAGGGCCGGGCGGGGCCGGGCGGGGCCGGGCCAGGAGCGGGCCGCGCCGTGCGGCGATGTGCGGGACCGGGCCCCGGGTGCCACGATGGGGTCACTCCCGCGGAAAGGATCCCCATGCAGCTCGACCTCCTGCTCGTCAACGCCACGGTCCTGACCATGGACCCGGACCGCCCGACGGCGTCGAGCCTCGGCGTGCACGGCGGGCGGATCGTGGTCCTCGACGACCCGGACGTGCCGGCGGCCGAGACCGTGGACCTCGGCGGGGCCACCGTGCTGCCGGGGTTCGTGGACGCGCACTGCCACACCGCGTGGTTCGGGCTCGGCCTGGCGGAGGTGGACCTCTCCGGCTGCACGTCCCTGGACGAGCTGTACGCGGCCCTGGAGCACGGCATGGCCGCGAAGCCGCGGGACGAGGAGTGGCTCATGGCCACCGGCTTCCTCCCGGCCACCGTGGGCGGGACGCTGCCCGACATCGACGTCCTCGACTGCATCACGGGCAGCACGCCGCTGTTCGTCCGGCACACGTCCGGCCACGCGGCGGTGGTGAACTCCGAGGCGCTGCGGCGGGCGGAGATCTTCACCCCGGGGACCCCGGACCCGGTGGGCGGACGGGTGGTGCGGGACGACACCGGCCGCGCCACGGGCCTGGTCGAGGAGACCGCGCAGGCCGTGGTGCAGGAGCTGTTCCGCCCCTACCCGGTGGACCGGATCGTGGCGGCGCTCGACCGCGCCACCGCCCGCTACGCCGCCGAGGGCATCACCACGTTCGCCGAGGCGGGGGTGGGCGCCGGGTGGATCGGGCACAACCCCTCCGAGCTGCAGGCCTACCAGCAGGCCCGGGACGCCGGCGTCCTGCACGCCCGGGCCCAGGTGATGCCCGTGCTGGACGTCCTGCACGGGATCAGCGGCCTCGGGGACGGCTCCGAGCGCGGGCTCGACCTCGGGCTGCGCACCGGCTTCGGCGACGACGAGCTCAGGCTCGGACCGGTCAAGGTGTTCGTGGACGGCTCGCTGCTCGGGGAGACCGCCGCCGTGACCGAGGCGTTCTGCGGAGGCCACTCGACGGGCTACTTCCAGGAGAACCCCGAGCAGATGGCCGAGGCGATCCACGCGGCGTACCGTGCGGGCTGGTCGGTGGCCGCCCACGCGATCGGGGACCGGGCCATCGACTTCGCGATCGACGTGATCACCCGCTGCCAGGACGAGCACGGGCGCCACCGGCTGCCCAACCGGATCGAGCACGCGAGCATCACCCGCCCGGACCAGCTGCCGCGGCTCGCGGCCGCGGGGATCGTGGTGACCCCGCAGATCGGCTTCCTGCGCCCCATGGCCGCCCAGTTCCGCCGGCTCCTGGGCCCCGAGCGCACGGACTGGACCTACCGGGGCCGCAGCTTCCTCGACGCCGGGGTGCGGCTGGCGGGCAGCTCCGACCGGCCGGTCGCCGACGGCGACGTGCTGCGCTCGGTCCAGGCCTGGACCGACCGCCTCGACGGTGACGGACGGCGGTTCGGGCCCGCCGGGGAACGGCTCGACGTGCTGCAGGCCCTCGCCGCCTACACGTCCGAGGCCGCGAAGGCGCTGGGGATGTTCGACCGGATCGGCTCGCTCGCCCCGGGCAAGCTCGCGGACCTGGTGGTGCTGGAGGAGAACCCCCTCGAGGTGCACCGGCGGGGCGGGTCGGTGGAGCACATCGGCGTGCGCGCGACCTACCGCGGCGGCCGGCTCACCCACCGCGCCGGCTGAACGGCGCCGGACGGAGCGGACAGCGCTCAGCCCTCCACGAGGATCCCGTCCTCGTCGGCCCACACCGTCCGGCCCGGGCGGAAGGTCACGCCCTCGATGACGACCGGCACGTCCTGCTCCCCGACGCCGTCCTTGGCGGACTTGCGCGGGTTGGAGCCCAGGGCCTTGACCCCGAGGGGCAGCCCGGCCAGGGCGACCCGGTCCCGCACGGGGCCGTTGATGATGACCCCGGCCCACCCGTTGCGCACCGCGGACTCGGCGATCATGTCCCCCATGAGCGCGGTGCCCATGGAGCCGTGGCCGTCCACGACGAGGACCGCGCCCTCCCCCGGGGAGTTGAGCACGGCCTTCACCAGGCCGTTGTCCTGGAAGCAGCGGACCGTGCGCACCGGCCCGGTGAACGCGGCCGTCCCGCCCAGGTCGAGGAACTGGCGCGGGCAGGACATCAGCTGCTCCCCGCGCTCGTCGTAGAGGTCGGCGGTGGTGAACGGGCGCGGATCGGTCATGAGCTGCTCCTGAGGCATCCGGTGGTGGTTCCGGCACCAGCCTAGCCAGCGGAACCGCCGCGCTCGGCCCCGGCGGGCGCCGCGGCCGGCCCCGGCGCCTCCTCCCGCGCGGCGGGCACGGTCGTGCCCAGCGGGATCTCCTCGATGAGCAGGGACAGCACGAGGCACGCCGCCGCGACCGGGAGACCCCACAGGAAGATCGGCGGCAGCGCCTGGGCGAAGGCCTGCGCGACGGCCTCCTGCACCGGGGCGGGCAGTCCCGCGAGCACCTGGGGGCTCAGGGCGTCGAGGTCGAGGGCGGGCACGGCGCGGCCCCCGAGCGCGTCGTCGAGCCGGGCGACGAAGACGGAGCCGAACACGGCGATCCCGAAGGACGCCCCGATCTGGCGGAAGAAGTTCGACGACGACGTCGCGGCCCCCAGCTCCGCGGGCGGCACCGCGTTCTGCACGATCAGGACGAGGTTCTGCATGAGACAGCCGATGCCGAGACCGGTGACGGCCATCCCCGCGGCCGTCAGGGCGTACGGGGTGGACTCGTCGATCAGCGAGAGCAGCGCGAGCCCGGCGGCCATCACCGCGGAGCCCAGCACGGGCCAGTGCTTGTAGCGCCCCGTGCGTGCGATGCGGCGGCCGGTGCCGATCGTGCCGACGAGCATCCCGGCCGTCACGGGGATCATCATCAGGCCGGCGGTGGTGGCCGAGGCGCCGTCGACCATCTGCAGGTAGGTGGGCAGGTAGGTGATGGTCGCGAACATGATCACGCCCATGCCGACGGCCGCCGCGGTGGGCACCACGAAGTTGCGCACGCGGAACAGGTGCAGCGGGATGATCGGCTCCGCGGCGCGGCGCTCCACCAGCACGAACAGCACGCCGAGCACCAGGACCGCCCCGGCGAGGCCGAGGATCCGCGGGCTCGACCACGCGTACGCCGTGCCGGCCCACGTGGTGAGGAGCACGAACGCCACGCTGCCCAGCGCCAGCAGCGCCGTGCCCAGCACGTCGAGGCGCACCCGTCCCCGGGGGACGTGCGGCAGGTGCAGGAAGCGGGGGATGAACAGGAGCGTCACCAGGCCCAGCGGCAGGTTGATGTAGAACACCCACCGCCAGCTCACGAGGTCCGTGAGGAACCCGCCGACCAGCGGCCCGCTCACCGAGGCGAGACCGAAGGCCGCCCCGATCACGCCCATGTACCGGCCGCGCTCGCGGGCCGGCACGAGGTCCGCGATGATCGCCTGCGCCCCGATCAGGAGGCCGCCGCCGCCCAGGCCCTGCAGCGCGCGGAGGACGATGAGCTGCGTCATGTCCTGGGCGGCGCCCGAGAGCACGGAGCCGAGCAGGAAGACCACGACGGCCAGCAGGAAGATCCGCTTGCGCCCGTAGAGGTCGCCCAGCTTCCCGTAGACCGGCAGGCCCACGGTGGCGGCGAGCACGTACGCCGTGACCACCCAGGAGATCCGGTCGAGCCCGTCCAGGTCCCCGACGATCGAGGGCAGCGCCGTGGCCACGATCGTCTGGTCGAGGGCGGCCAGCAGGACCGCCATGAGCAGGCCCAGGAACGTCAGCCGCAGCCGGCGGCGCTCCGTGCGGCCGGGGTCCGCGACCACGGGGTCAGCGGTCGATCTTCAGCACGGAGCCGTCCTCGACGTTGACGAACACGTCCACGGAGTTGCCGTCCGGCTCGTCGATCTCGACCTCCCACACGGTCGTGCCGTCCTCCGTCTCGAGCTGCGCCTCGTCGACCGTGCCGTTGACCGTCTCCAGCGCCGTGGCCAGCCCCTCGTCGAGGGGCACCCGGACCTGGGCGAGCTTCTCGCCGTCGTCGCTGTCGAGGCCGCCCTCCTCCTCCTGGCTGATCACGTCCTCGCCGTCCTGCGAGACGTACACCTGGTGCTCGCGGTCGTCGGCGGCGACGGTGACCTCCCAGCTGGCCGGGCTGTCCTCCCGTCCGATCTCGAAGGCCTGGGCGTCACCGCCCACCGCGTCCTCGGCCGCGGCGACCGCGGAGGCCACGACGGCCGCCTCGCCGCCGGACCCGCCGGTGGCGTCGTCGGTGGGGCTCTCCGAGGGCGAGGCCGTGGCGGTGCCGTCGTCGTCGGGGCTCGCGCTGTCGTCGGGGCTCGCGCTGTCGTCCGGGGTGGCGGTGTCGTCCGGGCTCGCGCTGTCGTCGGGGGTGGCGGTGTCGGCCGGGGCGCCGGTCTCCGCCGGGGCGGTGGTGCCGTCCCCTCCGGCGCCGCCGTCACCCCCGTCGCCGCCGCAGCCCGTGAGGAGCAGGGCGGAGAGGGCGAGCGCCGCCAGGGACAGGTGCCTTCGGTCAGTGTGCTTCATACCCGGGATTCTTCTCCCCTGCGGACCCCCTGGCAAGGACGTGACCGGGGCGCTGACCCGCCCGGCGCGGACCCCCCACCGGGCTCACAGGCGTCGCGTCTACTATCCTGGAGAACGCCTGACCCGGGACCGGGTGCATGCGCACCGTGATCGACGCCAGGAAGGAGGCGGCATGGGATTCCTCGAGAGCCTCGAGAAGAACATCGAGAAGGCCGTCCGCGCCACCTTCTCCACCGGCTCCCGGAAGCGGGTGGAGGCCGTCGAGATCGCCAGTGCCCTCCGGCGGGAGCTCGACCAGGAGGCGTTCACGATCTCCGCCGGCCGCACCATGGCCCCCAACGTCTTCGTCGTGGAGTTCTCGGACGAGGACTTCCCGCGCGCCCAGGACTGGGGCACGCCGCTCGCGGAGGAGCTGTGCGACGTCGTCATCAAGCACGCCCGCAGCCAGGCCTACACCCTCCAGGGGGCGGTGAAGGTGTCCTTCACCCGCAACCCGGAGGTGGAGGCCGGCGAGTTCCGCGTCCACTCCTCGGCCCAGCGCACCGCCGAGTCCCCCAACACCCCCGCCACCCCGAGCGGGCAGCGGATCGCCCGCGGCCACCGCCGGGAGGAGGACGAGGGGGAGCCGACGCGCTCCGTGCCCGCGCAGCACTGGATCCCGGTGCTCGACGTCGACGGCGCGCGCTACTCCCTCAACGCGGACTCGATCGTGCTGGGCCGCTCCGCCGAGGCGGACATCACCGTGGAGGACACCGGCGTGTCCCGCAAGCACCTCGAGATCCGGCGGCAGGGCGAGCACTTCGTGGCCGTGGACCTCGGCTCCACCAACGGTTCCTACGTGGACGGGGAGCGGGTGATCGGCCGCACCGAGCTGGTCAACGGCTCCGTGATCACCATGGGTCGGACCAGGATCACGTTCCGCCTCCTGACCCCGAAGGGGAACCGCTGAATGTCCGAACTCACCGTCACCCTGCTCCGCTTCGGCTTCCTGGCGCTGCTCTGGATCTTCATCTTCAGCATCGTCGCCAGCCAGGGGCGTGACCTGGCGGTCGGCGGGAAGCTCCCGGCGGTGCTCACGAGATCCCGCGCCGAGCGCCGGGGCGCCGTGGAGGACCCGGTGCCGCCCGCCGCGGGCCCCAGCACCGGGCAGCGCTCCCGCCCCCAGACCCTGGTCGTCCTCGACGGCCCGCTCCGCGGCCGCAGCTACCCGCTGGGCAACGCCCCGGTGCTGCTGGGCCGCTCCCCCGAGGCCACCGTGCCCCTCGGCGACGACTACGCCTCGGGGCGCCACGCCCGGCTGTTCCCGCAGGGCTCCCGCTGGTTCCTCGAGGACCTCGGCTCCACCAACGGCACCTTCGTCGGCCAGCAGCGCCTCTCCCGGGCCGTGCCGCTCGACCCCGGGACCCCGTTCCGGGTGGGCAAGACCGTCCTGGAACTGAGGTCCTGACGCATGGCGATCGCCTTCCGCTACGCGGCGCGCTCCGACGTGGGCCGCGTCCGCTCGAAGAACGACGACTCCGCCTACGCGGGCCGCCACCTCGCCGTGGTCGCCGACGGCATGGGCGGGCACGTGGGCGGGGACGTCGCCTCGGCCTCCGCGGTCATGGACCTCACGAGCCTCGACCGCCCGGACCACCACGGCGACGGCGCCACCGTGCTCACGGACGAGATCCAGAACGCCAACCAGAACCTCGCCAAGCTGGTCCTGGGCAACGCCCGCCTGGGCGGCATGGGCACCACCGTCACGGCCCTGCTCGCGGACCAGGACGAGCTCGTCGTGGCCCACATCGGGGACTCCCGCGCGTACCGGCTCCGGGGGGACGAGTTCCGCCAGGTCACCAAGGACCACACCTTCGTCCAGCGGCTCATCGACGAGGGCCGGCTGCGCCCGGACGAGGCCGAGTCCCACCCGCACAAGAACGTCCTCATGCGCGTGCTCGGGGACGTCGACGCCTCCCCCGAGATCGACGTGGAGACCCTCCGCCCGGAGCGCGGCGAGCGCTGGCTGCTGTGCTCCGACGGGCTCAACGCCGTGGTCCGCCCGGAGACCATCCACTCGGTGCTGGGCTCCACCGACGACCTCAACCAGATCGTGGACACGCTCGTGGAGCTGACCCTGGACCGCGGGGCCCCCGACAACGTGACCGTGGTGGTCGTCCAGGTCTTCGAGACCGACGACACCGCCCCCGTGCCGCAGGCCGGCGAGGCCCGCGGCGCCGTCCCGGACCCGGAGTTCGCCCGCACCTCGGACGAGATCACCGGGGACGCCGGGACGCCGGGGACCGCCGAGGCCGAGTCCTCGGCGGCCGCGCTGCGCCGCGACCTCGCCGCGCGCCCCCACCTGCTGGTGGGCGCCGCCGCCAACGCCACCCAGACCGGGCGCATCCCCACCGTGAGCGACAGCGTCCTGGAACGCCGCGCGACCCTCCTGCAGACCTCTGCCCCCGACACGCTGGCCGATCCGCGGGACGTCGAGTCGGCGCTGCACCGGGCCGACGCCACCGTCCCGTCCCCGCGCCGGCGCCGCCACCGGCGTGCCGTGGCCGTGCTCGCGCTGGCCACGGCAGGGCTGCTGCTCGTGGCCGGGGGCTGGCTCACGAGCGGCTGGATCAGCTCCCAGTACTACGTCGGCGAGCAGCAGGGCAACGTGGCGATCTACAACGGCGTCTCCCAGTCGCTGGGGCCCGTGAGCCTCAGCGACCTCGAGCGCGCCACGGACCTCCGGGTCGAGGACCTCCCGGGCTTCGCCCAGGAACGGGTCCGCAACGCCATCCCCGCCGGCAGCCTCGAGGAGGCGGAGCGGATCGTGCGCGAGCTGCGCGAGTCCGTGCCCGAGGAGACGCCCGGCCCGGAGCCGCGCCCCACGGGCACCGTCCAGCGGGCCACCGCCTCCCCCACCCCCTCGCCCACCGCCTCCCCCGCGGCCTCTCCCGGTGGTGACGGATGAGCGCCCCCGCCGCGACCTCCCCCCGGGAGGAGCAGGCCGAGCCCCGCCAGAAGCCGCGGCGGCTCACCGAGCTGCTCCTGCTCGTGCTCGCCGTGGGCATCGGCGTGGGCGCGAACGTCCTCGTGGACCCCGACCAGCTGGGCTCGGGGGACCCGCACCTCCTCGTCTCCGGGCTGGTCCTGGGCATCGGCGCGCTGGTCCTGCACGTGGTGCTGCGGCTGCGGGCCAAGTACGCGGACCCCTACGTCCTGCCGATCGTCGTGGCCCTCAACGGCCTGGGCATCGCCATGATCCACCGGATCGACCTCACCACGGACCAGACGGCCGCGGGCTCCCAGGTGGTGTGGACGGCCTTCGCCATGACCGCCGCCTGCCTGGTGCTCTGGTTCCTCAAGGACCACCGGGTGCTGCGGCGGATCACCTACATCTGCCTGGTGCTCAGCGGGCTGCTGCTGCTCCTGCCCCTCCTGCCCGGTCTCGGCCTGGAGCTCAACGGCGCCCGGATCTGGATCTCCGTGGGCGGTCGCACCTTCCAGCCCGGGGAGGTCGCCAAGATCACCCTGGCCGTCTTCTTCGCCGGCTACCTCTCGACCAACCGGGACCTCATCCTGCTGGCCGGCAAGAAGATCGGCCCCGTGCGCCTGCCACGGTTCCGGGACATGGCGCCGATGTTCGCGGCGTGGATCATCGCGATCGGCGTGCTGGTGTTCCAGCGGGACCTCGGCTCCGCGATCCTGTTCTTCGGCCTCTTCCTGGCCATGATCTACCTCGCCACGAGCCGGCTCAGCTGGATCGTCATCGGGCTGCTGCTCGTGGCCGTCGGAGGGTTCTTCGCGAGCCAGACCTTCGGCCACGTGGCGGCACGCCTGGACTCCTGGCTCAACGCGTTCGACCCGGAGGTGTACAACCGGGCCCCGGGCGGCTCCGGGCAGATCGTCCAGGGCCTGTTCGGGCTCTCCTCCGGCGGGCTCTTCGGGCAGGGGCTCGGCCAGGGCCGGCCGGACCTCGTCTCCTACGCCAACTCGGACATGATCATGACCGCGTTCGGCGAGGAGCTGGGGCTCATCGGCCTGAGCGCCGTGCTCGTGCTGTTCTTCCTGTTCGTCACCCGGGGCTTCCGGGCCGCCCTGGGCACCCGTGACTCCTTCGGCAAGCTGCTGGCGGCGGGGCTGTCCGCGGTCATCGTGCTGCAGCTGTTCGTGGTGGTGGGCGGGGTCACCCGGCTCATCCCCCTGACCGGGCTCACCACCCCGTTCATGTCCGCGGGCGGCTCCTCGCTGCTGTCCAACTGGATCATCGCGGCGATCATCCTGGCGATCTCCCACACGGCCCGCCGGCCCGTGGTCACCGGTCCGGCCACCGAGGCCGACCTCGCCGAGATCGCCGCCCACGAGGCCGCGCTGCGCGAGGCGGCGCGGCGCGACGAGCAGGAGCGCGCCGAGCGCCCGGGACGCCGCCGGGACCGCCGTCCCGGGACGGATCCGGACGGGCCCGAGCAGGACGCGGGGCAGGCGGACGGGGTGGACCGCGCCGCCGGAGGGCGGGGCACCGGGGCCGACACGGCCCGCGGCCCGGCGGTGCCCGCCGACACCGCCGCCACCGAGCCGATCGCCGCCGCGGGCCTCGACGGGCACCGGGACGCCGAGGACGCGGACCACCACGGCGGCACCCCCACCGAGGCAATGTCCCGCCTCACCGACAAGGACCGCAGGGGCCCCGGCGGGTCCCGGAGCACCGAGAACGGAGGAGCATCGTGAACCGGGCGATCCGACACACCTGGGTGGCCGGCGTGGCGATCTTCACCGTGCTGCTCCTCGCGCTGACCTACGTGCAGTTCGTCGCGGCGCGCACCCTCGAGGCGCACCCGTGGAACAACCGCAGCCTCTACGACCAGTTCGGCGCGGACCGCGGGGCGATCCTCGTGGACGGGGACCCGAAGGCGTCCTCCGTGCCCTCGGAGGACGACTTCGAGTACCAGCGCGTCTACGCGGACCCGCTGACGTACGGGCACCTCACGGGCTACTTCTCCCTCGTCTACGGCGCCACCGGGCTCGAGGCGGCCCTCGGCGAGGAGCTCTCCGGCGCCTCCGACGAGCAGTTCTACGACCGCGTGGTCTCCATGTTCTCCGGGAACCAGCCCACGGGCGCGTCGGTCGAGCTCACCATCGACCCGGTGCTGCAGCAGACCGCGGCCGAGGTGCTCGAGGGCCGGAAGGGCTCGATCGTGGCCCTCGACCCGGAGACGGGCGCGATCCTCGCCATGGTCTCCACCCCGGGCTACGACCCCAACGAGCTGGCCTCGCACGACTCGGGCTCCGTGATCGCCGCCGCGGAACGGCTCAACGCGGATCCCGACGCGCCCCTCGTCAACCGGGCCGTCGCCGGTGACCTCTACGCCCCCGCCTCGACGTTCAAGATCATCGACACCGTGGCCGCCCTCGAGTCCGGGGACTACACCACGGAGACCCTGATCCCGAACCCCCAGGAGCTGCCCCTGCCCGCCACCGACGTGACCCTGCCCAACTACGTGGGCGGCGGCTGCACCGCCCGTGCGGAGGCGGACCTGGAGTTCGCGCTCGAGCAGTCCTGCAACACGCCGTTCGCCTCGATCGCCCTGGACCTCGGGGAGGACGCGATCCGGGAGACCGCCCGGAACTTCGGCTACGGGGAGCCCCTCTCGGTGCCGCTCAAGGTGACCCCGTCGGTGTTCCCCGAGGAGCTCAACGAGGCCCAGCTCGCGCTGTCCTCGATCGGCCAGTACGACGTGCGCACCACGCCCCTGCAGGTGGCCATGATGAGCGCCACGATCGCCAACAACGGCGTGCAGATGAAGCCCCAGCTCGTGCGCACCGTGCGCTCCGCCGACCTGTCCGTGATCGAGGAGCTCAACCCGGAGCAGCTGCGCCGTTCCACGAGCGCGGACGTCGCCGGGACCGTCTCGGACCTGATGGTGCAGGTCGTCGAGGACGGCATCGCCCGCGGCGCGGCCGTCCCGGGGGTCGAGGTGGCCGGGAAGACGGGCACCGCCGAGATCGGCTCGGACGAAGGCCTCAACGACTCCTGGTTCACGGGCTTCGCGCCGGCCGACGACCCCCAGGTGGCCCTCGCCGTCGTCTTCGAGGACGTGGACGTGGCGACGGGCGCCTCCCTGACCAGTCCCGGTGCCAAGCGACTCTTCGAGGCGGTGTTGAACAAGTGAGACCATCGTCGAGCACCGTCCTGGGCGGGCGCTACGCACTGACCGATCGGATCGCGATCGGCGGCATGGGTGAGGTGTGGAAGGCCAAGGACCGGGTCCTGGGCCGGATCGTGGCCGTGAAGATCCTCAAGGAGGAGTACAACGGGGACCCGAACTTCCTGCAGCGCTTCCGCGCCGAGGCCCGGCACACCGCGCTCCTGAACCACCCCGGGGTGGCCAACGTCTTCGACTACGGCGAGGAGGAGGGCTCCGCCTTCCTCGTGATGGAGCTGGTCCCGGGCGAGCCGCTGTCCAACATCATCGAGCGGCAGAAGACGCTCGCCCCGGACACCGTGCTCAACTACATCGGGCAGACCGCACGGGCGCTGGCGGCCGCGCACGCCCAGGGCCTGGTGCACCGCGACGTGAAGCCCGGCAACCTCATCATCACCCCGGACAACCGGGTGAAGGTCACGGACTTCGGCATCGCCCGCCTGGCGGACCAGGTGCCCCTCACGGCCACCGGGCAGGTCATGGGCACCGCCCAGTACCTCGCGCCCGAGCAGGCCACGGGTCAGACCGCCACGGGGTCCTCGGACATCTACTCGCTGGGCATCATCGGCTACGAGTGCCTGGCCGGGCGCCGCCCGTTCACCGGGGAGTCGCAGATCGCGATCGCCCTCGCGCAGGTCAACGACCCGCCGCCGCCGCTGAAGGACAGCGTGCCCGAGACCGTGCGGGCGCTGCTGATGTCGATGCTGGCGAAGGACCCCAAGGACCGCCCTGCCACGGCCGGCGCCCTGGCCACCGCCGTGGACGCCATCCGCCGCGGGGACGAGGACGCGGCGGTCGCGGCCGTCCCCGGGATGCGCCCCTTCCTCGACCTGCCCGACGACGACGCCACCCAGGCGTTCGAGCCCGTGCGCGACGAGCCGACGCAGGTGCTGGACCGGGACCGCACCGCGGCCGCCGCGGCGACCGGAGCCGCCGCCGCCGGCGGGCCACGGCCCATCACCGCCGAGCTGGACGTCGTCGACGGCCCGGAGGGCCCCGGGGAGGGCCCCGGGGAGGACCCCGGCACCGGTCCGGCCCGTCCCGAGGAGCGCCGGGAGCGCCGCTCGGTGTGGGCCTGGCTGCTGCCGGTGCTCCTGGTGCTGCTCCTCGTGGCGGGGCTGCTGTGGTTCTTCCTGCTGCGCGAGCCGGCGCCCGTGAGCCAGGAGCCCTCCCCCACGGGCACCGTCTCGACCTCGACGGTGCCCGGCGAGCCGACGCCCCCGGCGGCGGAGCAGCCCGGCGCGGACACCGTGGAGGTCCTCGCCGCCCGCTACGAGGGCCGGCCGGTGGACGAGGTGGTGCAGGAGCTCTCCGACCTGGGCTTCCCCGTGGAGCGGCAGGGCCGCACCGCGGACGAGGAGCAGAACACCGTCCTGTCCCTGAACCCCGTGGGCCAGGTGGCGCGGAGCACCACCATCACGGTGGTCTACTCGACCGGCCCGGACACCGTGGAGCTGCCCTCCGGGATGGTCGGCCGCCCGGCCGACCCGCTGATCGACGAGATCCGGCTCCTGGGCGTGAACATCATCCGCTACGACGAGACCACCGAGGACGCCGAGCCCGGGACCGTGCTGCGCACCCAGCCCCTGGGCGGGTCCACCGTCCGCCCCGGCGACACCATCGAGATGTGGGTCGCCGCGGCGCCCGAGACCACCACCGCCCCCACCACCGGATCGCCCTCGCCCACCGCGACACCGACCGGGCCCGGCCAGGAGGGCTGAGCCGTGCCGGGCCGGAACCCCGTCCCCTCCCTCATCAACGACCGCTACGAGGTGGGCGAGACCATCGGCCGCGGCGGGATGGCCACCGTCCACCTGGGGCGGGACCTGCGGCTGGGCCGGCGGGTGGCCATCAAGGTGCTGCGCCCCGAACTGGCCCGGGACGGCACCTTCCACGAGCGGTTCAAGCGCGAGGCCCAGTCCGTGGCCGCCCTGAACCACCACTCGATCGTCTCGGTCTACGACACGGGCGAGATCCTCGCGACGACCGACGAGGGCGTGGACCGGCCGTTCATCGTGATGGAGTACGTGCCCGGCCGGACCCTGCGGGAGCTGATCCACGAGAACGCCGTGACGCCCCAGGAGGCCGTGGACATCACCCTGGGCATCCTCGACGCCCTGGAGTACAGCCACCGGGCCGGCATCGTCCACCGGGACATCAAGCCCGCCAACGTGATCGTCACCCCCGAGCGGCAGATCAAGGTCATGGACTTCGGCATCGCCCGGGCCGTGGAGGACACCTCGCCGGCCCTGACCCAGGCCCAGGCCGTCCTCGGCACCGCGCAGTACCTGTCCCCGGAGCAGGCCCGGGGCGAGTCCGTGGACGCCCGCTCCGACCTCTACTCCGCCGCGTGCGTGCTCTTCGAGATGCTCACGGGCCGGGCGCCGTTCGTGGGCGGGTCCTCGGTGGACATCGCCGCCCAGCACGTCCGGGACCATCCCCCCGCGCCCTCCGAGCTGGACCCGCGGCTCGGCGGGCGCGTCGACGACTTCCTGGCGAAGGCCCTCGCCAAGGACCGCTCCGCCCGCTTCCAGGACGCCGGGCAGATGCGCCGGGCGCTGCGGGAGCTGCGCCCCGCGGTGCCGGGGGACCTGGAGGCCACCCAGCCCCTGCACGCGGTGCGGCAGCGGGACGAGGACACCAAGACCCTCCCGCCCGTCCCCGTGCCCGCCGGGGCGGCCGCTCCGCCGACGGCGGCGGGCACGGCGGTCGCCGCGGCGCCGGTGCCGGCGGACGACCCCGGCAGCGGCTCGACCCCTGCGCGGGACCGCCGACGGCGACCGCTGCGCGCGGCGCTGATCGGCCTGCTCGCCCTCGCGGTCCTCGCCGTCCTCGGGGTCGTGGCCCTCCAGTGGGTCCAGGACCAGCGCGGCGGACCCGCGCTCGTCGCCGTCCCCTACGTGGCGGGGATGGACGCGGCGGTGGCCGAGACGGCGCTGCGCAACGCGGAGCTCGTGCCGCAGCGCGAGGAGGTCTTCGACGACGAGGTGCCCGAGGGCGACGCCGTGGGCACCGATCCCACGGCCGACACACAGGTCGAGGAGGGCTCCGCCGTGGTCCTCGCGGTCTCGCGGGGGCCCGCCGAGGTGGAGGTCCCCGACGACCTCGCGGGCCGGTCCGAGGAGGACGTGCGGGACGCCCTGGAGGCCGCCGGGCTCGAGGCCGGGGCGACCCGCACGGCGAACAGCCCGTGGGTGCCCCAGGGGATGCTGGTCGCCACCGACCCGGCCGGCGGGACCACCGTTCCGAGCGGCTCGGAGGTGCAGCTCGTGCTGTCCACGGGGCGGGTGACCGTGCCGCAGCTCGTGGGCCTGAGCCGGCAGGAGGCGGTCGCGGCCCTCGGCGCGGACGCGGTCCGCCTCTCGTCCGAGGTCGTCACCACCCCCCGGGCCGGAGTGCCCGCCGGGCAGGTCGTGGACCAGAGCGTCGACGCCGGACAGTCCGCGCCGCAGGGCTCGACGATCACGCTCACCGTGGCGGTCGCCCCGGAGCCCGAGCCCGCTCCGGAGCCGAGCCCCTCGCCCACCCCGTCCCCCTCCCCGGAGGCGACCGAGGACGAGGAGGAGGCCGAGGAGACCGCCGCACCGGAGGAGGAGGAGTCCGAGCCCGGCAGCACCCCGGACGACTCCGCCGAGACGTCCCCGGAGGACTCCCCCGAGACCGAGGCGCGCGACGACGACGAGCAGGACGGGATCCCCCAGCAGGCGGCCGACCGGGCCCGCGAAGCGCTCGAGCAGGGCGCGGACCGAGGGCCCCGGCGCGACTGACGTCCGGGCCGGCGGCCGAGGGTCAGACGGCGATCAGCGGGGACAGCGACATGGCGGCCCGCGCCGCGCCCTTGAGCCCTACGAGCTCGAGCCAGTTGCCGAGCATGAGGTAGCCGCCCTCGGTGAGGACGGACTCCGGGTGGAACTGCAGCCCGTGCAGCGGGGCGCTCTTGTGGCGCAGCCCCATGATCACCCCGTTCGGGGTGCGGGCGGTGACCTCGAGGACGTCGGGCACGGACTGGTCCACGACGGCGAGCGAGTGGTAGCGGGTCGCGGTGAACGGACTGGGCACGGCGCCGAAGACGCTCGTGCCGTTGTGCTCCACCCGGGAGGTCTTCCCGTGCATGAGCTCCTCGGCGTGGGTGACGGTTCCCCCGTACGCCTCCGCGAGGGCCTGGTGGCCGAGGCAGACGCCGAGCAGCGGCTGCCCCGTCCGCTCGGCGTGGCGGATCAGGGCGGTGCACACGCCGGCGTCGGCGGGAGCGCCCGGGCCGGGCGAGAGGAGGACGCCCTGGTGCTCGTCGGCGAGCGCGCACGCGGCGGTCTCGTCGAGGTCGTCGTTGCGGATGACCGTGGTCTTCGCACCGAGCTGCTCGAGGTAGCCGACGAGGGTGTAGACGAAGCTGTCGTAGTTGTCCACGACGAGGATCTTGACGGTCACAGGATCTCCTGGGAGTGGGGTGCCTCTCGGCGCGTGCGCCCGTCCAGCTTACGCGTCCGCAGGAGGGCGCGCACCGGGCGGCTAGACTGGTGCACCGGACCCCCCGCCGTGAAGACGGCCCGCTTGGTGATCAGGAGGATCAGTGCCCGAGTCCAAGAACCGCCGCAAGAAGCCGGCCCGCCGTCCGGGCGGCTCCGGACGGTCGACGCCGGCCGCCGCCCCGCCCGTCGACGCGGAGCTGGCGCGGCTGGCGGCGGAGGGGCTGCCCGGCGGCTCCACCGCGTTCGACCCGGAGGCCGCCGCGAACGCGGTGGCGCAGGAGCTCACCGAGCGCTCCCGGCACGGCTCCCCGGAGACCCACGCCCCGACGCCCACCTGGTACAAGGCCATCATGCTGGGCCTGCTGGTGGCCGGGCTGCTGTGGCTCATCGTCTACTACCTCTTCCAGGGCACCTATCCCGTGCCCGGGATCGGCACGTGGAACATCGGGGTGGGCCTGGCCCTGATGATGGTGGGGCTGATCATGACCACGAAGTGGCGGTGACCTCGGTGCCCCCTGCCGGCACCGGCCCCGAGGACCCGCACCAGGACCCGCACGAGGAGTCGCAGGAGCCCTCCCCCAAGCCGCTCGAGGACGAGATCGCCGAGTCCCGGCCGAAGGACGGGCGGCGGTTCAACGCCGCCACGTTCGAGGTGCGGCTGCGCCGGTGGGCGCTGCTGCTGCTGGTCGCGGGTCCCGCGATCTGGTTCCTGGTGCAGCAGCTCCGCTAGCCGCACCGGCCCGCGGCACCGGTCACGGCGCGCACGGGAGCGGCCCGCACCCCTGCAGGGGTGCGGGCCGCTCCCGTGCGCGCCCGTCGGGGATCAGGCCTGGGCCGAGGCGGCCTCCTGGCCCTCGACGGTCTCCTCGGGGTCGTTCTGCGGCGCGGTGAACGCCACGTCGAGGCTGATGACGACCTTGTCGGAGACGAGGACCCCGCCGGCCTCCATCGCGGCGTTCCAGGTGATGCCGAAGTCCTTGCGGGAGATGGTGGTCTCGGCGGAGAAGCCGGCGCGGGTCACGCCGAAGGCGTCGACGACCACGCCGCTGAAGTCGGTGGCGAGCTCGACGGTGCGGGTCACGTCCTTGATGGTCAGCTCACCGGTGATCGTGCCCTCCTCGCCGTCGAAGGCCACGGCGGTCGAGGTGAAGGTCATCGTGGGGTGCTCCTCGACCGCGAAGAAGTCGGCGCTGCGCACGTGGGCGTCGCGGTCGGCGTTCTTGGTGTCGATGCTCGCCATCTGGACCGTGGCGTTCAGGGTCGAGCTCTCGACCGGGTCGGTGACCTCGAGCTGCGCGTCGACCTCGCCGAAGGTGCCGCGCACCTTGGAGATGCCGGCGTGGCGGACGGTGAAGCCGACCTCGGAGTGGGCGGGGTCGAAGGTCCAGGAACCGGGGACGAGACCGTTGAGCTGGGACATGGTGTTCTCCTTGGGGATCGGTGGCGAGCAGGTTGTTGCTTCGTCAACTACTCTAGGAGCACCTTGGTGATGTGTCAACAACAAAGTCCGAAGTTCTTCCGGGACTTCGGGGCCCGTCTCCGGGTGCTCAGGCCTCGGGGTCCAGGGCGGAGCGGTCGTTGAGCTCGTGGAACCGGCGGCGGTGGTAGACGAGGGGGACGCCCGTGCCCTCGTGGCCGAGGACGTCGACCACGGCGGCGTTGAACACGAGGGCGGGCCCGGCCTTGATCCGGGCCAGCGGGACCGCGCGCAGGACCCGGGCGACGTTGAGCAGCCGGGGCTCCCCCGTCTCCAGGTACTCCCAGGGCATGTCCGCCCCGAAGCGCGGCGCCCCGGAGACGGCGAAGGACCGGGCGAGGTCGAGGTTCTCGGCGTCCAGCAGGTGCACCAGGAAGGAGTCGGCCTCGGCCAGCAGCGCGGCCGAGCCCTGACGGGCCTGCAGGGAGAAGCCGAGGATCGGCGGCACGGCCGACACGGAGGACACCGAGGACGCCGTCAGGCCCACCGGCCCCTCGGGGCCCCGCGCGGTGATGATCGCGACCCCCGCGGGGTGGTGGGCGAAGGCCGCCTTGAACGCCTCGCCCACGTGCTCCAGGTCCTGGAGGTGGTCTGCCGGGACCTCGAGGTCGGCGACCGACGCGGCCGCGCGCTCGGCCGGGGGGCCGGGCCGCGGGACCGCGCTCAGCCGCGGCTCCTCCGCCGTCCGCTCGGGCGTCCGCGCAGGGCTCTGCTCCGGTGCGCCGCCGGCCGGCGCGTCGTCGCCGTGCCCCCGACGAGGCCGGCGTTCGTGGTGCTGGGCCGCCATGAGTGTCCTTCCGTGGAGAGCCGTGGGAACGGTGCCGCCGGGCGGCCCCACCGGTCCACGCTACGTCCGGAACCGGAGCGGAAGTCAATCGATTCCGCCGCTGACGGGGCGGGAGAAACCCGACGTCACAGTCTTGCACGGGGGCCGTCGTCGTGTCCGGCGCCCCCGGGTCACCGGGTCAGGCCCCGGTAGCCGCGGGCGTAGTGCACCAGCGGGTCGTCGGCCCGGGCCTCCGCGACCCCGCGGCCCATCGCGGTCACCTCGCCGACGACGACCCGGTGCGTCGCGGCGGTGTGCACGGCCACGGTGGAGAGCTCGAACCACGCGAGCGCCCCGTCCAGGACGGGCGCCCCCGAGCGCGGCGCGCGCCGGAAGGGCACGCCGTCCAGCAGGCCCTCGACCGGATTGCCGGGGCTCGCGAGCCAGTTGGCGACGCCCTCCTGGTCCCGGCGCAGCACGGAGAGCGTCCACGCGCCGGAGGACTCCACCGCGTCGCAGATCCGCCCCTCCTCGAAGAGGCTCACGAGCATGGTGGGCGGGTCGTAGGAGACGTCGAGGAACCCGGTCACGGTCGCGGCGACGTCCCGCCGCCGGTGCCGGGCGGCCACGACCGCCACGCCGGAGGCGATGTCCGCGGCGAGCAGGCGGTAGGCGCCGACGTCCTCGGCGTCCGGCGCCGCCGGGTCGATCAGGTGGGCCGGTGCGGGATCGGGGAGCTCCATCCCGCCAGTCTGGCACGGGGACTCAGCGCTCCGGCCGGGACCGTCCCGTCATCCGGAGGGTCAGGTTCAGCCGCCCGCCCTTCATGCCCAGCGCGGCCGCCCCCGTGCCGGGGCGGATGCGCGGCACCCCGTGGAACGCGTAGCGGGAGGGTCCGCCGAAGACGAAGAGGTCGCCGCTGCGCAGCTCCACGTCCCGGTACGGCGCCGAGCGGGTCTGCGTGTTCCCGAAGCGGAAGACGCAGGTGTCCCCGAGCGAGAGGGAGACGATCGGCGCGGCGGAGGCCTCGTCCCTGTCCTGGTGCATGCCCATCCGGGCGTCCGCGTCGTAGAAGTTCACCAGGGCGGTGTCCGGCCGGTAGTCCTGCGCGTCCGGGCTGCCGGGGCCGTAGGCCTCCCGGGCGGCCCGGCGGCCCAGCTCGGTCAGCCACGGGGGCATGTCCGGTGCCCGCTTGCGCTCCCCGGTGCGAAGATAGCGGTAGGGCGCCCAGTCCCAGCCCAGGGTCGTGGAGCGCACCGACATCCGGCCGCCGCCCGGGAGCACCATGTGCCGCATGGGCACCGGGCCCACGGCCCACTCCCGGCAGCGGAGCACCAGGTCCCGCTGCTCCTCGGGCCCGAGCCACCCCGGCACGTGGACGGCGCCGGGGGCGATCTCCGCGCGCTCCCGGGGCAGCTCGAACAGCTCGGGCGCCGAGAACGGGGTCGAGGGGTCGATCATGCTGCCGAGCGTAGCCGCGACCGCCGACACCGCGCACCGGCACCGCGGGCGGCGGCACCGGTGTGCGCCCCGCCACGGCGGTCCCGGGCGGAGAGGAGTAGCGTGGAGGGTCTCCCGATCACCGTGAAAGGTCCGCCGTGCCGCTGCCCCTGTCCGTCATCGACTTCGCCACCGTCCGCAAGGGCGCGTCCGTGGGCGAGAGCTTCGCCGACTCCGTGCGCCTCGCCCAGCACGCCGAGCGCCTGGGGTACCTGCGGGTCTGGTACTCGGAGCACCACAACATGCCCACGATCGCCTCCTCGGCCCCGGCCGTGCTGATCGCCCACGTCGCCGCGCACACCTCCACCGTCAGGTTGGGCGCGGGCGGCGTCATGCTGCCCAACCACTCCCCCCTCGTGATTGCGGAGCAGTTCGGCACGCTCGCCGAGCTGCACCCCGGACGGATCGACCTGGGCCTGGGCCGGGCCCCCGGCACGGACCTGCGGACGGTGCGGGCCATGCGCCGGGACCCCTCCGCCGCCGAGCAGTTCCCGCAGGACGTCCGCGAGCTGCAGGGCTATCTCAGCGGCCGCTCGATCGTCCCGGGGGTCAGCGCCGTGCCGGGCGCCGGGACGGACGTGCCCCTCACGATCCTGGGCTCCTCGCTGTTCGGCGCCCAGCTCGCCGCCGCCTACGGGCTGCCCTACGCCTTCGCCTCCCACTTCGCCCCCGACGCGCTCGTGGACGCCGTGGCCGCCTACCGCGCCGGGTTCCGTCCCTCCGAGCAGCTCGCGGAGCCGTACGTCGTCGCGGCCGTCAACGTCATCGCCGCGGACACCACCAAGGACGCCGCCGAGCAGCTCGGGACCGCCCGGCGCGAACGGGTGCGCGCCATGGTGGGCCGCGGCCGCGAGCTGAGCGAGGCCGAGCTGGACATGGTGATGGACAGCCCCGCCGGGCAGCAGATCCTGCACATGCTGCACTGGTCGGCCGCGGGCACGGGCGACGAGGTCCGGTCCGCCCTGGAGGACTTCGCGGCCACGGCGGACGCCGACGAGCTCATGATCGCCCCCGCGTCCCCCACCCAGGAGCAGGTGCTGCGCTCCCTCGAGCTCCTGGCCGGGTCCTGGGGTCAGGACGCCGGGACAGACCTTCCCTCCGCCGCGTCGCGACTGTAAATTCAGGGAGTCACCGGCGTCCGCCGTCACGGCGCCGCCCCCGGGAGGCGCCACCGCCCCCCGAAAGGTCCCCGCCATGTCCTCAATCATCGCCCGACGCACCGTCACCGCCCTGGCCGCGGCGCTCGCCCTCTCGGGCGCGGCCGCCTCCCCCGCCGCCGCGGCCCCGCGCACCGTCGAGGTCGTCAACCTCGGCGACTCCTACTCCGCGGCCTTCGGCACGGGCGGGCTCCAGGCGGTCGAGGGCGTTCCCGGCTGCGTCCAGGGCACGGGACGGGACCACGTCGACAAGCTGGACGCGCACCCCCGGATCGAGGTGACCCTGGACGCGGCGTGCGCCGGCTACGAGACGCACCATGTGCGGAAGCTCGTCGCCACGGAGCCGGTCGCCGACGCCCTCGACTCGGCCGACCTGGTGACACTGACCCTGGGGGGCAACGACATCGGGTGGGGCGGGTTCATCGAGGCGTGCAGCGCCCCCGCCGAGGCCGCCTACGGTCCGGCGCCGTGCGACGCCAAGCTCGCGGAGGCCCCCGCGCTCATCGCGTCCGCCGCCGCCTCCGCGGGCAAGACCGTCGCGGCCGTCGACGCGGCGTCGGACGCGCGCATCGTGGTGCTGGGCTATCCGCACCTCTTCGACGACCGCGCGGACAGCCCGCTGATCTCCGCCGAACGGGCCGCCCAGCTCAACGACTGGACCGACGAGCTCAACGCGGCTCTCGCGGCCGGCGTGGAGGAGGAGGGCGCCGTCTTCGTGGACGTCACCGACCGCTTCCGCGGCCACGGCGTCGGCTCGGCTGACCCGTGGATCCTCTTCGGCCCCGACGCCGGCAGCCACAACCTGCACCCGACCGAGCGCGGCTACCTGTCCGGCTACTTCCCGGGGCTCCTCGGGCACGCCGCCCGGGCCCGCTGACCGGTCCCCGGGCACGACGAGGCCCCCGGACCGTCGGTCCGGGGGCCTCGTCGTGCCCGGTGCGCCACCGGCTCCCGGCCGGGGTGCGGCCGGGCGCGGGTCAGGCGTTCTTCGTCTCGTCCTTGACGGACTGCGCCGAGTCCTGTGCGGAGGACTTCAGGTGCTGGGCCTCGCCCTGGCCCTGCTGCTTGACCTCCTGGGCGCCCGACTGCGCGGTCTCCTTGACGGACTGCGCGGCCTCCTGGGCCGGCTCCTTCAGGTCCTGGGCGACCTCCTGCGCCGCGCCCTTCGCGGACTCGACCACGTGCTGGGCGTGGGGCTGCACCCGGTCCGCCGCGTCGGCGACGAGCTCCTGCTCCTTCTGCGTGGAGGGCAGCAGCGAGCCGACGAGCCAGCCGGCGCCGAGGGCGATCAGACCGGCGGCCAGCGGGTTGCCCCGGGTCTTCGCCCTGGCCGTGGCCGGGGCGTTCTGCACGGCGCCGCGGGCCTGGTCGGCGCGGTACGCTGCCTCGTCCCTGACGTCACCGGTGGAGTAGCCGCCCACCGTGAACTCGTCGTCGGAAGAACCCATGACTCGCTCCCTCACTCCGTGCACGGTGTCCTGGACCTTGCCGCGGACCTTGTCCTTCTGCCGCTCGACGACGCGCTCGGGCGTCACCTTCTCCGCGACGGCGTCGACGTCGGAGCCGAGCCGAGCGCGGGTGGCCTCGATGTCGGCGCGGATCTGTTCGGGGTTCTGCTGGCTCATCGGTTCTCCTTCTTGGAGGGCTTCACGGTGTCCGGGATCTCGGAGACGGTCTCGCGGGTGAGGGGCAGCGGATCCTGGGTCGCCTCGGTCATCTCCCGCTTGCCCTCGTTGAGGTTCTTCTTGCCCATCGCGGCGAGGATGCCGGCGATGACGGCCCAGAGCACGGCCACGATGACCGAGGACCAGGCCAGGCCCACGAGGTTGCTGAGTCCCCACATGAGCGCGAGGGACAGGAAGAGCAGGACGAAGTGTCCGGCCACGCCGGCCCCGGCGAGCATGCCGGCGCCCTTGCCCGTGTCCTTGGCGGACTGCTTGGCCTCCTGCACCGCCTGCGTCGTCTCGGCCTTGGCGAGCGCGATCTCCTGCTGGATGAGGGTGGAGAGGTTGGTGCTCAGCGACTTGAACATCTCACCGAGCGACTCGTGCTCCGCCCTGTCCTCGGCGTCCGAGGGGGGAATGGGATGGCTCATCGACGGTCGCCCTCCTGATCGGGATAGACGGTGCCGGGCACGCGGTCGGTGTAGGTGCGGGCCGCCTCGCCCTGCTCGTCGGAGCGGTAGGCGTAGGGGTCGGCCGGGGTGTAGCCCGAGGTCTCGGTCGCCGTGAGGTTGCGGTCGTAGCCCTGGTCGTAGACGGCGCCGGTGGCGACGCCCGTCCCGGCCGCGGTGCCCTGGTCCTGCCGGCCGGAGACGCCGAAGTACTCCTTGGCGCCCTGGCGGTCGGTCGCGATCTCGTCGCTGTCCTTGACGCCGCGGGTGGCGCGGCCGGCGAGGAGCCCGATGCCGGCCGCCAGGGCCAGGAAGGTCCCGGGGCGGCGGGCCGCGAACCGGCGGACGTCCTGCAGCAGGTCCTGGGCGTCCTTGTTCTCCAAGGAGGAGGCCATGGAGTCGACGCGCCCGGAGACGCTGCCGAGCAGACCCGTGACGAAGTCCGTCTCGGGCTTCTCACCGCGGGACAGGGCGTTGATCTCGTCGCTGACGGAGCGGACGCTCGAGGCGATGCGCTCCTGCTGGGGGGCCACCTGATCCCTCAGGTCGCTCCGGAGCTGGCCGAGGAGGTTCTGCGCCTGGGTGGTGGCCTCCTGCTTGACGGCTCCGGCCTGCTCCTTCGCCGTCTCCTTGACGCGCTGGCCGGAGCCGGCGGCCTCGTGCTTCAGCTGGTTCGCCTCGGCCTTGCCCTGCTCCGCCGCGACGTCCTTCTTGGACGAGGTGCCGGTGTCGGCCGCGTGGCTCGAGCCGGCGTCGTAGGGGGTCGGGTCATAGGGGTTGGTGGTCATGATTCCGCCTTTCTGGAACATTTCATAAGTCCACTGATGGTGCGGGCTGGTTCTAGCCTAGGTCGAAGGCTCCACGGAGCCAAGACCTTCGCCGGATCGGCGCGTCCTCACGGCGACGGGCTGCCGCCGTTGACGTTGAGGGTCTCGCCGATGACGTAGCTCGACTCGGAGGAGGCGAGGAACACGTAGGCGGGGGCCAGTTCCGTGGGCTGGCCGGCCCTGCCGAGGGGCGTCGACTGCCCGAACTCGGGCAGTGCGTCCTTCGGCTGCCCGTCCGAGACCTGGAGAGGCGTCCAGAACGGTCCCGGCGCCACCGCGTTGACGCGGATGCCCTTGGGTGCCAGCTGCTGGCCGAGGCCCTTGGTGAAGTTGTTGATCGCCGCCTTGGTCGACGCGTAGTCGAGGAGGTCCGGCGACGGCTGGTACGCCTGGATCGACGTCGTGTTGATGATGGAGGAGCCCGCGGGCAGATGCCGCAGCGCCGCCTTGGTGATCCGGAACATCGCCACGATGTTGACGGTGAAGGTGTCGACCAGCTGCTCGTCGCTCAGGTCCTCGAGGCTCTCGACCGCCACCTGCTTGCCGGCGTTGTTGACGAGGATGTCGAGCCCGCCCAGCCCGTCCACGGCGTTGTCGACCAGGGCCGCGCAGAAGTCCTTGTCGGTCAGGTCCCCGGGGAAGAGGACGGCCGTGCGACCGGCCTTCTCGATGGCGGCCTTGACCACCTGCGCGTCGGGCTCCTCGTCCGGGAGGTAGTTCAGGGCGACGTCGGCGCCCTCCTTGGCGAACGCGATGGCGACGGCCGCGCCGATGCCCGAGTCCGCCCCGGTGATCAGGGCCTTGCGCCCCTCCAGCCGACCGGTCCCCCGGTAGGAGAGCTCCCCGCGGTCGGTCCTGGGCTCGAGCTCGACGTCCAGGCCCGGCTCGGGCTGGTCCTGCTTCGGGGGCGACAGGACGGGGTATCGCGTCACGGGGTTCTGGAACGCGAGCTGGTCCACCGTCTCGCGGTCGGCGTTCTCCGGGTTGCCGCTGTTCGTCTCGGCCATGCTCCACTTCCTCTCGTCGTGCACTTATCTGGACAGCATACTGATGATACGGTCGGCAGGACAACGGCTTCTCTGTGGGAGAACAGACACCCCGCGCCACCGTGACGGAGGGACCGCCGAGGGGCACGGGGTGCAGGAACGTACCGCCGCGGGGTGACCGCGCTCAGGCCTCGAGACGGTGCAGGAAGTTCTCCAGGGCGTCGTCGAACGCGGCCGGCTGCTCGAGGTTGGGGGTGTGCCCGGCGCCGTCGACGACGACGAGCTCCGCCCCGGGGGCCAGCTCGGCCATCCGCCGGCCGGCGCCGCCGTCGAAGGCGTCGTCCGCGCCCACCACGACGAGCACGGGGATCCGGGCGCTGCGGAGCAGCTCGGTGAAGTCCCGGCGCTCGGCGCGCCCGCGCATGGCCGCGGCGGCCCCCTTCGCGGGAGCGTTCTGCAGCATGGCCAGCACTTCGGCCGCCACCCCGGGGCGGGTCTCCACCGTCGACTCGGCGACCATCCTGCCCAGGACGTTGCGGCCGTAGGCCTCCATGCCGCCGGCCAGCATGGCGTCCGCGGCGACGTGGCGGCGCCTCCTGCCGGCGGCGTCCTCCGCCTCGGGGACGGTGTCGTTGACGACCAGCGCCCGGACCCGGCCGGGGTGCCGGTGGAGGAGCTCCATGGCGATCTGGCCGGACATCGAGAACCCGACCACCACTGCCCGGTCGACGCCCAGGTGCTCGAGCAGCGCGGCGACGTCGTCCGCGAACTCCTCGGTGTAGACGATCCCCTCGGTGACCTCGGACCCGCCGAAGCCGCGCAGGTCGGGGGCGACCACCCGCCAGCCGCGGTCGGCGAACACCTCGACCTGGCGGGCCCACATGCTGCGGTCGTAGGCGTGACCGTGCAGCAGGAGCAGCACCGGCCCCTCCCCCCGGTCGGTGTAGGTCATGGTGACCCCGTTGATCCGGGCGGTCGCGGAACTGACGTCGGGCATGGTGGGAGACACCTCTCTCGGGCGTACGGCAGGAGCGCTCCCAGAGTAGCGAAGGACGCCGCCGCAGGGCCGGGTCTCACCCGCGGCCGGGACGGCCCGCGGTCATTCGACGACGCCGCAGGCCAGCCGCGACCCGGCGTCGCCCGTGCCCAGCGTGGCCTCGTCGGGACCGTCGGGGGCGTAGCGCTCCGGGACGTTGGCGTGGTTGTCGGGGCCCGAGTGGACTATCACGGCGCTGCCGTCGTCGTCGGCCACGAGGTCCTGGACACCGAAGCGGTCGGTGACCGTCGTGAGGAAGCCCGTCCCCTCCTCCGTCACCAGGAGGGCGGGGAGATCACCCCGGTGGTCGGGGTGCTCGGCGTCCTCGCTCCCGAGGTGGCCGCCCGCGGAGAGGAACGCACCCGTGGTGCCGGGGTCCCCCGGGGCCGCGCTGTCGGGCTCGCAGAGGCCGGTCGCGTGCACGTGCAGTCCGTAGAAGCCGGGCTCGAGCCCCTGCACCTCGGCCACGACCTCCGTGCCGGCGGCGACCTCCGCGAAGCTGACGCTGCCGACCTCCGAGCCCTCGGTGTCCTGGAGGACGGCGCGGGAGCCGGCAGCCGCCTCCGAGGCGGCCGACGTCTCCTCGACCACGGCGCTGTCGTCACCGCCCCCGTCGCAACCGGCGAGCACCAGGGCGGTCGTTCCGATCACTGCTGCCATCAGCCTGCTCCGTCGCACGGCTCCTCCTCGTCGTCACCGGGTCCTGGTCCTCGACCATAGGCCGTGGTCGGAGGGGATACAACGAGGACGGGGGTGTTAAATGTGGGGAGCCCCCGCACCGTGTGGTGCGGGGGCTCGACCCTGGTGGTGTGGTCCGGCGGTGTCCTACTCTCCCACACCCTTCCGGGTGCAGTACCATCGGCGCTGCGGGTCTTAGCTTCCGGGTTCGGGATGGGACCGGGCGTTTCCCCCACGCTATGACCGCCGTAACTCTGGTGCCCGACCCCGTGCGCCGCTGGGGCGTGCCGGCCGTGGGCCGGTGTACGGGATGGGTAAGTCACTGTGGTTGTCCGCCCGTGGTGGGCGGTATTCAATTGTGGGTCTTCACCGACAACCGCGGGGGTTGTTGGTTGGGAGCCGTATAGTGGACGCGGTGTTCTGTGGTGACCCCACCCTTCGTTC
>NZ_JAVKPP010000016.1:0-90320 GCF_040980965.1 Kocuria sp. CPCC 205231 | reverse complement strand
CCCCAGGCATGACAAAAGGCCCGAACCCACATCCGTGGGTTCGGGCCTTGCCGATGTCCTGAGACATCACAGTGGTTGCGGGGGCAAGATTTGAACTTGCGACCTCTGGGTTATGAGCCCAGCGAGCTACCGAACTGCTCCACCCCGCGGCGACATGTATGACTATACGTGCCGCGGGGTGGACCCGCAAATCGGCTACTCGGCGGGCTGCTCGGCCGGCTCCTCGGGGGCCAGGGCGCCCTCCGCCTCGGGGGCGACGACGCCGTCCGCCTCGAGCGCCCGCTCGATGGCGTCCTGCAGCCGCTGCTGGGCCTCGCCGTAGGACGTCCAGTCGCCGTCCTGCAGGGCCTCCTCGGACTCCTGGATCGCCTGGTTGGCGTCGCTGAGGGCGTCCTCGAGGCTGGCGCCGCCGGCCGGGGCCTCGGCCCCGTCCTCGCCGGCGCCGTCCGGGCTCCCGGCCTCCGCCTCGTCGACGCCCGCACCGGACGACGTCTGGGCCCCGGAGTCGCCCTGGAAGACCTCGTCGAGGGCCTCCTCGAGGGTCGGCGCGAAGCCCACCTCCTCGCCGAAGCCGACGAGGACGCGGCGCAGCGTCGGGTACGCGGCGTCGCCCGAGGACTGGACGTAGACGGGCTGCACGTAGAGCATGCCGCCGCCCGCGGGCAGGGTGAGCAGGTTGCCGTTGATGACCTCGGAGGCGCCCTGCCGGAGCAGGTTCAGTTCCGTGGAGACGTCGGTGTCCGAGTTGAACAGGTTCTGCGCCTGGCCCGGGCCCGGCACCACGGAGGAGCGCGGCAGCTCCAGGAGGCGCAGCGTCCCGTACTCGTCGCTCTTCACGCCGTCCTCGCCGGTGCCGGCGTCGGAGTTGGCGGAGAGGTACCCGTACATCACGTTGCGGGTGTTGCCCGTCTCCGACTGCTGCGGGATGAAGGAGGTGGTGAGCGAGAAGTTGGCCTCCTCCTCACCGGGCATCCGCATCGACAGGTAGTACGGGGGCAGCGCCACGTCCGAGTCCTGCGTCGGGTCGTTGGGCACGGACCACACGTCGTCGTTCTGGTAGAAGCTGCCGGAGTCCGTGACGTGGTAGCGGTTGAGCAGCTCCCGCTGGACCTTGAACATGTCCTGCGGGTAGCGCACGTGCGCCATGAGCTCCGCCGACATCTCGGAGTAGGGCTTGAGCGTGCTCGGGAAGACGTTCTGCCACGCCTTCAGCACCGGGTCCTGGTCGTCCCACGCGTACAGGTTCACCGAGCCGTCGTAGGCGTTGACCGTGGCCTTGACCGAGTTGCGGATGTAGTTGACCCGCTCCGGCGGCAGGGCCGCCGCGGCGCCCTGGGCGGTCTGCGTGTCCTGCGTCGCCTCCTGCAGCACCGACGGCGTCGAGTACGGGAAGGCGTCCGAGGTGGTGTAGGCGTCCACGATCCACTGGACCTGACCGTCGATGATGGCCGGGTACGGGGCGCCGTCGACCGTCAGGTACGGGGCGACCTTCTCGATGCGCTCGCGCGGGTCCCGGTCGTAGAGGATCTGCGACTCCGGGCGCACGGCGTCCGAGAGCAGCATGTCCGAGGACTGGAACTTGATGCCGTAGGCCAGCCGGTTGAAGAAGTTGCCGATGCTGGGCCCGCCGTTGCCGGCGAACGTCGTCTTGGCGTCGCCGGCCTCGTCGCCGGCCGTCTGCGGACGGTCCAGCTCGAGGGGCTCGTCGCCCTCGGCGCCGCCCACGATGGAGTACAGCGGGGAGTTCTCGCCGAAGTAGATGCGCGGCTCGTAGTCGTCCGAGATCACGCCCCGGGACGGGATGCCGGACTGCATGAACTGCGGCTTGCCGTCCACCTCGACCCGGTTGCCGTAGGCGGCGACCACGCCGTAGCCGTGGGTGTAGACCACGTGCTGGTTGAACCACCCCTGGTTCTGGTCGGGGTTCAGCTCACGCGTGGCGATGACGGTGTCCTGGACCTCGCCGTCGATCTCGTAGCGGTCCACGTTGAGGGTGTCCGGGAACTGGTAGTAGGGGCGGAACTGCTGCAGCTGCGAGAACGCCGCCGAGACCACGTTGGGGTCCAGCAGACGGATGTTCGAGGTGGTCTCGGTGTCCTGGCGCAGGGCGCCCTGCTCGGTCTCCGTGGTGGCGTCGTACGGCATGACCTCGGCCGCGTCCAGCCCGTAGGCCGACCGGGTGAGGTCGATGTTGCGCTGGATGTATTGGCTCTCCAGGGCCTGCTCGGTGGGCGTGACCTGGAAGCGCTGGACGATCCACGGGTAGATCCCGCCTGCCACCACCGCGACCACGAGCAGCATGGCGGTGCCGATGATCGGCAGCCGCCAGCGGCCGATGAAGGACGCGACGACGAACAGGATCGCGACGATCAGCGCGGCCGCCGCCAGGATCGCCTTGGTGGGGATCACGGCGTTGACGTCGGTGTACAGCGCGCCGGTCCACGTCCCGGACGTGGACTGCAGCGTGGAGTACCGGTCCAGCCAGAAGTTCGCGGCCTGGAGCAGCAGGAACAGCGCGGCCAGCACCCCCAGGTGCACACGGGACGCCCGGGTGGTGCTGAGCCCCCGCTCGGTGATCCGGATGCCGCCGTAGACGTAGTGCATCAGGATCCCCGCCACGCCGGCCAGCAGGATCGCCGAGACCAGGAACCCGATGAGGAAGCGCAGGAACGGGAGGGTGAAGACGTAGAAGCCGATGTCGAGGCCGAACTGCGGGTCCTCCTGGCCGAACGGCTCCTGGTTGAGGAACAGCAGCACGGTGTCCCACTGGGTCATCGCCGTGCTCGCCGCGAAGAGCCCGAAGAGCACGGGCACCACCACGATGACGATCTTGCGGACCGGCTCGAGGGCCTCCTGGTAGCGGCGCAGGTTGTCGTCCACGATGGACTCGGCCGTGATGGGCCGGCTGCGGTAGGCGAGGAAGAGGCTGGCGAACATCAGCGCCGCCACGAGCACGGCGGCGACCACGAAGATCACGATCTTCGTGACGTTCTCGGTGACGAACACGCTGAGGTAGCCCAGCTGGTCGTACCACAGCACGTCCGTGTAGAGCTGCGTCAGTCCCACGAAGGCGGCCACGAGGACCAGGACGACCACGACCGTCGGCCACAGCGCACCCCGTTTCCGCCGCTGTCCTGCTGGCTGCTGCCTCGGTGGTCGGGGGGCTGTGGGTCCGGCGGTCACTGGTTACCTCTGCAATCGGGGTCGTTCGTCAGGTGTGGTGCGTGAAGTCGTGGGGTGCGGCCTGCGTCGAGGAGGAGCGCCGCCGGCGGGTCGCCGGGGCACCCCGTCCATTCTGCCCGCGGGCTTCTCGGGGGTGCAATCGTGCACACGGCGCCCGTCATCGGGCGGCGCACCCCGGCAGCGCGGAGAGGTCCCCGCCGCTCCCGGCGGCCTCGGCGGCGGCCACGGCGTCGTCGAGGGTGCGCACGGACACGACCGTCAGCCCCTCGGGGACGTGGCCCTGCGCCTCGGCGCAGTTGTCCGCCGGGGCGAGGAAGACCTCCGCCCCGGCCGCCGCGGCCCCCTCGAGCTTCTGCCGGATGCCGCCGATGGGCCCCACCTCCCCCTCCGGGGTGATGGTGCCGGTGCCGGCCACGTGCCGGTCCCCGGCGATCGAGCCCGGGGTCATCTCGTCGACGATCCCCAGCGCGAACATCAGCCCCGCGCTGGGCCCGCCGACCTCGTCGAGCTCGAACGCCACGTCGATCGGGAAGTCGTAGGCGGCCAGCAGGAACACGCCGAGCTGCCAGTTCCCCGACGCCTCGTCGCGCACGGTGTCCACCTCGACGTCGCGCGGCGACCCGGCCCGCTCGACCTGCAGGGTGACGCCGCGCTCCCCCGCCGCGTCGAGAGCCGACTTGAGGGACGGCAGCGACGAAACGGGCTCCCCGTCCACGCCGCGCAGGACGTCGCCGTGCTCGAGCACCCCCTCCGCGGGGCCGCCCGGGACCGTGTCCTGCACGGAGAGCCGGGTGCTGAAGTCCTGGCCCAGGTGCGTCAGCGCGGCGGCGACCGAGTCCTCCTGCGAGCTGCTCATCGCCGCCATGCTGTACTGGTCGGCCTCCTCCCCCGACACGTCCCGGGGGTAGAGGGTGTCGGCCGGCACCACGGAGGCGGACGGGTCCAGCCAGGACCCGAGCACGGTGAGCACGTTGACGTTCTTGTTGGGCCCGCCGGTCACGTAGACCGTGGTCAGGTCCAGGACGGAGTCGCTCGGGTAGGTCGGGGCGCCGGAGACCCCCAGCAGCTGCCGGCCGTCGTGCTCCCCCACCGTGTTGAACGTGGGCCCGGGAGCCTCGATCACGAACGGGGCGGGCAGCACCGCCCCGGCCAGCAGCAGCCCGGCGGAGCCCAGCAGCGCCCAGGACTCGAGACCGCGGCGGCGCAGGGCGCGGCGCGGGCGGGGGGATGCGGTCACGGGCGGTCCTCGGCGTCGTCGTCGGAGGGACCGGAGGCTGTGAGGCCGCACGGTCCGGACGGTCCAGCTTATCGCGCGCGACCCGGCCCTGAGCTTCCAGCGAACTGGGAGTTGGCTCATGGTCGGCCCCGTCCGGTGCTCGCTACGCTGGGAGCAGAGACGTCGGGCACGCCCGTGCCGCCCGATCCCCCGACCCGATCGAAGAACGGTGGACCCATGACTCCCCAGCCTCCCAACGACCGCCCCGGGAACACCCCGGGCGACGACTCCGGCGACGGCCCCAAGGACCCCTTCCAGGAGATGCTCGAGCGCCTCATGGGGCAGAGCGGGATGAGCCCGGAGGACCTCCAGCGCGCCGGCGTGCCGGTGGACCCCCAGGCGATGTCGATGATGTTCCAGCAGATCCAGTCCATGATGGGCGCCGGGGCGTCCGAGGGACCGGTCAACTGGAAGCTCGCCCACGACCACGCGCGGCAGATCGCCGCCGCCGACGGCGACCCGTCGGTGACCCCCGCCCAGCGCGGCGCGGTCGAGGACGCGATGCGCCTCGCCGAGCTGTGGCTGGCCGACCACACCGAGTTCGGCCAGACCTCGATCCGGCCCCAGGCGTGGTCCCGCGCGGAGTGGATCGAGGCCACCCAGGAGACCTGGAAGGACATGACGGGCCCGGTCGCGGAGTCCGTGACGAAGGCGCTCACCGACGCCCTCACCCAGCAGCTGCCCCCCGAGCTGTCCGCCATGATGGGCGGGGCCTCGGGGATGCTCGCGGGCGCCGGCGGGATGCTGTTCGGGATCCAGCTGGGCCAGGCCATCGGCGGCCTGTCCCGCGAGGTGCTGTGCTCCACCGACATCGGCCTCCCGCTCGCGGAGGGCCGCTCCGGGCTGCTGCCCGCCAGCATCAGGGCCTTCGGCGAGGGCCTGGACATCCCCGCGCAGGAGATCATGCTCTACGTCGCCGTGCGGGAGGCGGCGCACGTCCGGCTGTTCGCGGCGAACCCGTGGCTGCGCCAGCACATCCTGGACCTCGTCAAGCGCTTCTCCGCGGGGATCCACATCGACATGTCCCGCATCGAGGAGGCCGCCCGGGACATCGACCCGATGGATCCCTCGAGCATGCAGGAGGCCCTGTCCTCCGGGATCTTCGCCCCGCAGCAGACCCCGGACCAGGAGGTCACCCTCAAGCGGCTCGAGACGGTGCTCGCCCTCGTGGAGGGCTGGGTGCACGTGGTCACCGTCGCCTCGACCGCCAACCTGCCCTCCGGGGAGGCCCTGTCCGAGACCGTCCGGCGGCGCCGCGCCGCCGGCGGGCCCGCCGAGCACGCGTTCGGCTCCCTCGTGGGGCTCGAGCTGCGCCCGCGCCGGCTGCGCGAGGCCGCGCAGTTCTGGGAGTACGTCGGCGAGCGTCGCGGGGTGGAGGACCGGGACGGCCTGTGGGACGCCGCGGAGCTGCTGCCCACCGACGAGGACCTGGACGACCCCGCGGGCTTCACCGAGCGCCGCGGGCTGCTCACCGCGTCCGAGGACGAGGTCGACGCCGCGCTCCAGCGGCTGCTCTCGGGCGGCTACGAGGGCCCCGACGGCGGGCCCGGCGCGGACGGCGGTCCGGCCACGGACCCTGCTCCCGGCGCGGACGGCGGGCCCGGCACGAGCGGCGGTCCCGGGCGGCCGGAGGACGACGGGCCTCAGGACGGGGACGGCTCCCGCTGATCCGCGCCGGCGCGTCCTGCGTGCCGGTGCGCCCACGCGGCGCCGTCCAGGAACGCCCGGGCCTTCTCGGCGAGGGGGTAGCGGGCCTCGAGCTCCCGGAACCGGGGACTGTGGTCGGCCTCGAGCAGGTGCGCGAGCTCGTGCACCAGCACGAAGTCGAGCACCCACTCCGGGGCCTGCTGGAGCTGCGCCGAGATCCGGATGACGCCGGTGGCCGGCGTCGCGGAGCCCCACCGGGTGTGCTGCCGCCCGGACCACCGCACGTCCGAGGGCCGGGCGCGGCCGTCGAGGTGTCGCCGCGACAGCTCGTGGGCGCGCTGCAGGAGGTGGTCGTCGGAGCGCCGGTCGGCGCCCTTGGCCGCCTCGCGGCGCCGGCGCTCCACGACCCGGGGCACCAGCTCCCGGGTCCAGTGCTCGATCTCCCGCCGGGTGGCCGTCTGGGGGACCGAAAGCACCACCGTGTCCTCGCTCCAGTGGGCGGACACGGTCTTGCGCCGGCGGGCGGAGCGGCGCACGACGACCTCGGGCTGCGACGGTACGGGCATGGGGCCATTGAACACGCCGCGGGCACGGGCCGCGAAACGCCGGCACGCGCCCATGTGCACGGCGCTCCGCCGTGCACTGTGGACGACCCGCCGGCGGGCGCGCCGCGGGCACGGTCCGGGCGAGAGTGACGACGTCCCGCCCGCGCGTCCCGGAAGGCGTCCCGTGCCCACCACTCCGTTCCCCGGCCCTCCTCAGGGTTCCCCGCACGACCCGGAACTGCGCCTGTCCTGTCTCGAGCGGCCCCGTCCGGACGAGGTGCACGTCCTGCTCCTGGGCCTGGACGGTCTCGCGGCGGCGCTGGCCGTGCGCCTGCTGCGCTGCGGCGTGCTCGGGCTCAACGTCAGCGACACCGCGCCCGTCGCGGCCGCCGACCTCGGGACCGGCGCGTACCGGCCCGCGGACGTCGGCCGGTCCCGCGAGGCGGCCCTGCGCCGGCGGCTGCGCGAGCTCGACCCCCGGTGCGCCCCCGTCAGCGCGCCGGAGCTGTTCCCCGGGGCGCTGCTGCCGGGCACGGTCGTGGTGCACAGCTCCGGGCGGCCCGCCCCGGACGGCCGGCTCCCGCCCGGAGCGGTGGAACCGGAGGCGTGGGCGGGGATCGACCCCCGCCACCCGGTGGTGTCGCTGCACCACGCCGACGGGGTCCTGCTGCGCTGGCCCACCGTGCCCTGGGCGCACCGGCCCTGCCCGGACTGCGTGCGGGCGACGCTCGAGCACACGCAGCCCCGCACGGCGCCGCACGGCCCCGCCGCCGTCCTCGCGGCGTGGGCGGGCGCGGCCCACGCGGAGGCCGTCGCGGTCCGCCTGGCCGTCGAGGTGCTCGCGGTGGCCCTGGACTCGCTGTGCGGCGCCGGAGCCGAGGGGCACGGGCACCGGGAGCAGGGCGGCGCGGGACGCGCCGCCCTCTACGCCCCGCCGTGGCCGGACGCGGTGTCCTGGCCGGAGCCGGACCGGAGCCGGTGCCTGTGCGGGCTCGATCAGGCGTGAGCGCGGGCGCCGCCCGGGCGGGACCGGCGCGGGGCCGGGCGGTCTCCGCCGGTCTCCCGCAGGGCGTCGAGGAAACGTGAGGGCTTGCGCGTGGGCCGGCCGCCCGGGGTGCGGGACAGGGTCCAGGACAGCACGAGGTGCTCCCGGGCGCGGGTGATGCCCACGTAGAGCAGCCGGCGCTCCTCGTCGATCTCGTCGGCGGTCTCGGCGAAGCCGATCGGCATGAGCCCCTCGCTGAGGCCCGCCAGGAACACGGCGTCCCACTCGAGGCCCTTCGCCGAGTGCAGGGACGCCAGGGTCACCCCGTTCATCACCGGGGCGTCCTGCTGGGCCATGCGCCGCTCGAGCTCCGCGGCGAAGTCGGGGAGCACGAACTGCTCCTCGCGGGCGGCGGCCTCCGCGGCCATCCGGTCCGCGAGGGAGACCAGCGCGGCCAGCGACTCCCACCGCTCGCGCACCGCGCCCGTGGAGCGCGGCGCGCGGTCCGAGTAGCCCAGCGAGGAGAGGATGTCGCGCACCAGGCGCGTGGGCTCGTCCGAGGCCTCGGCGGCCCGCGCCGCCGTGCGCAGCTGCACCACGGCCTGCTTGACCTCCGGCCGGTTGAAGAACCGCTCCGTGCCGCGCAGCTGGAAGCCGATGCCCGCCTCCGCGAGCGCGGTCTCGAAGGCCTGCGACTGCCCGTTGGTGCGGAAGAGGACGGCGATCTCGGACGCGGGCACACCGTCGTCGACCAGGTCCCGGATGCGCGCCGCGGTCCCCGCCGCCTCGGCCTCGTCGTCCGCGTACTCGTTCCAGGACGGGGGCGGCCCGTCCGGGCGCTGCGCCACGAGGCGCAGCGGCGTGGCCCAGGCGCCGGGGGTCGAGCCCCGCGCCGGCCGGCGGGCCGCGAGCAGACGATTGGCGGTCTCCACGACCTGCGGGGTGGAGCGGTAGTCGCGCACGAGCTCGATCACCCGCGCCTGCGGGTGCCGGGCCGGGAACTCGAGCAGGTGCCGGGAGGTGGCCCCGGTGAACGAGTAGATCGTCTGGGAGGCGTCGCCCACCACGCAGACGTCGTCCCGGCCCCCGAGCCAGGCGTCGAGGAGACGCTGCTGCAGCGGGGAGACGTCCTGGTACTCGTCGACCACGAAGTGCCGGTACTGCTCGCGCACGGTCGCGGCGACGCGCTCGTCCTCCTCGAGCACGGCCACCGTGAGCAGCAGGACGTCCTCGAAGTCGATCAGGTGCCGGTCGGTCTTGAGCTCCTCGTAGGACTGGTACAGGCGCTGGACCGTGCGCACGTCGTAGTTCAGCGGCATCTCCCGCCCGGCCGCCCGCGTCGGATAGGTGTCGGGGGTCAGCATCGAGACCTTGGCCCACTCGATCTCGGCGGCGAGGTCCCGCACGGCCGCGCGGTCCGTGGACAGGCGCATGTTCTGCGCGGCCTCGGTGATGAGCCGCGCCTTGTGCTCCACGAGCCCGGGCAGGGGCCCGCCCACGGCCTGGGGCCAGAAGTACTGCAGCTGGCGCAGGGCCGCGGCGTGGAACGTGCGCGTCTGCACCCCGGCGGCCCCGAGCTCGCGCAACCGGTTGCGCATCTCGTTGGCGGCGCGGGCGGTGAACGTCAGGGCCAGGACCTTCTGCGGGGTGTAGACGCCCGTGGCGATGCCGTAGGCGATCCGGTGTGTGATGGCCCGGGTCTTGCCCGTGCCGGCGCCCGCGAGCACGCACACGGGTCCGCGCAGCGTGGTCGCGACCTCCCGCTGCTCGGGGTCCAGGCCGGCGAGGATGCGCTCCTCGAGGGTCGACTCCACGTCCGTGCCGGTCTCGCTGCTGGTCACCACGCGGTCTCCGGCAGGTCCTCGCCGAGCCAGTGCGCGATGAGCGCGTGCGCGATCGAGACCCGCCCGGGCAGGGTCACGGACCCGGTGCGCGCCGCCTCCCGCAGCTGAGCCCGCGTGAACCAGCGCAGCTCCAGGATCTCCTGGCCGTCCGGGACGGCCGCGCCGGAGCGCACCACGGCGCGGCAGCCGAGCATCAGGGAGCGCGGGAACGGCCAGGGCTGGGAGCCCAGGTACTGCACGTCCCCCACGGTCAGGCCCGCCTCCTCGGCGACCTCGCGGACCACGGCCTGCTCCAGGGACTCCCCCGGCTCCACGAACCCGGCGAGGGTCGAGAACCGGTTGCCCTTCCAGAGCGCGGAGCGGCCGAGCAGCAGCCGCTCCCGGTCGGGGTCGGGGTCGCCGTCACTGACCGCCACGATGATCGCGGGGTCGGTGCGCGGGAAGTGCAGCGACTCGTCGTTGGGGCACCGCCGGGCCCAGCCGGACCGGATCACCTCGGTGGGCTCCCCGCACTGCGGGCACCGGGGGTGATCCCGGTGCCACAGTCCCACGGACTGGGCGGTGACGAGCAGCGAGGTGTCCCCGGTCGGGAGCACCGGGCCGAGCTCCCGCAGGCCGGCCCAGCGCAGCTCCTCCCCGCCCCGGCCGGAGGCGAACGCGGTGACGGCCGCCACGAGGGGCTCGGGCACCGCGAAGGGCTCCGCCGCGGCGTCCTCGCCCCCGGGCTCGGGGGCGGCGACGGCGCGCAGCAGGACGCGGGGGCCGGGGGCCCCGTGGGCGCCGGGCAGCCGGCCCAGGTAGACCTCCGGCCGGCGCGGGTCGTGGGGCACGGCCGGGAGCTCGGCCGCGGGCACCAGGACCAGGGCGTCCCCGGCCACGGGGGCGAGACCGCCCGCGAGCACGAGCACGAGCGTGGTGGGGTCCTGCGCGGCGAGCACGCGCACGTCGTGGAGCTCACGGTCGACGGCGTCGCGGTCGAAGGCCGTCGCCGCGAACGGTAGGCGGGCCGGCGAGAGACGCTCGGGGGCGGGCACGGGGCGGGAGCCGGAAACGGGCTCGGAAGGGGTGGAGGCGGGCACGTCCCCCACTGTAGCGACCCGGGCGGACCACGGGTCCGGCGGGTGGGGACGGGGACGGCCGCCGGACCTCTTGCAGGGCCGGGCCTCTTGTAGGGTGGACGGCGTGAGCACGTCCCTCGAGCACCTGGCCGCCGTCGCCGCCGCAGGCGTCCCCGGACTCGCACCCGTGGCCGTGGGGCCCTCCCCCGACGACGACGCCGACTTCCGCTCCGCCGTGGTCCTCGACGCCTCCGGCCGGCGCTGGCGGGTGCGTTCCCCGCTGAGCCCCGAGGCGAGCGTCCGCCTGGAGACCGAGCACCTCGTGCTCCGCTCCTTCACCCCCGCCGTCCGGTCGCGTCTCCCGTTCCTGGTCCCCACCGCCGCCGGCTCCGTGGCGCACGGGGACCTGCACGCCTTCGTGCACTCCCACATCGAGGGCGCCCCGCTGGACATCGACGCGCTCGCCCGCATGGCCGCCGAGCCGGACCCCGAGCACCACCGGCACGTGCCGAGCGCCGAGCCGCCCCCGACGCTCACCGTGCAGCTCGGGCGGCTCCTGGCAGCGATCCACGCCCTGCCGACCGCGCTGGTCCTGGACGCCGATCTGCCCGGCTACACCGCCGAGCAGTGCCGGCAGCGGCGCCGCACGGAGCTGCGCCGGGCCGCCGACACGCGGCGCGTGCCGGCCGCGCTGCTGCACCGGTGGGAGCAGGTCCTGGAGGACCGTGCCGTGTGGCGGTTCCGGCCGCGCGTGGTCCACGGCGACCTGCAGGAGGACGACCTCGTGATCTCCCGCGGACGGGTGCGCGGGGTGACCGGGTGGACCGACCTGCACGTGGGGGATCCCGCCGAGGACTTCGCGTGGCTCTTCGCGGCGCGCGACGCCCGCCTCGCCGAGGGGGTGCTCGAGGCCTACGCCGCGGCCTGCCGCCGCACGTCCTTCCAGGCGCCCGACGGGGCACCGGACCCGCACCTGCTGGACCGGGCCCGGCTGGACGCCGAGCTCGCCCTGGCGCAGTGGCTCGTGCGCGGCGTGGACCGCGGCGCGCAGGACCTGGTGGCCGACGCGGAGCAGATGCTCGCCACGCTCGAGCAGGACGTCGCCCGGCGCCCCGAGCCGGTCGCGGCCGCCCCGGAGACCGCGCCGGCGGCCCCGGGGCAGGACGACGCCTCCCAGGACGCGGCCCCGGACCGCGCGCCCGGGGACACCGCCCCGGCCGGCGGCCCCGAGGCCCCCTCCGGCCGGACGCCGCCGACGGGACCGGGCGGCGGCCCCGCTCAGGGGCGCAGCACCACGTCGTAGGCCTCCCGGACCACCGCCTCGAGCTCCTCGGCCCCGGACAGGTCGTGCGGACGGACGACCCGGTCCTCGGCCACGTAGTAGAACGCGGCGGTGACCTCCTCGAGCGGGACGGCCCGCAGCCGGGACCACGCGAGCCGGTACACGGCCAGCTGCGCCGACCGCTCCTGCAGCTCCCGGCCGGAGGGTGCCCGCCCGGTCTTCCAGTCGACCAGTTCCCACGTGCCGTCGCCGTTGCGGAAGACGGCGTCCACCCGGCCGCGGACCGTGACCCCGGCGATCGGGGTCTCGAGGGGGAACTCCACGGCGTACGGCTGGCGGTCGGCCCACGGGCTGGAGCGGAACGTCGCCGCGAGCTCGGGGAGGTCGTAGGCCGCGTCGACGTAGTCGTCGGCGGTCCCGGGCAGCTCCCCGACGTCGAAGATCGCGGAGCTGCCGTAGTACTGCTCGATCCAGGCGTGGAAGGTGGTGCCGCGCCGCGCCGCGGTGCCGGGCCGGCGCGGCATGGGCCGGCGCAGGCCCGACACGACCTCGAGCGGATCGCGCGCGAGCGCCACGAGGGTCGAGGCCGAGACGTGGGACGGCATGGGGACGGTCCGCTCGGCCCGGCCGTCCTCGTGCCGGGCGAGCAGGATCTTCGCCTCCTCGGACCACCGGCGCGGGTCCGGCGCGAGCCCGTCCCGCTCCGCGACGCCGAGCAGGTCCTCGACGTCGAGGTCCGCGGTGTCCTCGAAGCCGCGCTCCCGCACCGCGCGGGCGGCCCGCTCGAGCACGGCCCGGCGGCCCCGGTGCGGGGGCGGGCTCACGCGCACGGCGCTGTGCCCGTACTCGTCCGTCACGGTCTCGGTGACCTCGGGGCCCTCCAGCGGGTCGTACGGCCAGGGGGCGCTCAGCACGGTGGCGGCGGCCGGGTTGCGGGCCCCCTCCGGGACCTCGGCCCAGGGGCCCGGGCGGACGGACGGCTCGGGGCCCTCGGTGAGCGGTGCCAGCTCCGCGACGAACACGGAGGGCTCCTGGCCCTTCGCGGCCGTGCCCCGGAACACGGTGCAGGACAGTTCCAGGACCTCGCGGGCCCGGGTCACGGCCACGTAGGCGAGACGGCGCTCCTCGTCCTCGGCGTGCTGGGCGGCGAGCTCCAGGAACTCCGTGTGGGACTCCTCGAGGGCCTTGAGGTCGCTCGTGTCCACGGCCCACTGCGGCAGGAACCGGGCGTCACCGCGCAGCGGCCAGGCCAGGGTCCCGGTGTCGAGGGTCCAGCGGGAGGGCCGGTCGGTCGGGAAGTTCCCGGCGTTGAGTCCCGGGACGTAGACGTGGTCCCACTCGAGGCCCTTGGAGGCGTGGACCGTGACGAGCTGGACGGCGTCGTGCCGCGTGCGGTCGGGGCCGGGCTCGAGCCCGTTCTCCTCCGCCAGGGTGACGTCGAGCCACGCGAGGAACGCCGAGACGTCGCTGCTCGCGGAGAACGCGGTGAAGGACTGCGCGGCCTCGTGGAACGCGTCCAGGTTGCGCCGCGCCTGGTGGACGGGGCGGTGGGGGTGCGCGGCGACCTCGACGTCGAGGCCGAGCACCGTCTCCACCTCGTGCAGCAGGCTCGGCAGGTCGTCGGAGAGGAAGGAGCGCAGGTGGTCCAGCTCCGTCCGCAGCCGGATCAGGCGCTCCCGCGCGGTCTCGGACAGGGTGCGGGCGTGCGCGGACGTCCAGCCCGGCCACGGGAGGGTCTCGAGGGCCTCGATCAGCGACGCGTGGTCGGAGAGGTCGGGCTCGACGAGGGCGTCCTCCTGGGCCTCCTCCGCGGTGACCGGGCTCTCGAGGTCCTCGGCCCGGCCCGCCTGCGCGGCCTCCGTGCGGCGGCGTTCCAGGTGGGACGCCCAGTCGGCGAGGGCCATGAGATCCCGGGTCCCGATCCGCCAGCGGGCCCCCGCGAGCAGCCGCACGAGCGCGTCCGAGCGGCCGGGGTCGTCCAGCACCCGGAGGGTCGCGACGACGTCGGAGACCTCCGGCGTGCTGAGCAGCCCGCCCAGGCCCACGACCTCGTAGGGGATGCCGCGGGCGGCGAGCTCCCGGCGCACGGGCTCGATCTGGGAGCGCTTGCGGCAGAGCACCGCCATGGTGGGCATCTGCTCCTCCGGGTCGCCGCGGTGCTGCTCCCGGCGCTCCCGGACGCGCTCCGCGAGCGCGACGGCCTCCTCGACGTCGGTCGCGTACCGGCTGATCCGCACCTGGCCGGTGCCCGCCCCGGGACGCGGGGTGAGCTCGGGGACGGCGAGGGAGGACGTGCTGCGCGCCCACGCCGGCAGGGTCCGCAGGGGCGCGGCGATGGTGTTGGCGACGTCCAGGATGCTCGCATCGTTGCGCCACGCCGTGGTGAGGAAGCTGGGCTCCCCGTCCTGGCCGGGCGCGACCGGGAAGGAGTCGTAGAAGCCGAAGAGCTGCCCGGAGGAGGCCCCGCGGAAGCCGTAGATCGACTGCTGGGGGTCGCCCACGGCCATCACGGAGTGCCCCTGCCCGAAGAGCGCGGCGAAGAGCCGCAGCTGGGCGTGCGAGGTGTCCTGGAACTCGTCGAGCAGCACCACCCGGTGTCGCTCCCGCTCGGTCCGGCGGGCTGCCGGGTCCTGCTCCGCGAGCCGGGCGGCGGCGGAGAGGAGGTCGCCGAAGTCCATGGCCTGGGCCTCGCGCTTGCGCCGGGCGAAGTCGGCCACGAGCTCGGCGAGGACCCACGCGGTGCGCTGGTTGTCCTCGACCTTCTTCAGCTGGGCGCCCAGGGTCTTCTTCCGGCGCCCCGGCGGTGTCGTGGCCAGCGCGCCGAGCAGCTCGGCCGCGAAGCGCTCCACGTCCGCCGGGTCCACGAGGTGCTCCGCGCACGCCGAGGCGAGGTCGAGGACGGCGGCGACCATGGTCGACTTCGCGGGCATGGTCTCGAGCAGCTCCCCGGTCCAGGCCTCCACGGTCTGCGCGGCGAGCTGCCACGTCCGGGCCTGGCCCAGCAGCGTGGTGTCCGGCTCGACCCCGATCCGCAGCCCGTAGTTGCGCACGAGCGTGTTGGCGTAGGAGTGGTAGGTGCTGACCGTGGGGTCCTGGGGAGCGGCCGGCAGGTCGTCCTCCTCGGCGTGGGCCGGAGCGACGAGCCCCTGGGCGCGCAGCCGGGCGAGCCGGGAGCGCATGCGCTCCCCCAGCTCGCCGGCGGCCTTGCGGGTGAAGGTCACGCCGAGGACCTGGTCCGGGGCGACGACCCCGTTGGCCACGAGCCAGACCACCCGGTCGACCATGGTCGCGGTCTTGCCCGAGCCCGCGCCCGCGACCACCAGCCGGGGGGTGAGCGGGGCCGAGATCACGGCCGACTGCTGGGCCGTGGGGAGGTTGCCGCCGAGCAGCTCGGCCAGCTCCTCGGGACTGTACCGGGGCTCGACGCCGCCGTAGGGGTGCTCGGCGGCGTCGAGCCGGGTGCGGTCGTCGGGGGCGTCGGTCATGGGCGCTGTCGTCTCCTGCTGTCCGGGTGGGACGGGGCCGGGATCCGTCCGAACGGTCCTCACGGTTCGCTCACCTGCCGCCCCTCGGCGCACAGCGGGCAGATCTGCGGCAGCTTGCACCCGTGCCCGTTAAAGGCGCCCTCGGCCTGGTCGTGGCGGGCGGTGAACCGTTCCCCGGCCACGAGCTCCGCGGCCCGGGTGATCAGGTCCCGCGCCCACGTGGCGTCCGGGTCGAGGGGGTCCTGCTGCTGCACGGAGGGGGACTTGGCCCGGGTGCCGAGCTGGACGAGCAGGGCGCCGCCGGAGAGCTCCGTCACGGTGCCGCCGGGCAGCTCGAGGACGGTCTCGTCCTGACCCGCGACCATGGCTGTGCCCGCTCCCGCCGTGAGCGCCACCTGGTAGGCCGCGAGCTGCGGGTGCTCGGCGATCTTCGCCCCGGCGGGCTGGTTCCGGCCGGTCTTGAGGTCGACGACGACGTAGCGGCCCTGCTCGTCGAGCTCCAGGCGGTCCACGCGGCCCCGGAGCAGGGCGTCGCGCGCCCGCCCCTGGACGAGCACGCTGAACGCCCCCTCCACGGAGGCCAGCCGGCGGCCGTGCTTGCTGCGGGCGTCCAGGACGTACTGGGCGAACTTGCGCAGCATCTGCCGGGCCCGTTCGAGCTGGACCGCGGACTCCCAGGTCTCCGGCAGCCCCAGCGTGGGCCAGCGGCGCTCGAGCTCGGCGACGAGCTCGGTGCCCGACGCCTCCGGCAGCTCCTCGGCGATGGCGTGCACGAGTGAGCCGAGGCTGCGGCTGAGGTCGGTCGCGGCCTCGGCCCGCGAGGCGGCCACGAACCAGTCGAGCGGGGACCGGTGGATGGTCTCGATCCGGGACGGGGAGACGGGCACGGGGACCCCGTCGTCGAAGACGGGCGCCGTGCTGGAGAGTTCCGCGGCGCCCCACCAGGTGTCGGGGTGGGCGCCGGGCACCGGGCGCGGGGAGGAGGAGATGCGGTGGAGCAGCCGGGCCGCGGCCTCCGAGCGCACGGGGTCCTCCTCGTGCAGCTGGACCCACTGCCGCAGCTCGGCCACGAGGGCGCGCAGGGTCATGGGCCGGGGGGCGTCCACCACGGCCCGGGCGCCGTCCCCGGGCCGCGAGCCCGGGGGGTCGACGAGGTCGAGGAACTCCGAGGGCTGCTCGTCCTCGCCGGAGGCCGCCGTGACCACGAGCGTGCCGCAGCTGCGGGAGACGGCTGCGGAGAAGGAGCGCAGCTCGTCGTGGCGGACCTCGCGCATGCGGGTGACCGGGGTGACCCGCGCGGCCTGGTCGACGCCGAGGTCGAGCGCGTCCGTGAGCAGGTCCGCGCCGAGCAGCTGCCCGCGCAGGCGGGTGTTGGGCCACACGCCCTCCTGCACGCCGGCGACGAAGACCACCGGCCACTGCCGGCCCGCGGCGGTGGCGGGCGTCATGATCTCGACCGTCTCGTCGGTCGGGGCGCGGGCGGCCAGGGTGTCCATGGGCAGCTCCTGGTTGTCGATGTAGTCCAGGAACTGGGCGGGGCCGGCCCCGGGAAGGTGGTCCACGTAACGCTCGGCGGACTCGAACAGGCCCACCACGGCGTCGAGGTCGCGGTCGGCCCGCTCCCCCGCCGGGCCGCCCTCCAGTGCCCGGCGCCGCCAGGACTCGGCGACCCCGGCCGCCTCCCACAGCACCCACAGGACGGTCTCGGCCGTGGCGCCCTCCTCCCGGAGGGCACGGGTCCCGGCCGCGAGCATCCGGGCGATCCGGCGGGCCGGCACGGAGCGCACGCCGGCGGCGTCGAGCGCCCCGGGGGCCACGAGGGCCTCCACGAGCAGGTCGTCGCTGGTGCGCCGACCCCCCGCGGCGAGCTCCTCCGCCCGGAGCCGCTGGCGGAACCGGCGGACGTCCATCGGGGAGGCGTTGCCGATCCGCGAGGAGAGCAGGTCGACGGCCGCCTGGACCGTGAGGGCGCCGAAGTGCGCGTCCTCCTCGCGGTCCGCGGCCGCCGCGGCGGCCTCGGTCACGATGCGCAGGGCACCCAGCAGCGGGCGCACCGCGGGCTCGTCGCGCACCGGCGTCTCCGCGGCGGAGGTGCTGACGGGCACCCCGAGGGCGGAGAGCTGGCGCTCGAGCCCCTCCAGGTAGCGGCCGTTGCGCACGACCACGGCCATGTCCGCCAGCGGGACGCCGTGCACCAGGTGGCGCTCCAGGACCTGGTGCGCGATCCAGCGGGCCTCGTGCAGCGGCGAGGAGAGCACCACCGTGGTGACCTCTCCGGGCGCCGCGCGGTCTCCGGTGCCGTCCACCGCGACGTCGGCCGGCGCGGTCGCGGTGTCCGCGCCGTGGCCCGTGTCCGCAGCGCCCGGGGCGCTCCCGGCGGGCCGGAGGGCGCGGGGGTGCCGGGCCCCGGCCACGGCGGGGATCCGCTCCGCCACGCGCTGCCACACCTCCGCGACGGCCCCGGGCATCCGCCGGCTCGTGCCCAGGGGGTGCCGCCGCAGGGGGCGCGCGGGCTCGGCGAGCCGGTCCTCGAGGGTGCGCAGCAGGTCCGGGCGGGCCCCGCGGAAGCCCTGGACCACGGTGTCCGTGCAGGCGGTCAGCACGGTGTCCCGTCCCCGGCACAGCACGGCGAGCAGCCGGTGGATCGAGGGCGTCGCCTCGTGCAGGTCGTCGACGAGCACGAGGTCGAGGCGCTCCTGCTCGGCCCGCAGGAACTCCGGCTGCTCCTCGAGGACCCGCGCGGCCTCCGTGACGAGGGCCGCCGGGTCGTAGGACTCCGGCATCCGCAGCCGGCGCACGGCCTGGTACTCGGCCTGCATCGTGGCGGCCGCCGCCCAGTCCGGGCGCTCCAGGCGCCGGGCGAGGCGGCGGAGGTCGTCGGGGGCGAGGTCGTACTCGGACATGCGGTCGAAGAGCTCGCGCACCTCCTGCCGGAAGCCGCGGGTGGCGAGCGCCTCCCGGAGGTCCGGGGGCCACACGACGGGGGCCCCGAAGCCGGCGGCGTGCCCGGCCATGAGCTCGCCGATCAGCACGTCCTGCTCCGGGCCGGACAGCAGCTTGGGTCCGTGCGCGACGCCCGGGAGCAGTCCCTGGTTCTGGGCCCGCCGGAGCAGGTCGAAGGCGTAGGACTGCCAGGCCCGCACGGGCGGGGAGCTCATGGTGGCCGAGACCGCGGCCGTGAGGTCGTCCCGCAGCCGGGCCGCCGAGAGCCGGGACGGCGTGAGCACGAGCAGCCGGTCCGGGTCCAGGCCCCCGCCGATCCGGCGGGCCGCCAGCTCCACGAGCACCCGGGTCCGCCCGGTCCCGGGGCCGCCGAGCACGAGCCGGGGGCCGCACCCGGCCGGGAGCCCGGCGATCTCCTCCTGCTCGGGGTTCGGCCGCCACGGGGCGCGCTCCGGCGCGGAGCCGTGCGGCGGCACCAGGGTCCAGCGCACCGGCCCCGCCCCGGGCAGGGCGGAGCTCGTGGCGTGGGTGCTGTCCTCGGTGTGCCGCATGGGTCTCATCTCATCACGGGACTCCGACGGTCTAAGCGCTCCGCGTCCGTGCGTACCCGGACGGTTCCGGACCGGTGCGCACGGAGGCGTCGGCCGGGGCGGCCGCGTCCGTGGCGGGTCGGAGGGGGCCGGTACGGTGGGAGCCATGTCCTCGCCCTCAGGCCCCGCCGGCCCCACCGACCAGCTGCCCCTGTTCGACGCCGCCCCGCTGCGCGCGCCGAGGCCCGCCCCGCCCGCGCCGGACGACGCCGCGGAGCAGGACGTGCTCTTCGACCTCGAGGGGTCCGCGGGCGCCCCGGGGGCGTCCCCCGCGTGGACCGAGGGTCCGCGCGCCTCCTTCGACCTCGAGACGACCGGCCGTGACCCGCACACGGCCCGCATCGTCACGGCGTCCGTCGTGCGCACCGACGCCGCCGGCGCCGTGACGGACGAGTGGGAGTGGCTGGCGGACCCGGGGGTGGAGATCCCCGAGGAGGCGGCCGCCGTGCACGGGGTGAGCACCGAGCGGGCCCGCGCCGAGGGCCGGCCCGCCGCGGAGGTGGTCGCGGAGATCGCGGGCGTCCTGGCCGGCCTCTTCGCCGCGGGCACGCCCGTGCTGGTGTTCAACGCCTCCTACGACTTCACGGTCCTCGCCCACGAGGGCCGGCGCCACGGGGTGGAGGTCCCGCAGCCCTTCCCGGTGCTGGACCCCTACGTCCTCAACAAGCAGGTGCACCGGTACCGGCGCGGCAAGCGCACCCTCGGGGCGCTGTGCGAGGAGTACGGGGTCGAGCTCACCGCGGCGCACACCTCGGCGGCGGACTCGGTCGCGACGGAGCGGCTCGCGGTGCTGATGGCCCGCCGCTTCCCGGAGCTGGTGCGCCCGGCGGCCGCGCTGCACGCCGACCAGGTGGGGTGGGCGGCCGAGCAGGCCGCGAGCCTCCAGGAGTACTTCCGCCGGACCCGCCCGGACGCGGTGGTCGACGGCGCGTGGCCGCTCCGCCGCCCCGAGGACGCCTGAGCGCTCCCCGGGACGGCGGCCGGCCGGGCCCCGGCGGCCGGGGTCAGGCGGCCGGCCGGGCCTCGGCGGCCGCGCGCGCCGCGGCCGGCAGGGCGGAGACGATCCGGTCCATCGCGGCGTCGTCGTGCGCGGCGGAGAGGAACCACGCCTCGAACACCGACGGGGGCAGGTAGACGCCCTGGTCGAGCATCGCGTGGAAGAACGCCGGGTAGCGGAACGTCTCCTGCGCCTTGGCCTGCGCGTAGTCGTGCACGCCGGCGGCGGAGGTGCCGAAGGCCACCGAGAACAGGTTGCCGGCCGACTGGATGGAGTGGTCGACCCCGGCCTCGGTCAGCGCCGCGCGCACCGCCTCCTGCAGCTGCGCCGAGCGCCGGTCGACGGTCTGGTAGGCGATCCGGTCCGCGGTGCGCAGGGTCGCCGCGCCCGCGGCCATCGCCACCGGGTTCCCGGACAGGGTCCCGGCCTGGTAGACGGGGCCCAGGGGCGCCAGGTGGTTCATGACCCCGGCCCGCCCGCCCACGCCGGCGACCGGCAGCCCGCCGCCGATGACCTTCCCGAACATGAACAGGTCGGGCTCCCAGCCGTCCTCGCCCGCGGCGGTGAGACCCCAGTAGCCGGCCTCGTGCACGCGGAACCCGGTCAGCACCTCGTCGAAGATCATCAGCGCCCCGTGCTCGCGCGTGAGCCGGCGCAGGCCCGCGTTGAAGCCCTCGCCGGGGGTGACCACACCCATGTTGGCGGGCGCGCCCTCGGTGATGACGGCGGCGATCCGGCCGGGGTGGGCGGCGAAGGCCTCCTCCACGGCGGCGAGGTCGTTGTAGGGCAGCACCAGGGTCTCGGCCGCGGTGGCCGCGGTGACCCCGGCGGAGCCGGGCAGGGCGAGGGTCGCCACGCCTGAGCCCGCCTCGGACAGCAGGGAGTCCACGTGCCCGTGGTAGCACCCGGCGAACTTCACGACGAGGTCCCGGCCGGTCACGCCGCGCGCCAGGCGGATCGCGGTCATGGCCGCCTCGGTCCCGGTCGAGACCATGCGCAGCTCGTCGATCGCGCCGATCCGCTCGACCACGAGCTCGGCCAGCTCGGTCTCCCCGCGGGTCGTGGCCCCGAAGGACAGGCCGCGCTCCACGGCCTCGTGCACGGCCTCGATGACGGCCGGGTGGGAGTGCCCGACGAGGGCGGGCCCCCACGAGCTGACGAGGTCGACGTACTCGCGGCCGTCGACGTCGGTGAGGTACGGGCCCTTGGCCGCGGTGATGAAGGGCGGGGTGCCGCCCACGGACGCGAAGGCCCGCACCGGGGAGTTGACCCCGCCGGGCATGACCTTGCGCGCGCGGTCGAAGAGTTCCTGGGAAACGCTCATGGGTTTGTCTGCTTCCTTCCGCCGGGGGTGCCGGCTCGGGGGACGGTGGGGGTCAGGAGAGGCCGTTCTCCTCGCGGAACCAGTCCGCGAGCTCGACGGCGAAGTAGGTGAGCACGGAGTCGGCGCCCGCGCGGCGGATGGACAGCACGGACTCCTGGATCGCGGCCCGGCGGTCGATCCAGCCGTTGGCGGCGGCGGCCTCGATCATGGCGTACTCGCCGGAGATCTGGTACGCGGAGACGGGCACCGGGGAGACCTCGGCCACGTCGCGGAGGATGTCGAGGTAGCTCATGGCCGGTTTGACCATGACCATGTCGGCGCCCTCGTCCAGGTCCAGCTGCAGCTCGTGCAGCGCCTCCCGGCGGTTGGCGGGGTCCATCTGGTAGCTGCGGCGGTCGCCCTGCAGCTGGGAGTCCACGGCCTCGCGGAACGGGCCGTAGAACGCGGAGGAGTACTTCGCGGAGTAGGCCAGGACGGCGACGTCGGGGTGCCCGGCCTCGTCGAGGGCGGAGCGGATCACGCCGACCTGGCCGTCCATCATGCCGGAGGGCCCGAGCACGTGGGCGCCCGCCTCGGCCTGGGCCACGGCCATCCGGCCGTAGATCTCCAGGGTCGCGTCGTTGTCCACGGTCCCGTCCTCGGCCAGGACGCCGCAGTGCCCGTGGTCGGTGAACTCGTCCAGGCACAGGTCGGCCATGACGACGAGGTCGTCGCCGACCTCGGCGCGCACGGCGCGCAGCGCCCGGTTCAGGATGCCCTCGGGGTCGCACCCGGCGCTGCCCTCGGGGTCCCGCTCGGCGGGCACGCCGAAGATCATGAACCCGCCGAGGCCCTTGGCCACGGCCTCGGCGGCGGCGCGCCGGAGCGAGTCCATGGAGTGCTGGACGACCCCCGGCATGGAGCCGAGCGGGGCGGGCTCGGCGAGGCCCTCGCGGACGAACACGGGCAGGATGAGGTCGGACGGATGGACCCTGGTCTGCGCGGCGAGCCGGCGCACGGCCGGGGTGGTGCGCAGGCGGCGGGGGCGGGACACCAGGTCGTAGCGGGGAATTCGGTGGGTCACGGAGTTCGTCTCCTCGGTCGCAGGGATCGGTGTCGTCGGGATCGGTGTGGTCGGTGCGGCCGGCGGCGGAGCCGCCGGCGTCGGGGTCGGGGCGGGCGCCCCCGCGGCCGCCCGGGAGGCCGCGGGTGCGGTGAGGGCCCGGGCGAGGGCGTCGCGGATCCCCTCCGGGGTGGGCAGGGACGCGGCCACGGACGGCAGGCCGCGCTCGGCGGCGGCGCGTCTCGTCGGCTCGCCGATGGCCACGAGGACGGTGCCGGCCAGGACGTCGGGGTCGTCGCGCACGAGCTCGGCGAGGTGGGACGGCGCCGTGAGCACCACGGCGTCGGCCTCGCCCGCGGCCAGGACCTGCAGCAGGTCGGACCGGTGGAGCTCGGCCACGCGCCCGTCCACGCCGCGATCCGTGTCGTCGTCCGTGCCGTCGACCGCGTCGTCGTCCGTGCCGTCGGCCTCCCGCTGGGCCGCGGCCCGCCGCACGAGGGGCGCGGGCGCCGGCCAGGGCACGGTCTCGTAGGCCGTGGCCGTCAGCACCCCGTACCCCCGCGCGGTCAGACCGGTCTCGAGGGTGGGCCGGGCCCGGGCGGAGAGCGGCAGCAGGACGGTGCCGGGAGCCGGCTCCGGCGGCCAGTCGGCGAGCAGCCCGGCGGCCGAGTGCACCGCGCCGGGCACGAGGTCCGGCCGCAGCCCGGCCGCCGTGAGGGCCGCGGCCGTGGCGTCCCCCACCGCGGCCACGCGCAGGCCGGCCCGCCGGGCCGCCGCGAACCGGTCGCCGAGTGCCGTGCCGGACGGCTCCCCCGCGACCGCGCGCAGGGCCCGGACGGTGGTGACCGAGGTGACCACCAGCCAGGACCCGGCGGCGGCCCCCGGGTCCGCCGCCCGGTCCAGCAGGGCGGCCACGGGACCGGTGTCCCCGGGGAGGGTGGCCTCGAGCAGCGGGGCGAGCCGGACCCGGGCCCCGTGCCCGTGCAACAGCGCCACGAGCTCCCTGGCCCGGTCGGCGGAACGGGTCACGACGACCCTGGCCCCGCGCAGGGCGGCGGCCGGGTCGGCGGAGCGGTCGGCGGGGCCGGGGTGCGGCACGGGTCTCAGAGCGTCAACCGGGCCAGCCGGCCGGCGCCGTCGGCGAGCAGCTCGTCGCCCAGCCGGTGGCCGAGGGCGCGGGCGTCGTCGACGCCGCGCTCCGCGGTGCGGCCGCTGCGGCGCATGACCCGGCTGCCGTCCGGGTCGGCCACGACGACGTCGAGCACGAGCACGCCGTCCTCGATCCGCGCGAAGGTGCCCACGGGGGCCGCGCAGCCGGCCTCGAGCCGGGTCAGCAGCGCCCGTTCCGCGGTCACGGCCAGGCGGGTCTCCAGGTGGTCCACCGCGGCGAGGGCGGCGGCGAGCGGGGTGTCCCCCGAGGCGTCCTCGGTGCGGCACTCGAGGGCCAGGGCGCCCTGCCCGGGGGCGGGGAGCATGACGGACGGGTCGATCAGCTCGGTGATCGCGTCCTCCAGCCCGAGCCGCCGCAGCCCGGAGGCGGCGAGCACCACGGCGTCGAGGTCGCCCAGGGCCACCCGCCCCAGCCGGGTGCCCACGTTGCCGCGGATGTCGACGATCTCCAGGTCCGGGCGCGCCGCGCGCACCTGCGCCGCGCGCCGCGGGGAGCCGGTGCCGACCTTCGCGCCGGCGGGCAGACCGGCGAGGGTCAGCCCGTCGCGGGCGCACAGGGCGTCCCGGGGGTCCTCCCGCTCCGGCACCGCGGCGACCTCGAGGCCCGGCACGGGAGCGGTGGGCAGGTCCTTGAGGGAGTGCACGGCCAGGTCCACGGATCCCGCCAGCAGCGCGGCCCGCAGGGCCGTGGCGAAGACCCCGGTGCCGCCCATCTGGGACAGGGGCCCGGTCAGGACGTCGCCCTCGGTGCGGATCGTGACGAGCTCCGGCTCGAGCCCGCCCGCCGCCGCGACGGCCCTGGCCGACGTGGTGGTCTGGGTGAGCGCGAGCCGGGAGCCGCGGGTCCCGACCCGCAGCACCGGGAGCCCCTGCGCCGCGGCCGTCACGACCACCGCACCTCCCCCGCCTCGTCGAGGGCGACCGGGAGGGGCTCGCCCTGGGGGCGCTGCGCGATGGTCGGACGGGGCCCGGTGGCGCCGCGCAGCACCTTGACGCAGCAGTCCGGGGCGCAGTCGTCGAACCACGTGCCCTCGGCGCACGCGGAGAGCCGCGGCGGGGCGGCGCGCCCGGCGACGCGCTGCTCCACGAGGTCCGCGAGCCCGGCCACGAACGCCGGGTGGGTGCCCGCGGTGGGGGTGCGCACGGCCGGGAGGCCGAGCCGTTCGCAGGTCTCCAGGGCCTCCGTGTCGAGGTCCCACTTGACCTCCATGTGGTCGGAGACGAAGCCCAGCGGCACGAGGACCACGCCGGCGACACCGCGCTCGGCGAGCTCCTCGAGGGCGTCGTTGACGTCCGGCTCGAGCCACGGCACCTGCGGCGGCCCGGAGCGGGACTGGTAGACGAGGTCCCAGGTGTGGTCCCCGAGCTCCTCCGGCCCCACGCGCTCCAGCACGGTCCGGGCCACGGCCAGGTGCTGGGCGACGTAGGCGGAGCCCTCCTCGAAGTCCATCCGCGCCGGCCCGGAGGCCTCGGCGTCGGTCGTGGGGATGGAGTGGGTGCAGAACAGGACCGCGATCCTGCCGCCGTCGGCGCCGAGCCGGTCGCGCACCTGCGCGAGGCCCTCCCGGAGGCCCTCGACGAAGGGCTGCACGAAGCCCTCGGAGTCGTAGTACTGGTGGACCTTGTCGACCTGCATCTCGTCCGCGAGGCCGAGCTCCTCGAGCGCCACGCCGTAGTCCTCGCGGTACTGGCGGCAGCCGGAGTAGCTGGAGTAGGCGCTGGTGGCGAGCACCAGGAGCTTGCGCAGCCCGCGCGCGTGGCACTCCCGCACCACGTCCGCCACGTAGGGCGCCCAGTTGCGGTTGGCCCACAGCACGGGCACGCTCAGGCCCCGGCCGAGCAGCTCGGCCTCGAGGGCGGAGCGCAGCGCGCGGTTCTGGGCGTTGATGGGGCTGACGCCGCCGTTGGCCCGGTAGTGGGTGGCGACCTCCTCGAGCCGCTCGTCGGGGATGCCGCGGCCCTTCGTGACGTTGCGCAGGAACGGCAGGACGTCGTCCTGCCCCTCCGGCCCGCCGAAGGACGAGAGGACGACGGCGTCGTAGTGCTCCGGCGCGTGCGCGCGGGCCCGCGACAGGGCGTTCTCGGCGCTCATCGGAGCACCTCCGCGAGCTCCTCGGAGCGGATCCGGCGGCCCGTGTAGAACGGCGTCTCCTCGCGCACGTGCAGCCGGGCCTCCGTGTTGCGGAAGGCCCGCATGACGTCGACGAGGTCGACCAGCTCGGGGGCCTCGAGCGCGAGCAGCCACTCGAAGTCATTGAGGCCGAAGCACGCGATGGTGTTGGCGAGGACCTGGGGGTAGTCGCGCGCCGCCATGCCGTGGTTGCGCAGCATCTCGGAGCGGCGCTGGGCGTTCATGTAGTACCACTCGTAGGAGCGCACGAACGGGTAGACGCAGACCCAGTCCTCGGGGGCGACGCCGCGGGCGAAGGACGGCGAGTGGTTCCGGGTGAACTCGGCGTCCCGGTGCACCCCCATCGCGTTCCAGGCCTGTGCGGTGCCGGCCAGGAGCTCCGTGCGGCGCAGCCGGCGGACCGCAGACTGGAGCGCCTGGGGGTCGTCGCCGTGCAGCCACGTGAGGACGTCGGCGTCCTCGCGCATCCCCGAGACGTCGTAGGCGCCGCGCAGCGTCACGCCCTCGGCCGCCAGCTGCTCGACGACGCCGTCGAACTCGGCGGCCGCGGAGGCGTCGTCGCCGGCCGTGCGGGCCGCGGCGCCGCCGGCGGGGCGGGCGAACACGGACCAGACGGCCCAGTGCAGCCGCTCCGCGCCGCCGTCCTGCGTCGGCTCGGGCGTGGCTGCGGGGTGACCGCCGTGCTCGTGGGGGCTGGTGTCGTGGGACAAGGCTCAGTCCTTTCGTCGGGTGCTGGTCGGTGGGGTGCGTGCCGGTTCGGCGGCGGCCGGCGCGGCGTCGTCCGGGACGCCCGCCTCGGCGAGCAGGGCGCGGACCTGGGCCCGGGTGTCGGCGACGACGGAGGCGAGGCCCGTGCCCGAGAGCCACCCGCCGACCGCGACGGCGTCGGGCAGCGCCGCCAGCGCCCGCCGGAAGTCGGCGACCCGCCGGGCGTGCCCGACGCCGGTGCGGGGCAGCGCGGAGCGCCAGCGCACGATGTCCGCGCCGACGAGCTGGGCGGGCCGCAGGGGCATGCCCATGAGGGTCGAGGCGTCGGAGAGGGCCAGGCGGATGAGCTGGTCGTCGGGCAGGGCCACCTCCGGGGGCACGGCGGTGGCGTCGGGCTGGGCGCGCCCGTAGGAGAGCCGCAGCACGTGCCGGCCGGGGCCGGCCGCCTGCCGGACCCAGTCCCACTTGGCGCTCGCGTGGGTGAGGGCCTTGGCGCGCACGCCGCGGGCGTCCTCGCTCACGAGCAGGCCGGTGCCCCGGGGGGCGCCGTCCAGGCGCGGCTCGTCGACCACGAGCGTGGCCAGGGCCACCTGGGGCCCGGCCCCTGGGGCGAACCGCTGGAGCCCCTCGTCGTGGCTGGCGAGGAGCCGGACGGCGGTCGTGCCGTCGGTGGCCATCACGAGCAGCTCCCCGCGCGCCACGGCGGTCTTGTGGCCGAAGCGGGGCTGGCGCTGGATGACCATCCAGCCCTCGCGCCGGGGGTCGCGGTCGAGGGCGATGACGTCGTAGCCGGTGACGAGCTTCACGCCCGCCCGCTCGAGGTCGTGCACGAGGGTCTCGGACAGCGCGTTCATGCCGCCGCGCAGCCCGGCCACGTTCGCGCCCGCGGGCGCGGCGCGGCGCAGGGCGCCCGCTGCGGCGCCGAGGGACCCGTGCTCGCGCAGGGCCCGCCGCAGACCGGGGGCGACGGCGTCGACGTCGAGGTCGTCGGGGTGGGCGGAGTGCACGCCCGTGGCGAACGGCGCGACGAGCCGGTCCAGCACCCGCTCCCCCATCCGCGCCCGGACGAGGCCGCCGAGGGAGCGCTCGGTCATGCCGACGAAGGCCGGCAGCCGGCGGTCGAGGCTCGCGCGCAGCATGCCGGCACGGCCGAGGGCCGCCCGCAGCCGGGGGGCGGTCGGGTCGGCGGGGATGCCCAGGATCCCGGAGTCGGGGGCGGGCACGGCGCCCTCCGGCAGGAACAGCCACGAGCCGGAGCGGTTGGGGTGCACCACGCGCTCGCCGAGGCCGAGCTCGTCCAGGAGGTCGGGGACCGCCCGGGAGCGGGTCGCGAAGGACTCGGCGCCCGAGTCGAGGACGAGGCCCGCCACCTGGTGGGCGCCGACGGCTCCCCCGAGGTGGTCCTCGGCCTCGACCAGGGTGACGCGCAGCCCGCGGGCCGCCAGGTCGCGGGCGGCCACGAGCCCGGAGACGCCGCCGCCCACCACGAGGGCGGATCGGGGCGGGGTCCGGCGGGCGGGCCGGCCGTCCCGCTCCGCGCTCACGGCCTGCCGCCGCGAGGGGTCTGCTCCAGCGGCTGGTCGTGGACGAAGGACACGAGGTCCGTCAGCACCTGCGGGTCGGTGCCCGGCGGGACGCCGTGGCCGAGGTTCACCACGTGCCCGGGCGCCGTGGCCCCGCCGGCCAGCACCTCGCGCACGTGCTCGGCGAGCACGGGCCAGGGGGCGGTGAGCAGGGCCGGGTCGATGTTGCCCTGCAGCACGGTGGACCCGCCGAGCCGCCGGTTGGCCTCGGCCAGCGGGATCCGGTAGTCCACGCCCACCGCGTCCGCGCCGGCGTCCCGCATCGCGGCGAGCAGCTCACCGGTGCCGGTGCCGAAGTGGATCCGGGGCACGGCGAGGTCCTCGACGGCCCGCAGCGCGGCTGCCGAGTGCTCCACCACGTGCGCGGAGTAGTCGGCCAGGGACAGGGAACCCGCCCAGGAGTCGAAGAGCTGCACGGCGGAGGCGCCGGCCTCGACCTGGGCGCGCAGGAACGCCCCGGAGGTCCGGGCCGCCCACTCGGCGAGCGCCCGCCAGGCCGCCGGGTCGGCGTGCATCATCGTGCGCGGCAGCAGGTGGTCCCGGGAGGGCCCGCCCTCGACCATGTAGGCGGCCACGGTGAACGGCGCCCCGGCGAAGCCGATGAGCGGGGTCGCCCCGAGCTCCGCGACGGTGCGGGCGACGGCCTCGCGGATCGGGTCGAGGGAGCCCTCGGCGAGCTCGGGCAGGGCGGCGACGTCGGCGGCCGTGCGCACGGGGCGCTCCAGGACGGGGCCGCGGCCCGGGACGATCTCGACGTCCACGCCGGCCACGCGCATGGGCACGACGATGTCGGAGAAGAAGATGGCGGCGTCGACGTCGTGCCGGCGCACCGGCTGGAGCGTGATCTCGGCGGCCATCGCGGGGTCCAGGCAGGCGTCGAGCATGGCGGTGCCCTGGCGCAGGGACCGGTACTCCGGCAGTGACCGGCCCGCCTGCCGCATGAACCACACCGGGCGGCGGCCGGGCGCGCGGCCCGTGAGGGCCTGCAGCAGCGGGGCGTCCAGTGTGCCGGCGGCCCGCAGCGGATGGCCCTGCGGCAGCGCCCCGAGCGATCCGGTCAGGCGCCGGAACGCCGCCGAGGGGTGGGTGCCGCCCGTGGGGTGCCCGGGAACGGCTGCGGTCGACGTGTCCGGCGTGCTCGCCGTCTCAGGGGTGGTAGGCATAGTGCTCCCATTGTGCCAAGGAACACCGACGTCGTTTACCGACGCAGCGTCACCGGGGTCCGGGAGGGGCCGGTCGGTGACGGACGTGAGCGGCCTCTCGGACGTCACTGAGGCGCGGATCCGCGGTGACCGTCTAGTATGAATGCACTGTGGTCCTCTTCGCTCTCGTCGCCTCCCATCAGAACGTCGATCTGAACACCGTTGCGCGTCTCAGCACCGGTGCGCTCGGGCTGTCCGAGGAGATGGTCCGCAGCGGCCCGCTCCGGGGCGCCGTGACCCTCTCGACGTGCAACCGGCTCGAGATCTACGGGGAGCTCGAGGACACGCCGGGCGTCCCGTCCGGGGCGGCGCTGGACCGGGTCCTGGCCGAGCTCGCCGAGCAGATCGGCTCCCGCGCCGGGCTCGACCCCGAGTTCGTGGCCGACTCCCTGCGGGCCTTCACCGACTCCGGCGCCGCACGCCACCTCTTCACCGTGGTCTCCGGGCTGGAGTCCGCCGTGGTGGGCGAGCGCGAGATCACAGGGCAGGTCCGGCGCGCCCTCAACGACGCCCAGCAGGCGGGGACGGTCTCCGGCAAGCTCCAGCGGCTGTTCGAGGCGGCCGCCCGCACCGCCCGCAAGGTGGGCACGCAGACCGCCCTGGGCGAGCGCGGCCGCTCCATCGTCTCCGTGGCCCTGGACCTCGCCGACGACGTCACGTCCGGCACCTGGACGTCGCGCCGGGCCCTCGTGTTCGGCACGGGCGCCTACGCGGGGGCGACCATGGCGGCCCTGCGCGACCGCGGCTGCGCGGACATCGAGGTGTACTCGGCGTCGGGCCGGGCGGAGCAGTTCACCGAGAACCGCGGCGGCACCCCGGTGGGGACCGCGGAGCTGGCCGCGGCCCTGGAGCGCGCCGACGTCGTGATCGGCTGCAGCGGCGGCTCCGCCCCCATGGGCGCCGCCGCGTTCCCCGCCGGGTCCCGCACCGTGGTCGACCTGGCCCTGACCCGCGACTTCGACCCCGCCGTGGCGGACCTGCCCGGCGTCGAGCTCATCACCCTCGAGTCGGTGCGCGTGGCCGCCCCGGACGAGACCCGGGAGTCCGTCGACGCCGCGAGCGGGATCGTCGAGCGCGCCGCCCAGGAGTTCGCCGCGAGCCAGGAGGCCCGGGACATGGACGCCGCGATCGTCGCCCTGCGCAAGCACACCATGGCCGTCCTGGACGCCGAGCTCGAGAAGGTCACCTCCCACCACGGATGCACGGCCGCCCAGGAGCAGATCGAGCTCGCGATGCGGCGCATGGTCCGCTCCCTGCTGCACACCCCCACCGTCCGCGCGCGCGAGCTCGCCGCGCAGGGCCGGCAGGACGAGTACATCACCGGTCTGGCGGCGCTGTACGGCATCGAGGTCCCCGCGCCCGCCGCGGAGGAGAGCGCACCACCGGCGGCCGGGGCGCCGCCGGAAGCCGCCACCCGGTCCCAGGCCGCGGGGTAGGGCAGCATTCGTTCGGCCGGCGCCGCCGACCGGTTGAGGAGGAACGGTTCATGACTGAGACCAGGAGAGGCCGCCCGGCGCGCCTCCCGCGCGAGGCCCGCCGGCGGCAGCTGCTCGAGACGGCGCTGTCCGTGTTCTCCTCGAACGGCTACCACGGGTCGTCCATGGACGACATCGCCGACGCCGCCCAGGTGAGCAAGCCCGTCCTCTACCAGCACTTCCCCGGCAAGCGCGAGCTGTACCTCGCCCTCGTGGACCACTACCTGCAGGAGCTCTCGCTCGGGCTCGTCACGGCGCTGCAGGGCAGCGACGTGAACCGCGAGCGGGTCGAGTCCATGCTGGACGTCTACTTCGGCTTCGTCGAGGCCAATCCGGAGGCCCACCGGCTGATCTTCGAGTCCGACCTGCTGGCGGACCCGGAGGTCGCGGAGCGCTTCGAGAGCTTCCACCTCGCCGTGGCGGACTCGATCGCCGGGGTCCTCGGGCCCAACGCGGGGCTGAGCCACCCGCACGCCGTGCTCGTCTCCCGCTCCCTCACCGGCATGGCGCAGACCGCCGCGGTGCACTGGATCCGCAACCCGGGCACCGGCGGCCGGGCCGAGGCCCAGCGCCAGATCTTCCGTTTAGCTTGGGGCGGAATCTCGATCATCGACGAGGACTGGCAGTAGCGCCCTCCTAGACTGGCCGGGACGCATCCCGCAGCCCCGACCAGGAGGAACCATGGAAATCAAGATCGGTGTTCAGCACGTCGCCCGGGAGATCGTCGTCGACTCCGCGCTCGAGGCGCCGGAGGCCGTGGAGCTGATCACCGCGGCCATGTCCTCCGGGTCCCCCCTGACCCTGACGGACACCAAGGGCAACGTGACGGTCGTCCCCGCGGGCGTCATCGGCTACGCCGCCGTCGGCGCGGAGCAGAAGCGGGCGGTCGGCTTCACCCCCTTCGCCCAGGACGGCTGAGACCCCCTCCGCCCGGCACGGCGGACCCGGCCCGGCGACCGCACGGAGCGTGCGCGGTCGTCGGGCTACACTGTTGAGTGCACTGGATGACCGGTCGTACCCGCGATCCCACGAACGACAGACACCTACTCGCCCCCGCTCCCCGCGAACAGGCCCCCACGGCGGCCTCGCGCAGGACCGGACCCGGGCGCCACGCTCCCGTGGCCCGCGCGGTCGAGGCGGCGCACGCTCACGATCGGCTTCCACCCAACGCACGCCCCCCGGCGCCCGCCAGCACGGCGGCCCGGAGGCCGGACCCCGAGGTCCCCTCCCTTCAGCGGGCGTGCCCGAGTCGTAAGGAAACCGACCGTGACCGACCACATCACCGACACCGCACCGGACGCCGCCGCGCCCGACGACGGGACCGTCCTCGACGGCACCCCCGAGGTGGTCGTCGAGACCACCGAGCACCCCGAGCCGCTGCCCCAGGACTTCGCCGAGTTCGGGGTGCGCCAGGACATCGTGGACTCCCTCGCCGCCGAGGGCATCGTCCACCCCTTCCCCATCCAGGCCATGACCCTGCCGGTGGCGCTGTCCGGGCAGGACATCATCGGGCAGGCCAAGACCGGCACGGGCAAGACCCTCGGCTTCGGCATCCCCGTGGTCCAGCGCGTCGTGGGCCGCGGCGACGCGGGGTGGGACCAGCTGAAGAAGCCGGGCGCCCCGCAGGCGCTCATCGTGGTGCCCACCCGCGAGCTCGCCGTCCAGGTCGGCCACGACCTGGCCACCGCCGCGCGGACCCGCGACGCCCGGGTGGCCACCATCTACGGCGGCCGCGCCTACGAGCCCCAGATCGAGCAGCTGCAGGCGGGCGTCGAGGTCGTCGTCGGCACCCCCGGCCGGCTCATCGACCTCAACCGGCAGCGCCACCTCGACCTGTCCGCGGTGCGGGCCGTGGTGCTCGACGAGGCCGACGAGATGCTCGACCTCGGCTTCCTGCCCGACGTCGAGAAGCTGCTCTCGGCCGTGCCCGAGGTCCGGCAGACGATGCTCTTCTCCGCGACGATGCCCGGGCCCGTGGTGGCCATGGCCCGCCGCTACATGACCAAGCCCATGCACATCCGGGCCGCCGCGCCGGACGAGGGCGCCACCAAGAAGGACATCCGCCAGGTGGTCTACCGGGCGCACCACCTCGACAAGGACGAGGTCGTGGCCCGGATCCTGCAGGCCGAGGGCCGGGGGCGCACGATCGTGTTCACCAAGACCAAGCGGGCCGCGGCCAAGCTCGCGGACGAGCTGATCACCCGCGGCTTCGCCGCCGCCCCGCTGCACGGCGACCTGGGGCAGGGCGCCCGCGAGCAGGCGCTGCGCGCGTTCCGCAACAACAAGGTCGACGTGCTCGTGGCCACGGACGTCGCCGCCCGCGGCATCGACGTCGAGGACGTCACGCACGTCATCAACTTCCAGTGCCCCGAGGACGAGAAGACCTACCTGCACCGCACCGGCCGCACCGGCCGCGCGGGCAACAAGGGCACGGCCGTGACGTTCGTGGACTGGGACGACATCCCGCGCTGGCGGCTGATCGACAAGGCCCTGGAGCTCGGCATCCCCGAGCCCCGCGAGACCTACTCCTCCTCCGAGCACCTGTACGAGGAGCTGAGCATCCCGAAGGGCACCAAGGGCCGGCTCCCCCGCTCCAGGCGCACCCACGAGGGGCTCGGCGCCGAGGTCCTCGAGGACCTCGGCGAGCCCGGCGGGCGCAAGAGCGGCCCGCGCGGCGAGGGCCGGGACGGGCGCTCGCGCGACCGCGGCGCCGGCCGCGGCGAGGGGCGCGGCTCCGGCCGCGGCGACCGCGGCGGGTCCGGCCGCGGTGAGGGGCGCGGCGGCCGCGGCCGCCGCGACGACGCCGCGACGTCGTCCGCTCCGCGCGAGGACGCCCGGGCGCCCCGGGCGGCTGCGCGCGAGACGGCTCCCGAGGCGCCCCGGGAGACCTCGGTGGAGCGCACCTCGGACGGCACCACCCGGCGCCGCCGGCGCCGCCGCAGCAGCGCGGCCTCGCCGGAGCAGAGCGGCACCGCCGGCGAGTGAGCCCCTTCGCCTTCGACGCCGAGGGCACCGACGCGGTGGTCGCCGCGGAGAACCTGGATCTCCTGCGGCGGCTGCCCGGCGGGGCCTTCCGCATGATCTACGTGGACCCGCCCTTCAACACGGGCCGCACCCAGCGGCGGCGGGAGTCCACGGTGACCCCGGCCGCCGCCGGGGAGGGCGACCGCACCGGCTTCGCCGGCCGCTCCTACACGACCGTGCTGGGGGCCCTGCGCAGCTACGACGACGCGTTCGCCGACTACTGGGGGTTCCTGGAGCCCCGTCTGCGGGAGGCGTGGCGGGTGCTGGCCGACGACGGGACGCTGTACCTGCACCTGGACTACCGGGAGGTGCACTACGCGAAGGTGATGCTGGACGCGATCTTCGGGCGGGAGTGCTTCCTCAACGAGATCATCTGGGCCTACGACTACGGCGGGCGCTCCCGCCGCCGCTGGCCCGCCAAGCACGACAACGTCCTGGTGTACGTCAAGGACCCCGAGCGGTACCTGTTCGACAGCGCCGAGGTCGACCGGGAGCCGTACATGGCCCCGGGCCTGGTGACCCCGGAGAAGGTGCGGCTGGGCAAGCTGCCCACGGACGTGTGGTGGCACACCATCGTCTCCCCCACCGGCCGGGAGAAGACCGGCTACCCCACGCAGAAGCCCGTGGGCCTGGTGCGGCGGATGGTCGCCGCGAGCTCCGCCCCCGGGGACTGGGTCCTGGACTTCTTCGCCGGCTCCGGGACGCTCGGCGCCGCCGCCGGCCAGCTGGACCGGCGGTTCGTGTGCGTGGACCGCAACCCGGAGGCGATCGAGGTCATGCGCGCCCGCCTGCCGGGCGCGACCGTGTGGGACTGAGCACGGGCTCGCCCGGCAGGCGGCGGGGCCCTCAGGGGTAGCGCACGGGGACCCCGGAGCCGGCCTGCTCCTCGATCCGCACGAGCGACTGGACGGACGTCAGGTTCTCCCCCAGCCGGTTGGGCTTGCCGGCCCCGTGGTAGTCGCTCGCGCCCGTGACCACCAGGTCGTGCTCGGAGGCCATCCGGACGAGCCGGGCCCGGGCGTCGTCGGGGTTGTCCCGGTGCGCGACCTCGAGCCCGCCGAGGCCGGCGTCGATCATGGCCTCGAAGACCTCCGGGCCGACCACCCGGCCGCGGGCCGCGGCGAGCGGGTGGGCGAAGACGGGCACGCCGCCGGCGGCCCGGACGAGGCGCACCGCGTGCACCGGGTCCGGGGCGTAGTGGGGGACGTAGTAGCGGGAGCGGCTGTGCAGCACCGAGGCGAAGGCGGCGGTGCGGTTCTCCACGACCCCCACGGTGACGAGCGCGTCGGCGATGTGCGGGCGGCCCACGGTCGCGCCCTCGCGCACGTGGTCCAGGACCACGTCCCAGTCGATCGGGTAGTCCTCGGACAGCAGCTCGACCATGCGCTCGGCCCGGGTGCGCCGCGAGCAGCGGGAGGACTCGATCTCGGCGAGCAGCCGTGGCTCCCGCGGGTCGTGCAGGTAGCTCAGCAGGTGCACCGAGATCCCGTCCTCGGTGGTGCAGGAGATCTCCATGCCCGGGACGAAGGCGACCCCGAGGGCCACCGCGGCGTCCCCGGCCGCCTGCCACCCGGACGTGGTGTCGTGGTCGGTGAGGGCGAAGACGTCCAGGCCCGCCGCGTGCGCCGCGCGGGCCACGTCCGCCGGGCTCTCCGTGCCGTCGGAGTCGGACGAGTGGGTGTGCAGGTCGATCTTCACCCGCTCCACGATACCGGTCCGGGCCGGACGGCCCGCCGCCTCCCGTGGCACGATGAGACCGACGACGCGAGGAAAGGAATCATGACAGAGCACAGCAGCACACCCCAGGACGCGGCGCAGCCGCTCTCGGACCGGGTCGAGAACCGGTCCCAGCGCCCCGACTCCGCCGCCTTCCAGCAGTTCATGGCGTCCCAGTGGGCGGAGGCGGAGCCCACCGAGGTGGAGCGGGCCCCGGTCGCGGACTTCGCCGCCGAGCGGCGCCGGCGGATCTCCGAGCGGTTCCCCGGCGAGCGGCTCGTGCTCCCCGCCGGGCCGCTCAAGGTCCGCTCCAACGACACCGACTACCGCTTCCGGCCGCACTCCGCGTTCGCGCACCTCACGGGTCTGGGCGTGGACCACGAGCCCGACGCCGTGCTGGTGCTCGAGCCCGTCCAGGAGGGCGCCGGCGACGACGGGGGCCACCACGAGGCCACCCTGTACTTCCACCCCATGGCCGGCCGGGACTCGAAGGAGTTCTACGCCGACGCCAAGAACGGCGAGTTCTGGGTGGGCCCCCGCCCCACCCTCGAGGAACTGGGCGCCGCCTACGGGCTGCGCACCCGGGACCTCGGGGGCCTCGAGGACGCGGTCACCAAGAACGCCGGGCCCACCGCCCTGGGCGGCCTGCGGGTCCGGCTCGTGCGCGAGGTGGACCTGAACGTCGACGCCCTGGTGGACACCTCCCGGATCAACACCGGGGTGGACCTCGAGTCCTCGGACGCCCTCGACGGCGAGCTCGCCGAGGCGCTCTCGGAGCTGCGGCTCGTCAAGGACGCCCACGAGGTCGGGCAGCTGCGCGAGGCCGTGGACGCGACCATCGCGGGCTTCACCGACATCGTGCACGTGCTGCCGGCCGCCGCGGGCCACCGCCACCGCGGCGAGCGCATGGTCGAGGGCGCCTTCTTCGCCCGCGCCCGCACGGACGGCAACGACCTCGGCTACGACACCATCGCGGCGTGCGGCAACAACGCCACGGTCCTGCACTGGATCCGCAACACCGGGAGGGTGATCCCCGGGGAGCTGATCCTCGTGGACGCGGGCGTGGAGGCCGACTCCCTCTACACCGCGGACATCACCCGCACCCTGCCGGTGAACGGCCGCTACTCGGAGGTGCAGCGGCGGATCTACCAGGCGGTCCTGGACGCCGCCGACGCCGCGTTCGACGCCGCGGTGCCCGGCAACCGGTTCCGGGACGTGCACGCCGCCGCCATGGAGGTCCTGGCCCGGCGGCTGGAGAGCTGGGGCCTGCTGCCCGTGCCCGCCGAGGTCTCGCTCTCCGCGGCGGGCCAGCACCACCGGCGGTGGATGCCGCACGGCACGAGCCACCACCTGGGCCTCGACGTGCACGACTGCGCGCAGGCCAAGCGGGAGCTGTACGTGGACGGGGTCATCGAGCCCGGCATGGTGTTCACCATCGAGCCCGGCCTCTACTTCAAGGCGGAGGACCTCGCGGTGCCGGAGGAGTACCGCGGGATCGGCGTGCGGATCGAGGACGACGTCCTGATCACCGAGGACGGCAACGTCAACCTCTCGTCCGGGCTGCCCCGCACCCCGGACGAGGTCGAGGCGTGGATGACCGGTCTGTGGCACGCCCGGGAGGGCGTCGACCCCAGCTGAGCCGGCGGCCGCCGGCCGTCAGCGGGAGGCGTCGGTGGACGTGCTCCCGCCGGTCGGCGGCCCGGACCGGTCCGGGGCCGCGTCCTGACCGGCGGCGTCCCCGTCGGGCTCCCCGGCGGGGAGCCTGATGCCGTACTGGGGCCGGCCGTCGGGCAGGTCCTGGAACATCGCGGAGCGGCCGGGCGCGTCGGCCTGCTCGTCCTGGCCCGCCGCGGGGACCGCGGGCGCGGGACCCGCGGTTCCGCCGGCCGGCTCCGGGGCGGCGCCGTGGGAGGGCCGCTGCCACGGGGCCCCCGCCGGGGGCCGCCCCGGCGTCCCGGGCTGCGGGGGGCCCTGCTGCGGAGCGGGCCGCGGCGCGGGAGCGGTCCGCGGCGCGGGAGCGGTCCGCGGCAGGCTCTGCAGCCCGCGCAGCCCCTGGAGCACCTGCTGGGCGCGCTGGGCCACCTCGGGGGCGGCCACGACGTCGTAGGACGTGGCGACGATCTGGTTGGTCGAGGTGAAGTCCCGCTTCCCGCGCTGCATGGCGTAGGTGATGGTGGCGAGCAGCATCCAGAAGGCCCCGCCCATCAGCACCGACACGAGCAGCGTGGACAGCCACTGCTCCCCGCCCAGCAGCGACAGGATCATCCCGAGGAACGCGCCGAAGACCATGCCGTTGAGCGCGCCCTGGCCCGCGACCTTCGGATAGCTCAGCCGGCCGGTCACCTGCTCCACGGACTTCAGGTCGTTGCCGACGATCGCGATCCGGTCCACCTCGAACTGCTCGTCCGCCAGGTGGTCCACGGCCTTCTGCGCGTCGGCGTACGTGGCGTAGCGCCCGATCACCTCCCCGCGGGGCAGACCGCGGACGGCGGGACTGGCAGGGGGCAGGGACCGTGGCGAGCTCATGCCCCCATTCTCCCCCATCCGCTCCCCCGCCGTGCCCCGACCCGGGCCGCGACCACGACCCCGCACCCCGGCCCCGGCCCCGGGAGGGGGCCCGGGGAGCCGGTGGGTAGTCTTGTACGGTGAGCAGCCACATCGACAAGATCTTCATCGCGCGCCTGATCGGCCTCGACGTGTTCGACCCCCTGGGGGACCGTCTGGGGCGGTTGCGCGACGTCGTCGTGCTCATGCGCGGCAGCTCCCGGTACGGCCGCTCCTCCCGCCGGCCCCTCGTGGTCGGCCTCGTGGTGGAGGTCCTCGGCAAGAAGCGGGTGTTCGTGCCGATGACTCGCGTGACCAGCATCGACGCGGAGAAGATCATCAGCACGGGGCTCGTGAACCTGCGCCGCTTCGAGCAGCGCGGCGCGGAGACCCTCGCCGTCGGCGAGGTCTTCGACCGGACCGTGGTGCTGCGCGACGGCTCCGGCTCCGCCACGGTCGAGGACATGGCGATGGAGCGCAAGCGCAACACCGGGGACTGGCTGATCACCCAGCTCTTCGTGCGCCGCACCGGCACGGGCGGGGGCCTGATGCGCCGCCGCAACGAGACGCTGATCATCGACTGGGAGGACGCGGGGGACCCCTCCGCCGCGGGCCACCAGCCGGCCACCCAGTGGGTCGCCTCCCACGAGGAGCAGCAGCCCGCCGACCTCGCGGACGAGCTCCACGACATGTCGGCCAAGCGCATGCTCGAGATCGCCCACGAGCTCCAGGACGACCGGCTCGCCGACGTCCTCGAGGAGCTCCCGGAGGAGGACCAGGTCTACATCCTCACCAACATGGAGCCGGACCGCGCGGCCACGGTGCTCGAGGAGATGGAGCCCGACGACGCCGCCGACCTGCTCAACGAGCTGCCCGAGGCCCAGGCCGAGGAGCTGCTCGCGCGGATGCAGCCCGAGGACGCCGAGGACGTCCGGCGCCTGCTGGAGTACGAGGAGGGCACGGCCGGCTCGCTCATGACCCCCGTGCCGATCATCCTGCCGCCGGAGGCCACGGTGGCCGAGGCGCTCGCGCACATCCGCCAGGAGGAGCTCAGCCCCGCGGTCGCGGCGGCCGTGATCATCTCCCGCCCGCCGCTGGAGACGCCCACCGGCAAGTACCTCGGCATGGTGCACACCCAGAAGCTGCTGCGCTATCCCCCGCCCGAGGCCGTGGGCAACCTCATCGACCGCTCGTTCGAGCCGGTCTCCGACCTCGCCTCCCTGCAGGACGTCGCGCGCGAGCTCGCGACCTACGACCTCACGATCATCCCGGTGGTCAACGACCACGACCGGGTGGTCGGGGCGATCACGATCGACGACGTCCTCGACGCCCTGCTGCCCGAGGACTGGCGCACCGCCGACGACGGGACCCCGATCCGGAAGGTGGGCAAGCGGTATGAGTGAGCGCGAGCCCCGGCGCCCCCGCGTCGGCACCCGCGGCAACGCCCTCGACCAGCCGCGCGAGCACCGGCCGGGACTGCTGGACCGGTTCCGGCCGAACCCCGACGCCTTCGGGCGGATGACCGAGGGCTTCGCCCGGTTCATGGGCACCCCGCAGTTCCTGCTGTGGATGACGGTGTTCGTGGCCCTGTGGCTGGGCTGGAACACCATCGCCCCCCGGGAGCTGCAGTTCGACTCGAAGGACCTCAACTTCACGCTGCTCACACTCATGCTCTCGCTGCAGGCCTCCTACGCGGCGCCCCTGCTGCTGCTGGCGCAGAACCGGCAGGACGACCGGGACCGGGTGACCCAGGAGGAGGACCGCCGCCGGGCGCAGCAGAACCTCGCCGACACCGAGTACCTGACCCGGGAGATCGCCTCGCTGCGGATTGCGCTGCGGGACGTCGCCACCCGCGACTTCGTGCGCTCGGAGCTGCGCTCGGTGCTCGAGGAGATCCTGGAGTCCCAGGACGACGCCCCGGACGCCGACGAGCCGGGGGCCCCGCCGCGGCGGGGCGCCCGCCGCAGGAGCCGCAACCCCGACCGCCCCACCGCCCCCGAGACCCGAGGGAACCCCCGTGCCTGAGCCCCGCCCCGACGACGTCCTCGCCCCCGAGACCCTCGACCCCGCCCTGCGCGCGGCGCTCGACCGCGTGCTCGACCCGGAGCTGCGCCGGCCCGTGACCGAGCTGGGGATGATCCGCTCCGCCCGCCTCGACGACGCCGGCCACGCCGCGGTGCACGTGCTGCTGACGATCAGCGGCTGCCCCCTCCGCTCGACGATCGAGCGGGACGTCCGGGACGCCGTGGGGACCGTGGCGGGGGTGCGCACCGTGGACGTCGAGATCGGGGTGATGACCCCCGAGCAGCGCACCGCGCTGAAGGACCGGGTGGGCCACACCCGGACCGTCCCCTTCAACGACCCGTCCTCCCTGACCCGGGTGCACGCGGTGACCAGCGGCAAGGGCGGCGTCGGCAAGTCGACGGTCACCGTGAACCTCGCCGCCGCGCTCGCCGCGCGCGGCCGGTCGGTCGGCATCGTGGACGCCGACGTCCACGGGTTCTCCGTGCCCGGGCTGCTCGGCATCGACCGGGCGCCCACCCAGGTGGGGGACATGATCCTGCCCCCCGTCGTGGACGTCCCCGAGGAGGCGCGGGAGGACACCGGGCGCCCCGGGGTGCTCAAGGTCATCTCGATCGGGATGTTCGTGGACCCGGACCAGCCGGTGGCCTGGCGCGGGCCGATGCTGCACCGCGCCGTGGAGCAGTTCCTCACGGACGTGCACTTCGGCGACCTGGACCACCTGTTCCTCGACCTCCCGCCGGGCACGGGCGACATCGCGATCTCCGTGGCCCAGCTGCTGCCGTCCGCGGAGGTGCTCGTGGTCTCCACGCCCCAGCAGGCGGCGGTCGAGGTCGCCGAGCGCTCCGGGGCGCTCGCGGTGCAGACCGGCCAGCGGGTGGCCGGGGTGGTGGAGAACATGGCGGGCATGCCGATGCCGGACGGCAGCGTGCTCGAGCTCTTCGGCGCCGGCGGGGGCACCCGGATCTCGGAGTCCCTGACCCGGCGGCTCGGCTACGACGTGCCGCTGCTCGGCGCCGTGCCGCTCGACGTCGCCCTGCGCGAGGGCGGGGACGCCGGCCGCCCGGTGGTGTGGTCCGCGCCGGGCTCGCCCGCCGCGGTCGCCCTGCGTGCCGTCGCCGACGCGATGGGCGCCCGCCCGCGCGGGCTCGCCGGACGGCCGCTGGGCCTGGGGCCGCGCTGACGCACCGCCGGCCCCGCGCTCGGCGTGTGCGGGGGCCGGCTCAGGTGGCCTCGGTGTCGAAGGGGGCCCGTTCGCCGGGGGCCAGGCGGGTCAGCACCGGGCCGGGGCGCGGCCGGGGTGCGGCGGGCGCCGCCGGCTCGTCGTCCTCCAGGAGGGCCTGGCGCACGATGGTGCGGGGGTCGTACTGGCGGGGGTCGAGCCTGCGCCAGTCGACGTCGGCGATCTCCGGCCCGAGGGTCTCCTTGAGCTCCTCGGTGGCGCCGGTCGCGTAGCGCTTGGCGGCCTTGACCAGCTCCTTGAGCTTCTCCGCGTACTCCGGCAGCCGCTCCGGCCCGATGATGAACAGGGCCAGGAGCACCAGGATGATCGCTTCGCCGCCGTTGATGCCGAGCACAGGAAGTGATTTTACCAGTCCGGGAGCCTGCAGCCGGTCAGCCGAAGATCTCGCGCAGGCCGACCAGCACCGTCTCGACGACGCCGGGGTCCCCCGGGGACGGCTCCACCACGCGCCCCCGCTCGTCGGCCACGACGAGGCCCACGGTGTGGGCCATCGCGGACGGTCCGGAGTCCCCCGAGACGGTGTAGACGACCTCGTCCCCGACGAGCACCGCCCGCCACGGCGGCCCGGCGTCCACCCACAGCGGCACGCCCTCCACGGCGACGCGCTCGAGGCCCTCGGCGCTCACGGGCAGCCCGGTCAGTCCGTCCATGGGGTTCTCGCGGTCGACCCCCCCGCGCTGCTCCACCACGACGACCTCGTCCTCGCCGCGGTGCAGCCTGACGGCCACGACCGGGTGCCCGGACAGGGTGCCGCGGGTCATCGAGCCCACCCGGTAGCCGTCCGCGGCCAGGGTGGGCAGCGTCCAGCCCTCCGTGCGCAGCAGGTCCGCGGACACCTCGTCCGCGTGCAGCACCCCGTGCGTGCCGTGCCACGCCGAGACCGGCACCCGCTCCTCGGCGCTGTGCGCGGACTGCATCACGACCGTGCGCCCGACCGCGTAGCCGGAGCCCAGGACGAGGGTGAGCACCGCGCTCACGGTGGCCGCGGCCACGGGCACCGCGCTGCTGGGGCGGGCCGGCGCGGTGCGGTCCGGGCGGGGCATCGGTCCTCCTCGTGCGGTGGTCGGGCGGCGGGCTCCGGGTGGGCCCGTGCCCGGTCCCGTGCCGCGGTCGGCGTCGGGAGCGGGTGCACGGACCGCTCCGTGAGGAGGCCCGCGAACAGGTCCGTGGAAGACGTCGTGATCGTCTCCATGATCGACCGGGAAGCTGGATGCCGACTGGACGGTGGCCGGACGGACGGGCCCAGCCGGTAGGATGGCGCGCATCCACTACAGCGACGAAGGGCGGACCATGGGCGCGGACAAGACGACGAGCTGGTCGTACGCCGAGGCGTTCGCCGCCGAGGACGAGCTCGCCTACCGCGCCCGGGAGCGGTCCCTCGCCCTGCGCATCCCCCCGGTGACCCCGGGGACGGCCGCCGCCCTGACCGTGCTCGCCGCGGCGGCCCGGCCCGCCACCGTGGTCGAGGTGGGCACGGGGGCCGGGGTGTCCGGTCTCGCCCTGCTGCGCGGTCTGCCCGGCACGTCCGTGCTGACCACGATCGACACCGACATCCGGGCGCTGCGCGCGGCCCGCGACACGTTCCGGGAGGCCGGGATCCCGACGAGCCGGACCCGCACGATCCCCGGCCGCGCGTCCCTCGTGATGCCACGGTTGAGCGCCGGCGCCTACGACCTCGTGTTCCTCGACGCCGACCCCGAGGGGACCCTCGACTACGCCGAGGAGGCCGTCCGGCTGCTGCGCCCGGGCGGGATGCTCGTGGTCAACGACGCCCTGTCCCAGGACAAGGTGGCGCAGCCGGCCAACCGCGAGGAGAACACCCGGACGATGCGGGCCGTGCACCGGCTGTTCCGGGAGGACGAGCGCTTCAGCACCGCCCTGTTGACGACCGGCTCCGGGCTGCTGCTGGCCGTCCGCCGCTGACCGGACGGGTCCGGACGGCGGGGGGCCCGGCACCACGTGGTGCCGGGCCCCCCGCCGTCCGCGCCGGTGGTCACTCGGTGACGCCGGCCAGGCACTCCTTGAGCTCCGCGGCCTCGGCCGGCTTCAGCTCGACCACCAGCCGTCCGCCGCCCTCGAGCGGCACCCGCATGATCAGGCTCCGCCCCTCCTTGGTGACCTCCATCGGTCCGTCACCGGTTCTCGGCTTCATGGCCGCCATGTGGGAACTCCTCTTCCTCGATTGGTGTGGCTCCCATCCTATCCGAGCCGCAACCGTGGACCCGGACCACCCCGGCGCCCGGGGGTCCGCGTCGGCGTGCCCGGCGCGGGGTGCGGACGGGATCAGGGCGGGTAGTCCCCGCCCCCGGGCAGCTGCTTCCAGTGCCACAGCCAGCCGACCCAGACGAGCTGGAGCAGCGCGCCGAACACCACGCAGGCCACCCGGTAGGCGCGCGAGTCCGAGACCGCGGCCAGCGGCAGGGCGAGGGGGAACAGCGGCAGCAGCAGCCGGAAGGTGCTGCTCTGGGGGTGCAGGAAGAGGAGCAGGTACACGGCGTAGCTCGCCAGCCACACGCGCGTGAGCAGGTCCAGCCGCTCCCGCACCACGCGGGTGCCCAGCAGCACCGTCCCGCCCGCGACCAGCAGCACGGGCGCGGCGAGCCCGAGCACGGGGCCGAACAGCCCGGCGGCGGCGTCGAACCAGGGCACCACCGGCTCCAGCCCTCCCCCGCCCCGCCACGCCGTCTCGGTGTCGGTGTACGCGGTCGGCTCGCCCGTGACGGCCCACGCGATCGCCGGCCAGGCGAGGGCCGCGCCGCACGCCAGGACCGCGAGGCCGAACAGCCCGTCGACGGCTTCCGCCGCGCGGCGCAGCTCCCCGGCCCGGTGCCGGCGCACGGAGCGCACGAGCCACGTGATCCCCAGGGCCGCCGCGAAGGGGACCCCCGCCGGGCGCGTCAGGCACATCAGGAGCACCACGGGGGCGGCCGCCAGGTGGTTCCCCCGGGCCACCAGCAGCAGGGCGCCCGCGAGCAGCAGCAGGTGCAGCGACTCGGCGTAGGGGACCTGCAGCACCGGGGCGACCGGGCTGAACGCGACGAACGCGACACCCCACAGGGCGGTGGCCGGAGGGGCGAGCCGGAGGAACAGCCGGTGGACGAGCAGGACGGCGCCCAGGCTCGCGGCCAGGGACACGGCCGACGCGGCCGCGTCCCACCCCGCGCCGGTGGCCGCCGAGACCACCCGCACGACCATCGGGAAGACCGGGTAGAACGCCCAGGCGTTCTCCTGCACCTGCCCGGCCGCGTCCCGGGGCAGGGACGCGGGATAGCCCTCCCGGGCGATGCGCTCGTACCAGTCCGAGTCCCAGGTCCCGGTGAACTCGAGGTAGCCCAGGGCGCCGTCCCCCCACGGACCGGGACCCTGCTGCCGGCCCACCGTGGTGAACACGGCCCAGGCCCAGAGCCGGGAGGCCGCCCAGACCAGCAGGGCCTGTGCCCACCAGGGAGCCCGGGTCCACCGGAGGGCCACGGCCGTCCGGAGGGCCACGGCCGTCCGGCCGCTCACGCCCCCGGCACCGGGCGGGACGGCGGGTCCTCCGGCGGCGGCAGCCGGTCCGCGAGGTGGGCCAGCACGGCGTGGACCTCCGCGGGGTCGTAGCCGCGGCGCCGTACGGAGAACGCGATCCGCTCCACGTCCTCCGCCGTCGGGTGCTCGGGCAGCACGAGCGGCGCCCCGGGGGCGCGCGCCACGGCGATCCCGTCCCGGGCGGGCACGACCCGCTCGGCGAGGCGGTCGCGGCCGAGGACCACGACGCCCACGACCGTGAGCAGCAGCACGAGCCCGGACAGCACCACGAGGATCTCGGTCATGTCCTCCAGGCTATGCGCCGCCGGGCGGGACGGGGCGCCGCAACATTTCTACGGACGGGTAAGCAATTAACACGATTGCAACGTGTTCGGCATCACACGGAACGAATCTGGGATATCTTTCCGGTATGTCACACGCCACTCCGCCGGCCGCCGCTCCGGCCTCCTCCACCGCGGGGACGGCCGAGGCCCTGGTCCGCATGACGCACGTCAACAAGCACTTCGGGGACCTGCACGTGCTCCGGGACATCAACCTGGAGGTGAAGCGCGGCGAGGTGGTGGTCGTGATCGGCCCCTCCGGCTCCGGCAAGTCCACCCTGTGCCGGGCCATCAACCGGCTCGAGAGCATCGACGACGGCGAGATCCTGATCGACGGGAAGCGGCTGCCCGAGGAGGGCAAGGCCCTCGCGAAGCTGCGCGCCGACGTCGGCATGGTCTTCCAGTCCTTCAACCTCTTCGCCCACAAGTCGGTCCTGCAGAACGTGACCCTGGGGCCCGTCAAGGTGCGGGGCAGGTCGGCGGCCGAGGCGAAGAAGCAGGCCATGGAGCTGCTGACCCGGGTGGGGGTCGACAACCAGGCCGAGAAGCTGCCCGCGCAGCTCTCCGGCGGCCAGCAGCAGCGCGTCGCCATCGCCCGCGCCCTGGCCATGGAGCCGAAGGTGATGCTCTTCGACGAGCCCACCTCCGCGCTGGACCCCGAGATGATCAACGAGGTCCTCGACACCATGGTCGCCCTCGCGAAGCAGGGCATGACGATGATCGTGGTCACCCACGAGATGGGCTTCGCCCGCAAGGCCGCCGACCGCGTGGTGTTCATGGCCGACGGCATGATCGTCGAGGAGAACACCCCCGAGGAGTTCTTCACGAACCCCCGCTCCGAGCGCGCCCAGGACTTCCTCGGCAAGATCCTCGGCCACTGACCGTCCCCCGACCCTCCGACCCACGCCACCACCTCCACAGCAAGGAGCACACCATGCGCAGCAGCAAGCCCCTCGGACTGGCCGCGATGGCCGCGGCCGCGGCCCTGACCCTCACCGCGTGCGGAGGTGGCGACGACGGCGGGTCCGGTGCAGGCGGCGAGGGCGGCGGCTCGGGCGAGTCCGTGCGGATCGGCATCAAGTTCGACCAGCCCGGCCTCGGCTACCGCGACGGCAGCGAGTACACCGGCTTCGACGTCGACGTCGCGAAGTACGTCGCCACCGAGCTCGGCTACTCCGAGGACCAGATCGAGTGGGTCGAGTCCCCCTCCGCCAACCGCGAGAACATGCTCTCCAACGACCAGGTGGACATGATCTTCGCGACCTACTCGATCACCGAGGAGCGCGACCAGACCGTGGACTTCGCCGGCCCCTACTTCGTGGCCGGCCAGGACCTGCTGGTGCGCACCGACGACTCCTCGATCGCCGGCCCCGACGACCTCGAGGGCAAGAACCTGTGCTCGGTGACCGGATCGACCTCCGCGCAGAAGGTCAAGGACGACCAGCCCGGCGCCAACCTCGTCGAGCAGCCCGGCTACGCCGACTGCCTCACGGCGCTCGAGTCCGGCCAGGTGGACGCCGTGACCACCGACGACATCATCCTCGCCGGCCTCGCCTCGACCGACGCCAACCAGGGCAAGTTCAAGGTGGTCGGCAACACCTTCTCCGAGGAGCGCTACGGCGTGGGCCTGCCCGACGGCTCCGACCAGTGCGAGGCCGTCAACGAGGCCATCACCAAGATGATCGACGAGGGCGCCTGGGAGGAGGCCGTCACGGCCAACACCGAGGGCGCCGACTACACCTACAACGCCGAGCTCAACCCGCCGGAGCCCGAGCCCTGCGGCGAGTGACCCCGGACGCGTGAGCACCCCGTGGCCGGCCGGCGACCGGCCGGCCACGGGACCGCGACCGCGCAGCACGCCGACCGATCCGCGACGAAGGGGCCTTCCGTGACCCAGGACCTGCCCGATCCCCGGGAGCTCCCGTGAACGACTATCTGACCGACTTCGCCAGTCTGTTCGCCCAGTACGACGTGCCGGGCGCGTTCTGGGTCAACCTGCAGCTGACCTTCTGGGCCGCGATCGGCTCGGCGGTCCTCGGCGCCCTGATCGCCCTGATGCGCATCTCACCCATCGCGTCCCTGCGGCTGCTCGGCACCACGTACGTGAACCTGTTCCGCAACACGCCGCTGACGATCATCCTCGTGTTCCTGGTCCTGGGCGTGTGGAGCCAGCTCGGCATCAACCTCTCCTCGGACTTCAACCGGAACTTCTTCCTCTACGCCGTGATCGGCCTGAGCCTCTACCACGCGGCCTTCGTCTGCGAGGCCATCCGCTCCGGCGTCAACACGGTGCCGGCCGGGCAGGCCGAGGCGGCCCGGGCCATCGGGCTGAGCTTCCTGCCCGCGGCCCGGCTGATCGTCTTCCCGCAGGCGCTGCGCGGGGCGATCACCCCGCTCGGCAACACCCTGATCGCCCTGACGAAGAACACGACGGTGGCCGCGGCCGCGTCGGTCACCGAGATCTCCTCCCTCATGAAGACCATGATCGAGTTCCGCCCGGACGTGATCATCGCGATCTTCCTGGTGGTGGCGCTCGGCTTCGTCCTGATCGTCGTCCCGGTGGGCCTGCTGACCACCTGGGCCTCCCGGAAGCTGGCGGTGAAGCGCTGATGGCCAAGACCCAGAACGTCCTCTTCGACGTGCAGGGGCCGCGTGCCCGCCGGCTCACGCTGCTCTTCAACGTGGCGGGAGTCCTGCTGATCGCCGCGCTCGCCTGGGTCGTGCTCGGCGCGCTCGCCGAGCAGGGCCAGCTGGACGCCGACCGGTGGACCCCGCTGCTCACCGCCCGGGCCTGGGAGAACTTCCTGCTCCCGGGGCTGTGGGAGACCCTGCGGGCCGCGCTGCTGGCGGTGGCCCTCTCGATCGCCTTCGGCCTGGTCTTCGGTCTCGGCCGGCTCTCCCAGCTGGCCCCGGTGCGCTTCGTCTGCACCGTGGTGGTCGAGTTCTTCCGGGCCGTGCCCGTGCTGGTGATGATGATCTTCTTCTACCTGGGCATCGGCCGCGCCGGCCTGGTCGAGCCCGCCAACGTGCCGTTCTGGGCCGTGGTGCTGGGCCTGATGTTCTACAACGGGTCGGTCATCGCCGAGCTCATCCGCTCCGGCGTGCACCAGCTGCCCAAGGGCCAGCGCGAGGCGGGCCTGGTCATCGGGCTCACGCCCTCCCGGTCCCTGCGGATGATCGAGCTCCCCCAGGCCCTCACCGCGATGCTGCCCTCGATGGTCAGCCAGTTCGTGGTGATCCTCAAGGACACCGCGCTGGGCTACATCATCACCTACCCGGAGCTGCTCGCGAGCGCTCGGCGCCTGGGCTCCGGGGACGGCAACATCCTGCAGACGCTGTTCGTGGTGGCGCTGGTCTTCGTGCTCATCAACTACCTGCTGACCCTGCTGGCCGCGTGGCTGTCGCGGTTCCTCAGCTTCCGCACCGCGGGCCGGACCAAGCCGGCCGAGGGGCCCATGGCCGCCGAGGAGACGACCGTCTGACGCCGCTCAGGCCGTGAGCCACGCGGCCAGGGCCCGGCAGCACTCCCGGACCGCGTCGGCACTCACGTGCTCGTCGTCCGTGTGGGCCAGCAGGGCGTCGCCGGGGCCGAAGTTCACGGCGGGCACGCCCATCTGCGAGAAGCGGGCCACGTCCGTCCAGCCGTACTTGGGCTTGGGCTCCTGGCCCACCGCGGCCACGAACGCGGCGGCCGCGGGACGGTCCAGGCCGGGGCGCGCCGCCGGGGAGAGGTCCGTGAGCTCGATCTCGTAGCCGGCGAACACCTCCCGCACGTGCGCCACGGCGTCCTCGGGGCTCTTGTCCGGGGCGAAGCGGTAGTTGATCTCCACGTGGGCGGTGTCCGGGACCACGTTGCCGGCCACGCCGCCGCCGATCCGGATCGCGTTGAGCCCCTCGCGGTACTCGAGCCCCTCCACCGCCACGGTCCGCGGCTCGTAGGCCGCCAGACGGGCGAGGACGTCGGCCTGCTTGTGGATCGCGTTCTCCCCGATCCAGGACCGCCCCGAGTGGGCGGCACGGCCGGTGGTGGTGATGCGGAAGCGCATCGTGCCGTTGCACCCGCCCTCCACGGTCCCGTCGGTGGGCTCGAGCAGCACCGCGAAGTCCGCCTCGAGCAGTTCGGGGGCGTGGCGCTGGAGCCGGCCCAGCCCGCTCGCGTCGGCGTCGACCTCCTCGTGGTCGTAGAAGACGTAGGTGATGTCCCGGTTCGGCGCCGTCAGGGCCGCGGCCAGGACGAGCTGGACGGCCACGCCGCCCTTCATGTCGGTGGCACCCCGGCCGTAGAGCACCCGGTCGCCGTCGGCCCCCGTCCACGTGGCGGGCACGGTCCCCCGGGCGCCGGGCGCGGTCGGCAGGGGCACGGTGTCGAGGTGGCCGGCGAGCACCACCCGCTCGGCGCGGCCGAGGTCGGTGCGCGCCACCACGGCGTCCCCGTCCCGGTGCACGGTGAGGTGCGGGAGCCGGCGCAGCGCGGCCTCGACGGCGTCGGCCAGGGGACCCTCCGAGCCCGAGACGGACGCGATGTCGATGAGGGCGGCCGTCAGGTCGGCGGGGTCCGCGGCGAGGTCCAGCTCCGGTGCGATCATGGCTGCCAGCATAACGGGGAGGCCGCAGCCGCCCGTCGGCCCCGTCCCGGCGTCCCCCGTAGGATGGAGGCCATGACTTCTTCCACCTCTCGTCCCGCCTCCGGACTCGGCCTGGCCACCGTCGTGGCCTCGGGCCCCAAGGAGGGCACCGTCCTCGACGTCTGGTACCCCGCCCCGTCCCTCTCCGACGCGGTCGACACCTCCCTCGACGCGGACCTGCGGCTCGCGGCCACCGCCGACCCCGACCGCAACGTCCGCAGCGAGATCGTCGAGACCTCGATCGACCTCGACGCCGCGCCCGCCGACGCCGCGGACGCCTACCTGCGCCTGCACCTGCTCTCCCACCGCCTCGTGCGCCCCAACACCCTGAACCTCGACGGCGTGTTCGGCCTGCTCGCCAACGTCGCCTGGACGGACCGCGGGCCCGTGCTCGCCGAGGAGCTGACCTTCGCGCTGCTCCGGATGAAGGCCTCCGGCGGGCACGTGACCGTGCACAGCGTGGACAAGTTCCCGCGAATGGTGGACTACGTGGTCCCCGCGGGCGTGCGGATCGGCGACGCCAGCCGGATCCGGCTCGGCGCCCACCTCGCCGAGGGCACCACGGTGATGCACGAGGGCTTCGTCAACTTCAACGCCGGCACCCTGGGCCAGTCCATGGTCGAGGGCAGGATCAGCGCCGGCGTGGTCGTGGGCGACGCCACGGACGTGGGCGGCGGCGCCTCCATCATGGGCACCCTCTCCGGCGGCGGCAAGGAGCGGATCACCGTGGGCGAGCGCGTGCTGCTCGGCGCCAACTCCGGTGTCGGCATCTCCCTCGGCGACGACTGCGTGGTCGAGGCCGGCCTCTACGTCACCGCCGGCACCCGGGTGAGCGTGCACTCCGACGGCGAGCGGTCCACGGCCAAGGCCTCGGAGCTCTCGGGCCTGTCCAACCTGCTGTTCCGCCGCAACTCCCTCACCGGCGCCGTCGAGGTGCTGCCCCGCGCCGGCGGGACCGTGGAGCTCAACGCGGCGCTGCACGCCAACTGAGCGCGTCGGGCCCCGCCCCGCCGCCCGACGCCGCGCAGGACGGGCCCGCCCCGCCCTGCGCGGCGTCGCCCGTCCACCCGTCCCTGCCCGCCCGTCGCCCCCCGCCCGTCCTCCCGTCCGCCCAGGAGCGCCCGTGTCCTCCCCCGTCCCCGGCCGCCGCAGCAGGTCGCTGCGGCTGCCGCTGTTCGTGCTCCTGCTCGTCGGCGCCGTGCTCGCGGCGGGGGTCCTCGTGGCCGTGGAGCTGCGCGCGGGGCGGCCCTCTGCCGGGGAGCCCCGGTGCGTGGTCGCGAGCACGGACGGGGACGGGCAGCGGCAGCGGCACGCCCTGTCCGCGGAGCAGTCCGCCAACGCCGCCCTGATCACCGCGGAGTCCGTGGCGCGCGGCACCGACCCGTACGCGGCGGTCGTGGCCCTGGCGACCGCGATGCAGGAGTCGCAGCTGGTCAACGTCGACTACGGGGACCGAGACTCCGTGGGGCTGTTCCAGCAGCGCCCCTCCCAGGGCTGGGGCACGGTCGAGCAGATCATGGACCCGGCCCACGCCACGGCCGCCTTCTACGACGGCCTCGCCGAGCTCGACTACCGGACGATGTCCGTCACCGACGCCGCGCAGGCGGTCCAGCGCTCCGGGCACCCCGAGGCGTACGCGCGGCACGAGGGCCTCGCCCGGGCCTTCGCCGGCAGCCTGACCGGCGCCACGGAGGGCTCGCTCAACTGCGTGCTCCACGACCCCGAGCACCCCGGGGACCCGCGCCGGGCGGCCGACGCCCTCCGCGACGCGTTCCGCACGGCGGTGCCCGCCCCGCGCACGGACGGCGACCGGGTGGTCGTGCCGGCGCCCGGGGAGCCGGCGGGCTGGGCCGCGGCGCACTGGGCGGTCGCGCAGGCGGACGCGCTGGGCGTCGCCGAGGTGTCCTTCGACGGGCGCAGCTGGGTCCGGGCGGACCAGCGCACCGCCCGCTTCGCGCCCGCCCCGGGGTGGGTGGACGCCGCCGAGGCGCACCCGGAGGGCGCTCCCCCGCCCGACGACGTCGTGGTGGTCCTCGCGAGCCGCTGACGGGACCGCCGCGGCCCGGCCGATACGCTGGGGCCATGAAGATTCTCGTCACCGGGGGAACCGGCTACATCGGCTCGCACACCGTCCTCGCCCTGCTGGGGGCCGGGCACGACGTCGTCGTGATGGACAACCTCGCGAACTCCTCGCGGACCTCGCTGGAGCGGGTCGAGGAGCTCGCGGGCCGCGCCGTCGAGGCGTTCGCGGAGGTCGACCTCCTCGACCCCGCGGGACTCGACGCCCTGTTCGCGGAGCACCGCCCGGAGGCCGTGATCCACTTCGCCGGGCTCAAGGCCGTCGGCGAGTCGGCGGAGCTGCCCCTGTGGTACTACCGCACCAACGTGGCCGGCACCCTCAACCTGCTGGACGCCATGGGGGCCCACGGCTGCCGGTCCATCGTGTTCTCCTCCTCGGCCACGGTCTACGGCGCCCCCGAGGAGATGCCGCTGACCGAGAAGCAGCCCATGGACGCGCAGAACCCGTACGGGCGGACCAAGGAGCACATCGAGGACATGCTCGTGGACCTCGCCGCGTCGGACCCGTCCTGGAACGTCGCCCTGCTGCGCTACTTCAACCCGGTGGGCGCCCACGAGTCCGGGCGGATCGGCGAGGACCCCTCGGGCGTGCCGAACAACCTGCTGCCGTTCATCGCCCAGGTGGCCGTGGGCCGGCGCGAGAAGCTGAAGGTGTACGGCGCCGACTACCCGACCGCCGACGGGACGGGCGTGCGCGACTACATCCACGTGGTGGACCTCGCCGACGGGCACCTCAGGGCCCTGGACCACATCACCGAGCACGGCGGGGTGCGCACCTGGAACCTGGGCACGGGCAAGGGCTACTCGGTGCTCGAGGTGCACGCCGCCTTCGAGCGGGCCTCCGGGCGCAGCATCCCCTACGAGATCACGGACCGGCGGCCCGGCGACGCCGCGGTGTCCTACGCCGATCCGTCGACGGCCCTGGCCGAGCTGGGCTGGTCCGCCGACCGGGACCTCGACACGATGTGCCGGGACCACTGGAACTGGCAGCGGAGCAACCCCGAGGGCTACGCCGCGGGCGCCTGAGCGCCGGTCCGGCCCGGGGCTCACCAGCCCCGGGGCCGGACCACGTTCGGCGGGGCGTCGGCGAACAGGGCGGCCACCCGCCGCTCGTCGTGGCCGGCGATGCCCGTGCCCACCCGGGTGAGCCAGAACGTCAGCTCGGGGTGCTCCCGGGCGAAGGCCACGAACGCGGCCGCCTCCCGCTCGAGCTCCGGGAGCCCGCTCATGCTGTCGATCGCGTACGAGCGCCCCTGCAGGCCGTGCCCCCGGCCCGGGACGGCGCCGAAGCGCTCGACGGCCGTGCGCGCCGCGCCCGCGAGGTGGGCGCCCCGGGCGTTGGAGCCGAAGACGAAGACGTCGTCCGGGCCGAGCTCGGTGATCCGGTCCGGGGTGTGCCGCTGCTCGCTCATGCGACCACGCTACCGGGGCGGGCGCCGGCGCGGAACGGCGGACGCCGGGCCCGCGCCCCGCGAAGGGGACGGGCCCGGCGTCCGCCGGTGCCGGGACTGCTCAGCGCTGCGGGTAGTGCCGCTCGCCCTCGCCCACGTAGAGCTGGCGCGGGCGGCCGATCTTGGTCTCCGGGTCCTCGATCATCTCCCGCCACTGGGCGATCCAGCCGGGCAGCCGGCCGATCGCGAAGAGGACGGTGAACATCTTCTCGGGGAAGCCCATCGCCTTGTAGATGAGGCCCGTGTAGAAGTCGACGTTCGGGTAGAGCTTGCGCTCCACGAAGTAGTCGTCGGCGAGGGCCTTCTCCTCGAGCCGCATGGCGATCTCGAGCTGCTGGTCGTTGCCGCCCAGCTTCTCGAGGATCTCGTGGGCGTAGTCCTTGACGATGCGGGCCCGGGGGTCGTAGTTCTTGTAGACCCGGTGGCCGAAGCCCATGAGCCGGGCGCCGGACTCCTTGTTCTTGACCTGCTCCATGAAGTCCTCGGGCGTCACGCCCTGCGTCTCGATCCGGTTGAGCATCGCGAGCACGGCCTCGTTCGCGCCGCCGTGCAGCGGGCCGTAGAGGGCGTTGATGCCCGCGGAGACCGAGGCGAACATGTTGGCGTGGGAGGAGCCCACGAGCCGGACGGTGGAGGTGGAGCAGTTCTGCTCGTGGTCCGCGTGCAGCATCAGCAGCACGTCCAGGGCCTTCGCCATGGCCGGGTCGATCTCGTAGTCCTCGGCGGGCACGCCGAAGCACATGCGCAGGAAGTTCTCCGTGTAGCTGAGGTCGTTCTGCGGGTAGAGCATCGGCTCGCCCTTGGACTTCTTGTAGGCGTAGGCGGCCAGGGTGGGCACCTTCGCGAGCAGGCGGATGGTGGAGATCTCCACCTGCTCCTGGTCGAACGGGTCGAGGGAGTCCCCGTAGAACGTGGACAGCGCCGAGACGGCCGAGGACAGCACGGGCATCGGGTGGGCGTTGCGCGGGAACCCGTTGAAGAAGCTCTTGAGGTCCTCGTGGACCATGGTGTGCCGGCGGATCCGGGTGTCGAAGTCCTCGAGCTCGGACGGCGAGGGCAGCTCGCCGTAGATGAGCAGGTAGGCGGTCTCGATGAAGCTGGAGTGCTGGGCGAGCTCCTCGATCGGGTAGCCCCGGTACCGGAGGATGCCGTTGTTGCCGTCGATGTAGGTGATGGCGGAGCGCGCGTTCGCCGTGTTCATGAACCCGGGGTCGAAGGCGACGTTGCCGGTCTCCTTGAGCATGTTCGTGATCGCGTAGCCGCGGTTGCCCTCGGTGGCGTCCTGGAGGGGCAGCTCGAGGGGGCTTCCGTTCCCGTAGTCGAGCCGGGCCGTCCCGGTCTTCTGTGCAGACTCAGTCATGTTCGTCCTCCGCGAGTGGATGTCGGTGTCCGGTGCCCGTGGTCGCCGCGCCGGGCGCCACCGTCGGCGCAGCACGGCCGTGTCCCGGGACACAGCGATCGTCAGGGTCCAACCTACCTGCTCCGTCCGCGCCGCGACCAATCCCGGCGCCGCCGGGGACCGTGTCAGGCGCGGCCGAGCCGCTCCGCGGCGGCGTCGATGCGCTCGTCGGTGGCGGTCAGGGCGAGGCGCACGTACCCCTCGCCGGCCGTGCCGTAGAACACCCCGGGGCCCACCACGACGCCCCGCTCCGCGAAGCGCTGCACCGTGGTCCAGGTGTCCTCCCCCGCTGTGCACCACAGGTAGAGCCCGGCCTCGGAGTGCTGGACCCGCAGCCCGAAGGCCTCGGCCGCGGGGACGAGCCGCTCGCGGCGGGACCGGTAGAGCGCCTTCTGGGCGGTGACGTGGGCGTCGTCGCCCAGGGCGGCCCGCATGGCCTCCTGGATCGGGGCGGGCACGATCATCCCGGCGTGCTTGCGGGAGTTGACGAGGCTCGCCATGAGCCGGGGGTCGCCGGCGAGGAACGCGGCCCGGTAGCCGGCGGCGTTGGACTGCTTCGACAGGGAGTACGCGGACAGCAGCAGGGAGTGGTCCCCGCCGCTGACCCGGGGGTCGAGCACCGACGGGACCGGGGCGCCGTCCTGCTGGACGTCCCAGGCGCCCCAGCCGAGCTCGGCGTAGCACTCGTCGGAGGCGACCACGGCCCCGAGGGCGCGGGCCTGGTCGACCACCCGCCGCAGCGACGCCGCGTCCCGGACGATGCCGGTGGGGTTGGCGGGCGAGTTCAGCCACACCATGCGCACGCGGGAGCGCACGTCGTCGTCGAGCTCGTCGAGGTCGTCCGCGGCCACGGCCTCGGCGCCCGCCAGCTGGGCCCCGATGTCGTAGGTCGGGTAGGCGACCGTGGGCCGCACGACGACGTCGCCGGGGCGCAGGCCGAGCAGCAGCGGCAGCCAGGCGACCAGCTCCTTGGAGCCGACCGTGGGCATGACCGCGGCGGGGTCCAGGCCGGTCACGCCGCGGCGCCGCGCGTACCAGGCGACGACGGCCTCGCGCAGGGCGGGGGTGCCGTGGGTGGTCGGGTAGCCGTGGGCGTCGGCGGCGGCGGCCAGCGCGTCCTGGACGACCAGGGGCGTGGGGTCCACGGGCGTGCCGATGGACAGGTCCACGACCCCACCGGAGTGCTCCGCGGCGACAGCCCGGTACGGGGCCATCGTGTCCCACGGGTAGTCGGGCAGGGCGAGGCCGAAGGAACGGTCCCCCTGCGTCACAGGGCGACGTCCTGGTTCTGCGGGGGCAGCGCCGCGATCATGGGGTGGTCCGTGTGCGTGTTGCCGAGCTTCGCGGCGCCACCGGGCGAGCCGAGGTCGTCGAAGAACTCGACGTTCGCCTTGTAGTAGTCGGCCCACTCCTCGGGGGTGTCGTCCTCGTAGTAGATGGCCTCGACGGGGCACACCGGTTCGCACGCACCGCAGTCCACGCACTCGTCGGGGTGGATGTAGAGCGAGCGCTCCCCCTCGTAGATGCAGTCGACGGGGCACTCCTCGACGCAGGCCTTGTCCTTCACGTCGACACAGGGCTGGGCGATGACGTAGGTCACGGCGGTTTGAACCTTTCTCCTGGGATTGCTTCGACCAGTCTAGCCACGGTGCCCTGGCTAGGATGACAGCCATGGAGCATCCGACATCCGGCTCAACATCGCCGTCCGGGACGTCATCTTCGGCGCTGGGGTTGCTCACCGGCCTGCCCGCCGGTACGCGCGTGAGCGTGCGCTACGCCCTGCCCGCCGACGACGCCTCCGGGCTGCCGCTCACCGACGCCCTGGGCGAGCTGCTGGCCGCGGACGAGGAGTCCGTCACGGTGCGGACCCGCCGGGGGGACGTGCTGATCGGCGCCGGCGGGATCCGGGCCGCCCGGGTGGTCCCGCCCGCGCCGCCGCGGCGCCGGCCCCGAGGGGCCTGAGCACCGGGCACTGCGGCAGTCGGGCGCCGCGGGGCTCAGCCCGCGCCGGTCCTGCGCCGCCGGGCGCGCAGCCACCGGGCCGTGACGAGCACGGCCAGCAGGGTCGTCACGAAGACGAGCCCGAACCAGGCCAGGCCCAGGATCCCCACGGGCGTGCCGGGGTCCGTCACGACGATCACGGAGCCGTCCCCGCCGTAGGCGAACAGCCAGGAGACGAGGTAGCCGGTCAGCCCCGGCACGGCGGCGGCCCACACGCGGCGGGTCGCGGTGCCGACCCACAGGGACACGCTGAGCAGCAGGGCGGTCGCGAAGAGCAGGCCCCACGGGAGCCACCACCCAGCGGGCGCGTACCATACGGCGCTGTGCAGGACCGTGGCCACGGACGCCGCCACGGCCCCGGCCGCGACGGACGTCACGAGGGCCGAGAGCACGGAGGCCCGGGCGCGACCGGGCGTCTCCTCCTCCGCGGCGACCGCGTCCGGGTCCCCGGCGAGCAGCCGGTAGGTCTCGAGGGCGCTGAAGGGCTGCCACACCCCGTTCGAGAGGGCGAAGCGCGAGCCGTCCCCGGAGAGCACCAGCTGGGTGGCGTGGGCGGCCATGGCGTCCCGCTTGCGCCCGGCGGAGCCGTGCACCGCGGCCTGCGGCCGCGGGTCCTCGGACCGCGCCTCGCCCTCGACGGCCCACACGAGGGGGGTGCGCCAGGGGTCGACGGGCTCCCCGTCGGCGTCCGCGCCCGGACGGGCGGCGAGCTCGGCGCCGCGCACCGCGACGGCGGAGGTGCGGACGTGGTCGGGGTGGCCGTAGCCGCCGTCGTCGTCGTAGGTGACGAGCACGTGCGGGCGCACGGCCCGGACCGCGGCGGCGACGTGGGCGGCGGCCTCGTCGGCCGCGGCCGCGGTGAGGCTGTGCGGCGAGGAGTCCTCGGCGGGGGCGGCCCGCCCGTCCGGGCCCCAGGACATGCCGGAGTCGTGGTAGTGGCCCGTGCCGCCGGCGAAGCCCACGGCGGGGTCGAGGGCGGGGGGCTCCCCCGCGAAGAAGCGCTCGGCCACGCCCAGGCGGGCCGCGGCGTCGTCGAGCTCGCCGACCCGGTGGCGGCCCAGGGCCGTGCCGTCGTCGGTGCACCCCGGCCGGCCGACCTCGAGGGCGTGCAGCGGCTCGGGGATGACCTCGCCGCGCTCGCCGCGGGTCATGGTGAGCAGCACGACCCGCGCGCCGAGCTCCGCGTAGCGGCCCATGGTGGCGCCGGTGGCGATGGACTCGTCGTCGGGGTGGGCGTGCACGAACAGGAGCCGGGCGTCCTCCGGGCGCAGGCCCGGGGGCAGCAGTCCCGGCAGGGCGTCCTCGCGCACGAGGACGCCCTGCTCGGGGTAGTACGGGACGGGCTGGGTCACGGCCGGGCCTGCTGCGCGGTGATGCTGCGGTCCGAGGTCAGGCGCGGGCCCGGGCCCGGTGCGCCTTCATCCGCTCGTTGGCGTCGAGGATCACCTTGCGGATGCGGATGGCGTCCGGGGTGACCTCCACGCACTCGTCCTCGCGGGCGAACTCGAGGGACTCCTCGAGGGTCAGCTTGCGCGGGGGCGTGAGGTTCTCGAAGGTGTCGGAGGAGGCCGCACGCATGTTGGTGAGCTTCTTCTCCTTCGTGATGTTCACGTCCATGTCGTCGGCACGGGAGTTCTCGCCCACGATCATGCCCTGGTAGACCTCGGAGGTGGGCTCCACGAAGAAGGACCCGCGCTCCTGCAGGTTGATCATGGCGAACGGGGTGACCACGCCGGCGCGGTCGGCGATCATCGAGCCGTTGGTGCGGTACTCGATGTCCCCGGCCCACGGCTCGTAGCCGTCGGCGTAGGAGGACGCGATGCCGGCGCCGCGGGTCTCGGTGAGGAACCGGGTGCGGAAGCCGATCAGCCCGCGGGCGGGGACCTTGAACTCCATCCGCACCCAGCCGGTGCCGTGGTTGGCCATGGCCTCCATGCGGCCCTTGCGCCCGGCCATCAGCTGGGTCACGGCGCCGAGGAACTCGTCGGGGACGTCGATCGTCATGTGCTCGTAGGGCTCGTGCACCTTGCCGTCGACGGTCTTGGTCACGACCTGGGGCTTGCCCGCGGTCAGCTCGAAGCCCTCGCGGCGCATCTGCTCCACCAGGATCGCCAGGGCCAGCTCGCCGCGGCCCTGGACCTCCCAGGCGTCGGGGCGCTGGGTGGGGAGCACCTTGAGCGAGACGTTGCCGACGAGCTCCTTGTCGAGGCGGTCCTTGACCTGGCGGGCCGTGACCTTGGTGCCCTTGGTGCGGCCGGCCAGCGGGGAGGTGTTGATGCCGATGGTCATGGAGATCGCGGGGTCGTCCACCGTGATCAGGGGCAGCGGCTGCGGGTTCTCCGGGTCGGTGAGGGTCTCGCCGATGGTGATGTCCTCGATCCCGGCCACGGCCACGATCTCGCCGGGGCCGGCGGAGTCGGCCGGGACGCGGTCCAGGCCCTTGGTGGCCAGCAGCTCGGAGATCCGCACGTTCTTGAGCTCGCCGTTCGCGCGCGCCCAGGCCACGGTCTGGCCCTTCTTGAGGGTGCCGTTGAAGATGCGCAGCAGGGCGAGACGGCCCAGGAACGGGGAGGCGTCCAGGTTGGTCACGTGCGCCTGGAGCACGCCCTCGGGGTCGTAGGAGGGCGCGGGGACGTGCTTGATGATCGTCGCGAACAGCGGCTCGAGGTCCTCGTTGTCCGGCAGGCCGCCGTTCTCGGGCTGCGTCAGGGAGGCCCGGCCGTCACGGCCCGCGGCGTAGACCACGGGCACGTCCAGGACGGCGTCCAGGTCGAGGTCCGGCTCGTCCTCGGAGATGTCCGAGGCCAGGCCCAGCAGCAGGTCCATGGACTCGTGCACGACCTCCTCGATCCGGGCGTCCGGGCGGTCGACCTTGTTGACCACGAGGATCACGGGCAGCTTGGCCTCGAGGGCCTTGCGCAGCACGAAGCGGGTCTGCGGCAGCGGGCCCTCGGAGGCGTCCACGAGCAGCACGACGCCGTCGACCATGGACAGGCCGCGCTCGACCTCGCCGCCGAAGTCGGCGTGGCCGGGGGTGTCGATGACGTTGATGGTGATGGTCTCCCCCTCGGCGGAGGGACCGTCGTAGAACACCGTGGTGTTCTTGGCGAGGATCGTGATCCCCTTCTCGCGCTCCAGGTCACCGGAGTCCATCACGCGCTCCTCGACCTCACCGTGGGCGGAGAACGCGTGCGTCTGCTGGAGCATCGCGTCCACGATGGTGGTCTTGCCGTGGTCGACGTGGGCCACGATGGCCACGTTGCGGAGGTCGGCGCGCTGGGCGGTGGTGGAGGTGACAGGCATACGCGTGGGTCTCTCTTCGGGTGGAGATGCGGGGGGAGGTGCAGCCCTCCCGATGGGTGCGGCCGGGGCGCCGCCGCGCACCCGGAGGGACCCGGGCGGGAGCGCCCGCTCAGCGGGCCGTAGACCATTCTACCCCGCGGCGCCGCCCCGGCGGCACCCCGGGCGGCTGTGACCCCGCCGACTCCCCCGTCCGCCCGTCCGGCGCGGCGCCGGCTCCGCGCCGCGCACGGGGTGTCCGGTCACCAGGAGGGCAGCACCGGCAGCGGGCCGTCGGCCTCGACGTTCTCGCCGTCGCCGCGGGCCAGCCACTCGAGCAGGCCCTCCCGGTCGGACTCGACGCGCAGGGCGCCGTCGCCGATCACCCACTCGTCGCGCTCCTCCGTCACCAGCGTCATGCCGGGGGCGCCCTTGGCGCGCATGGTGCGCACGGCGGCCTCGAGGGCGTTGAGCAGCGAGTCGGGGTCGGCCTCCTCGATGGTCCAGGCGGTGTCGAGGTCGTGGTGGTGGACGACGACCTCGGCGATGCGCAGCGCCACGATCGAGGTAGCGGGGATCACCTTGCCGTGCAGGTGCACCTCCTCGACCGCGAGCTCACCGGTCAGCCGCTGGGCCTGCTCGGCGAAGTAGGCGGCCGACTCACGCGCCTTCTCGACCAGCTCCTGGCGGGACAGGGCGGCCAGCTCGGCGATGTCCTGGTTCCGGGCCTCCATCGAGGCGTAGGGGGCCTGCTCCTGCCCGGTCACGGCCCAGTCGACGAGCTTGACGAGGGCGCGCCCGTTGGAGGCGAGGTGGGCGACGACGTCGGCGCGGCGCCATCCCTCGCACAGCGAGGGGGCGGCCAGCTCGTCCTCGGACAGGGACGCGGTGGTGGCCAGGAACATCTCGGTCTCGCGGCCGAGGCGGGAGAGGTCCGAGTGCAGGCGGGCGGGGTTGATCATGGCCTCACCCTATCGAGCGCCGGGTGAGCCGGACCACCTCCCGGGCCCCCGGACCCATACCGGCTTCGTCTCGGCTCAGAGCGCCGGCAACCGCGCGAAGGCCCGCTCGGCGGCCTTGCGGCGGGCCGCCGAGAGCTCCTCGAACGGGTCGAGCACGAGCTCGGCTCCACCGGCGCGGCGCACGCGCCCCCAGGTCCCCACGATCCGCCCGCCCGCCACGAGGGTGGGCTTGAAGACCCCGTTGCCGCCGGGGACGATCCGGGCCGCGTGGGCCGGGGCCAGCACGTGGGAGCGGTCCCCGTAGCCCAGGACGTACTCGTCGAAGGGCGGCAGCAGGAAGACCCCGGCGGCGCGGCGTCCGCCGGGTGCGGGGCCCTCGAGCACCTCGGGGGCGCACCACAGCTCGCGGCCGGCGCGGTCGTGCACCGCCACGACACCGTCGGCCCCCGCCAGCGCGGCGCGCACCGCGGAGCGCGGCAGGGCCGCCCACCGGGCGGCGTCCGCGACGGAGGCCGGGCCGTGGCCGCGCAGGTACCGGCGCACCCAGCGGGCGACGACGGGCGGGGTGCCGCCGGCGGCCGCCCCGGGCACGGCCGCCTCCTCCCCCGCGGCGGGGACCCAGTCCGCGACGGGCACCACGAGCTGGTCCCGGCCGTCCGCCGTCAGCGGGCCCAGGCACAGGGTCGCGTCCAGGTGCAGGGCGAGCATCAGGTGGTAGGCCCGGCCCAGCTCGCCCAGCAGCCCGGCCTCCTCCCACGCGGCGTGCAGGCGCTCACGGGGCTGCGGGCCGCGGCGCAGCGCGGCGAGGGCGCTCTCCCGGGCCGCGTCGAGCCGCTCGTCGATGCCCAGGGCCCGGCGCCGGGCGGCCGTCGAGGCGACGGTGCGGGGCCCCAGGACCGCCAGCCACGCGCGCAGGTCCTCGGCGGGCACCAGGTGCAGGGTCCCGCGCATGGGCCACGTGCGCACGATCCGGCCGTCGTCGAAGGCCTGCCGCAGGCCGCCGGAGCCGCCGGCCCGCCGCAGGGCGACCGACACCAGGGCGCCGGGCAGGTCCTGGGCCTGGACGGCCCCGAGGGCGCGCACCACGTCCTCGGGCGCCACGTCCTGCGGGCGCACGAGCCCGTGGGCCGCGAGCCGGGCGAGGCCGATCTCGCGGTCCGTCAGGACGGCCGGGGAGCTCACTGCAGGGCCCGTCCCCGCTGCTCCGGCAGGGCGAACGCGGAGAGGGCGGCCACGAGGAAGGCGGCGCCGAAGACCACGAAGACGGTGACCACGTCGTAGCGCTCCCCGCCGAGCGCGAGCAGCGCCGGCACGGCCAGCGGGGCCAGGATCGAGGCGACGCGGCCGAACGCCGCCGCCGCCCCGGTCCCCGTCCCGCGCAGCGCGGTGGGGTACATCTCCGGGCCGATCGCGTACAGGGCCCCCCACGCGCCCAGGTTGAAGAAGGACAGCGCCATGCCGGAGCCGATCACCTGCCACGGGAGCACGATGCTACCCATGGAGACGATGCCGAAGAGCAGGGCGCTCACCGCGGAGCCCCCGAGGAACACGGCCAGCGTGATCCGGCGGCCCCAGACCTCGATGAGCCAGGCGGCCGCGGCGTAGCCGGGCAGCTGGGCGAGCGTGATGACCAGGACGTAGCCGAAGGAGGTCGTCAGCGTGAGGCCCTGCTGGAGCAGCAGCGTGGGCAGCCAGGTGAACGCCCCGTAGTAGGCGAAGTTGATGCAGAACCAGACGGTCCACAGCGCCGCCGTGCGCCGCCGCAGGGACGGGGCCCAGATCCCGCTCGCGTCCTCCCCCGGGCGCGGGCCGGCCGCCTCGGCCGCCCGGGCCTGCTCGGGGGTCTCGGCCCGGGAGCGGCCCAGCGGCCGCGCCCGCTCGAACCGGCGCACCGCGGCCTCGGCCTCGTCCGTCCGGCCCCGGTGCTCGAGGAAGCGCACGGACTCCGGCAGGGCCCGGCGCACGACCACGGCGTAGAGGGCCGGCACGAGCCCGACGACGAGCGCCCATCGCCAGCCGTCCGGGGAGGACGGCACCACGAAGTAGCCCACGAGGGCGGCGAGGATCCAGCCGACGGCCCAGAAGGACTCGAGGACCACCACCACGCGGCCGCGGATCCGCCGGGGCGCGTACTCGGAGACGAGGGTGGAGGCGACGGGCAGCTCGGCGCCGAGGCCGAGGCCCACCACGAACCGCAGGATCACGAGCGCGGCGAGGGACCCGACGAGCGCGGACGCGCCGGTGGCCGTGCCGTAGACCAGCAGGGTCAGGGCGAAGACCTGGCGCCGGCCGAGCCGGTCGGCCAGGAGCCCGCCGAGGCTGGCGCCCACGGCCATCCCCACGAAGCCGATCGAGGCGAGCAGGGACAGCTCCCCGGAGCCCAGGCCCCACTCCTGGGCGAGCGCGGCCATCACGAACGAGATCAGGCCCACGTCCATGGCGTCCAGGGCCCAGCCGACGCCGGAGCCGACGAGGAGCTTCCGGTGCTCGGTGGTGAACGGCAGCCGGTCCAGCCGCTGGGAGCGCGTCGGGGCGGACGCGGCGGCGCCGGGCCGCTGGCTCTCGTGCATGCTCCGGTCCTTCCCTCGCTGCGCGGTGCTGCGACCACTGTAGGCGCTCGGGACCGCGCCGGTCCCCGGGGGCCCCCGCCCTAGACTGGAGGGGTCCCACCACCGGCCGGCGAGGGAGCTGACTGTGTCCACGGTTGCCATCTATCTCGTCGTCGCCTTCGGGGCCGGTGCCCTGGCCGTCCTCGCGCGGCTGCCGCCCCTGATCGGGTTCCTCGCGGCCGGCTTCGTGCTCAACGGCCTGGGCGTGGAGCGGCTCCCCGCCCTCGACCAGCTGGCCGACGTCGGCGTGACCCTCATGCTGTTCGGCATCGGTCTCAAGCTCGACGCCCGGTCGCTGCTGCGCCGGGAGGTCTGGGGGACGGCCGGGATCCACCTGGTCCTGAGCACGGCGCTCGGGGCGGGGCTCCTGGGCCTGCTGATGCTCGTGGGGCTGCAGCTGCCGGGCGAGAACCTCAGCGCGCTGCTGCTGGCCGGGTTCGCCCTGTCCTTCTCGAGCACGGTCCTGGTGTTCAAGGTCCTCGAGGAGCGCAGCGAGACGACGTCGCTCTACGGGCGCGTGGCGATCGGCATCCTCATCATCCAGGACGTCGCCGCCGTAGCGTTCATCACCGTCACGAGCGAGCACCCGCCGAGCCCGTGGGCCCTGGCCCTGGTGCTGCTGCTGCCGGCGGCGTGGGTGTTCCGCCGGATCTGGGACGGCATCGGCCACGGGGAGCTGCAGGCCCTGTTCGGCGTCGCCATGGCTCTGGTCCCCGGCTACATCGCCTTCTCGGCCGTGGGCCTGAAGGGGGATCTCGGGGCGCTGCTCGTCGGCATGCTCCTGGCCTCGCACGCCAACGCGGGCGAGCTGTCCCGCACCCTGTTCACGCTCAAGGACCTCCTGCTGGTGGCGTTCTTCGTCTCGATCGGCTTCCACGGGATGCCGACCCTCGAGATGCTCGCCATGAGCGTGCTGCTCCTGGGCCTCCTGCCGGTCCAGGCGATGCTGTTCGTGCTGCTGCTGTGGCTGTTCGGGCTGCGCCGCCGCACGTCGCTGCGAACGGGCCTCGCGCTGGGCAACCACTCGGAGTTCGCCCTCATCGTGGGGGCCATCGGCGTCTCGGCCGGGATGTTCGACGACGACTGGCTGGTGATGCTCTCCGTGGCGGTCGCCCTGAGCTTCGTGATCTCGGCCCTGGTCAACCGGCGCGGCTCCTCCCTGACCAGCGCCCTCGCCCGGCGGCTCCCGGAGCACCCGGACGACCGGCTGCACCCGGAGGACCGTCCCATCGACATCAGCCACGCCACGGTGCTCGTGCTCGGCATGGGCCGGGTGGGGCAGGCGGCCTACCGGGAGCTCTCCGAGGAGCACGGCTTCTCCGTGGTGGGCATCGAGAACGCCACGGACCGCGTGGAGCGGCTGCGGGCGCAGGGGATCGACGTCCAGGAGGCCGACGCGACCGACCAGGAGTTCTGGGAGCGGGTGATCGCGACCGGCCACGTGCAGGTCGCCGTGCTGGCTATGCCCTTCCACGGCTCCAACCTCGTGGCCCTCCAGCAGCTGAGCGCCACGGGCTTCGACGGGGTCGTGGCCGCCGTGGCGCAGTACGACGACGAGGTGCAGGAGCTGCGCGGCCACGGGGTCCGGACGGTCTTCAACCTCTACAGCGGCGCCGGGATCGCCCTGGCGGCGGAGACCGTCGAGGCCCTCGGCCACCGGGCCGACTGACGGCTCGGGCGCCCCGGGACCCGGCCCGCCGCGGTCCGCCCCGCCAGGATCCGCGCCAGCAGCTTGCGCAGCTCCTCGGCCCACAGCACGAGGGAGGCCGCGCCGACGGCCACCGCCCACTGCCGGGCGTCCAGGGCCGCGGTGCCGAACGCGGTCTGCAGCACGGGGACGTGCACCACGAGCACCTGCAGCACCGCGGCGAGGCCCAGCGCGCCCCACAGCCAGGGGTTGACGAACATCCGGTGGAAGGCGCTGGAGCGCTCGGAGCGGGAGTTCAGGGCGTTGAACAGCTGGGCGAGCACCAGCGTCGTGAACCCGGCCGTGCGGGCCTCCTCGAGGGAGCCGGTGCCCGGCACGAGCCCGCCGGGCAGGAACACGTCGACGCTCAGCAGCGACGAGCCGGCCATCACGAGCCCGACCAGCACGACCCGCACCCACAGGCCGGCGTCGAGGATGCGGTCCCCGGGCCGGCGCGGCGGGCGGGCCATGACGTCGTCGATCTCGGGGTCCACCCCCATGGCGAGCGCGGGCCCGGAGTCGGTGACGAGGTTGATCCACAGGATCTGGGTGGCCAGCAGGGGCAGGGCGATCCCGCCGTCCCCGGCCGCAGTGAGGCCCAGCGCCCCGGCGAGCAGGACGCCGAGGAGCACGGTGGCGACCTCCCCCATGTTGGAGGACAGCAGGTAGCGCAGGAACTTCTGGATGTTGTCGAAGATGACCCGCCCCTGGCGGACGGCCGCCACGATGGTGGCGAAGTCGTCGTCGCCCAGGATCATCCGCCCGGCCTCCTTGGTGACCTCCGTGCCGGTGCGGCCCATGGCCACCCCGATGTCCGCGGCCTTCAGGGCGGGGGCGTCGTTGACCCCGTCCCCGGTCATCGCCACCACGTGGCCCAGGGCCTGCAGGGCGTCCACGATGCGCAGCTTGTGCCCGGGGGCCACCCGGGCGAACACCGACACGTCACGCACCGCGTCCCGGAACTGCTCGTCGGTGAGCCCGTCCAGCTGCAGGCCGGTGAGGGCGGGGGCGCCCGGCGGCACGATGCCGAGGTCCGCGGCGATCCGCGCGGCCGTCACGGGGTGGTCGCCCGTGATCATGATCGTGCGCACACCGGCGGACCGGGCCTGGGCGACGGCCGCCGCGGCCTCCTCGCGCGGCGGGTCCAGGACGCCCACCACGCCGAGCCAGACCAGGTCCCGCTCCGCGGCCTCGCCCGGCGCGTCCGTCTCGTGCTCGGGCACCCGCCGCCCGGCGACGGCCAGGGTGCGGTAGGCCTGCCCGGAGAGCTCCTCCACCGCCGCGGCGGCCGCCCGCCGCCGCGCCGGGTCGAAGGGTTCGGCGGCCTCCCCCACGCGCACCGCCGAGCAGCGCTCCAGCAGGACGTCGGGGGCGCCCTTGGTGAACAGGTACCGCTCGCCGGTGGCGGTCTCCACCTCCAGGGCGGACATCAGCCGCCGCTCGGACGTGAAGGGCACCTCGTGGGCGCGGGCGAAGTCGCCGGCCCGGTCCGCGGCTCCGGCCAGCTTGTGCGCCGCGGTGAGGAAGGCGGCCTCGGTGGGGTCCCCCTGCACCGACCACACCCCGTCCTCGCGGCGCAGCTGCGCGTTGTTGGCCCGGGCCCCGGCCACCAGCACGCCGCGCGCCTCCTGCAGGACCTGCCCGGCGGGAGCACGGGCGTCCACGACGGCGGCTCGGCCCTCCGGGGCGTAGCCGGAGCCGGAGAGCTCCACCGTCCCGGAGGGGGTGACGATCCGCCGGAGGGTCATCTCGTTGCGGGTCAGCGTGCCGGTCTTGTCCGCGCAGATCACCGAGGCCGCCCCGAGCGTCTCGACCGAGTGCAGGTCCTTGACCACGGCGTTGCGGCGCGCCATCGCCCGCACCCCGATCGCCAGGACCAGGGACAGGATGGCGGGCAGCCCCTCCGGGACGGCCGCGACGGCCAGGGAGACCCCGAGCAGCAGGACCGTCACCAGCTCCTGCACCCCCTCCACCCCGTGGACCAGGACGACCGCGAGCATCACCACGACGGCGACGGCCACGACGATCCGCCCCAGCGACCGGGACACGGCCGCGACCTCCCGCTGCAGCGGGGACGGGTCGGCCTGCGTGCGGTCCAGCATCCGGGCGACCGCCCCCATCTGGGTGTCCATGCCCGTGGCCACGACCACGGCGCGGCCGACCCCCTGGGCCACCGCCGTGCCCCGGTAGACCATGTTCCGCCGGTCGCCCAGCGGCACCGGGCCCGGCAGGACGGCCGGGTCCTTCAGCTCGGCCTCGGACTCCCCCGTGAGCGACGCCTCCTGCACGCGCAGGGCCGTGGCCCGGAGCAGCCGGGCGTCCGCGCCCACGGCATCCCCCTCGGACAGGACCAGGACGTCCCCGGGCACCAGCTGGGCCGAGGGCACGGTGGTGAGCCGGGCGTCACGCAGCACGGTCGAGTTCGCGGCCGTGAGCACCGCCAGGGCCGCCACGGCGTCCTCGGCGCGCACCTCCTGGACCCGGCCCAGCACCGCGTTGGCGACCACGACGAGCAGGATGACGATCGCGTCCACCGGCAGTCCCACGGCGCCCTCGGCCGCCCAGGCCGCCGTGGAGACCACGATCGCGACCAGGAGCAGGCGGATGAGCGGGTCGCGGAACTGCGCCAGGAGCCTGCGCCAGCCCGGGACGGGCGGGGCCGAGCGCAGTTCGTTGGGCCCGTGCCGCTCCAGGCGCCGGCGGGCCTCGGGCGAGCTCAGCCCGCGGTCGGCCTGCACGCCGAGCTCGGCGAGCAGCTCCCCGGGCTCGCGCAGGGAGGGATCCGGCGGCACGGTCTCGGCGCTCACGCCCTCATTGTCCGTCCGGCCCCGGGGCTCCGCACCGTGTGACGGGCCGGCCCCGGACCCGGCGCATCGCACCGCCGGGCCGCGTCCGGTCCGCGCGCACGGAGCCCCGGCGGCGAGCGCGGCCGGGGCGGCCTCACGGGGATCGCATATTTCCATTTGCAACACCTTGTCTTCGAGTCCCGAACCCAATGTGTGCCAGGTCACTGTTGTGGTACCTTCATCGCGTTCGCACAAATGTTCCTCGGCGGTAACCCCCGTGGTTTCCCAGGCTCCGAGTGCGGAAATCGAAACCATCGCATGGCCGGCCCGCACGCCGGCCGACCGGGAAATCGGAGACAGCCCATGTCCACATCCCCCTGCACCCGACGCATCACCCTGGCGCTCGCCGCCACGGCCGCGGCCGTGACGCTCACCGCCTGCGGCGGCGACAGCGGCTCCGAGGGCGCGACCGCAGCCGGCGGCGACGTCGACTGCTCCGCGTTCGAGCAGTACGGCGACCTCAGCGGCAAGAGCGTGAGCGTCTACACCTCGATCGTGGCGCCCGAGGACCAGTCCCACATCGACTCCTACGCGCCATTCGAGGAGTGCACCGGCGCGGACATCGTCTACGAGGGCTCCCGCGAGTTCGAGGCGCAGCTGCTCGTGCGCCTGCAGTCCGGCAGCGCGCCCGACGTCGCGTTCGTCCCGCAGCCGGGCCTGATCCGGACCATCGCCGAGGACCACCCGGACGTCATCCAGCCGGTCGGCGAGGACGCCGCGGCCAACGTCGACGAGTACTACAACCCCTCCTGGAAGGAGTACGGCACGGTCGACGGCACCTTCTACGGCACCCCCCTCGGGGCGAACGCCAAGTCCTTCGTCTGGTACTCGCCCTCCATGTTCGAGGAGGCCGGCTACGAGGTGCCCCAGACCTGGGACGAGCTCATGGAGCTCTCGGACACGATCGCCGGGACCGGGGCCAAGCCGTGGTGCGCGGGCATCGAGTCCGGCGACGCCACCGGCTGGCCGGCCACCGACTGGCTCGAGGACACCATGCTGCGCACCGCCGGGCCCGAGGCCTACGACCAGTGGGTCAACCACGAGATCCCCTTCGACGACCCGCAGGTCGTCGAAGCCCTGGACGCGGCCGGGGCGATCCTCAAGGACGACAAGATGGTCAACGGCGGCCTGGGCGACGTGCGCTCCATCGCCACCACGGCCTTCGGCGACGCCGGCCTGCCGATCCTCGACGGGTCCTGCTGGATGCACCGCCAGGCGTCCTTCTACCAGGCCAACTGGCCCGAGGGCACCAACGTGGCCGAGGACGGCGACGTCTTCGCGTTCTACCTGCCCGGCAAGTCCGAGGACGAGAAGCCGATCCTGGGCGGCGGCGAGTTCACCGTCGCCTTCGCCGACCGGCCCGAGGTCCAGGCCTTCCAGGCCTACCTGACCAGCCCGGAGTGGTCCAACGCCAAGGCCCAGGCCACCGAGTTCGGCTGGATCTCCGCCAACTCCGGCCTGGACCCGGAGAACCTGAAGTCCCCGATCGACAAGCTGGCCTACGAGCAGCTGACCGACGAGAACGCGGTGTTCCGCTTCGACGGCTCGGACCTCATGCCTGCGGCGGTCGGCGCCGGGTCCTTCTGGAACGGCATGACCGACTGGATCTCCCTCGGCGAGGACAGCGAGACCGTCCTGGCCGACATCGAGAAGAGCTGGCCGTCCGAGTGACCGCAGGCCGTCCGTGACGCACCGGCGGGCGGGCCGGGTCCCCGCGACCCGGCCCGCCCGCCCCGTGCCGCCGGACGGACCCGCGGCGCCGACGACGGCCGCCGGAACCGAGCCCTGAGGAGCTCTTCGTGGACCTTTTGCTGAACGCCGACACGACGGCGGAGAAACTGATCGTCATGTGCGTGGCGATCCTGCTGTTCGTGGGGGTCACGGCCGCCGTGCTGTGGCTCGTCGACCGGCCCTCCCTGCCCCGCTGGGTGCCCCTGGTGGGCTTCCTCGGCCCCGCCGTGGCCCTGCTGGTCTTCGGGCTGCTGTACCCGGCCGCCCGCACCGTGCTCGGCTCCTTCCAGGCCCGGGACCGGCAGACCTGGGTGGGGCTGGACAACTACCGCACCATCCTGACCGAGGACGGGTTCCAGGTCGTCCTGCTCAACACCGCCCTGTGGGTGCTGCTCGTGCCCACCGTGGCCACGGCCGTGGGGCTGGTGTACGCGGTGCTCGTGGACCGGACCCGCTTCGAGAAGCTCGCCAAGACGCTGATCTTCCTGCCCATGGCGATCTCGCTGGTGGGCGCGTCGATCATCTGGAAGTTCGTCTACGAGTTCAAGCCGGACCAGCCCGGCGTCCGGCAGACGGGCCTGCTCAACCAGCTGCTGGTGTGGCTGGGCGTGCCGCCCCAGCAGTTCCTGCTGGACCCGCCCTGGAACACCTTCTTCCTGATCGCCGTGATGATCTGGATCCAGACCGGCTTCGCGATGACCGTGCTCTCGGCGGCCATCAAGGCCATCCCGGACGACATCATGGAGGCCGCGCGGCTCGACGGCGCCGGGGCCTGGCGCATGTTCGCCTCCGTCACCGTGCCCTCGATCCGCCCGGCGATCGTCGTGGTGATCACCACGATCGCGATGGGCACCCTGAAGGTCTTCGACATCGTCCGCACCATGACCGGCGGCAACTTCGGCACCTCGATCGTGGCCAACGAGTTCTACACGCAGAGCTTCCCGCTCGGGCAGCCGGGCATCGGCGCGGCGCTGGCCGTGGCGCTGTTCGTGCTGGTCGTCCCGATCGTGCTCTACAACATCCGGCAGATGAAGCTTTCCGAGGAGCAGCGATGACCACCGCCGCCAACATCCCGCCCGCCTCGCCCGAGGACCTCGTCGAGGACGGCCGCCCGGAGCGCAGCGGTCCCGCCGGGACCACCGTGGCCCCGGGGCGGCGCCGCGGCCTCGGGGAGCGGGCCGCACGGGCGAGGACGAAGCTCAGCTCGCCGTGGGCCTCCCTCGCCGCGGTCCTCATCGCGGTGCTGTGGACGACCCCCACGCTGGGCCTGCTGATCACCTCCTTCCGCCCGGAGCTGGACATCCGCCGCTCTGGCTGGTGGACGTTCTTCGCGGACCCGTCCGTGACCCTGGCCAACTACGAGGAGGTCATCACCGGGTCCGCGACCTCGAGCTTCGCGGCGTTCTTCGTCAACTCCGTGGTGATCACGGTGCCCGCGGTGGTCATCCCGATCACGCTGGCGCTGCTGGCCGCCTACGCGTTCGCGTGGATCGACTTCCGCGGCCGCTCCTGGCTGTTCGTGGCCGTGTTCGCCCTGCAGATCGTGCCGATCCAGATCACCCTGATCCCGCTGCTGACCCAGTACAACCAGTGGGGCCTGTCCGGGTCCTTCTGGGCGGTGTGGCTCTCGCACACGATCTTCGCCCTGCCGCTGGCGATCTTCCTGCTGCACAACTTCATGATGGACATCCCCCGGACCCTCATCGAGGCCGCGCGGATGGACGGCGCCGGGCACGTGACCATCTTCTTCCGGGTGCTGCTGCCCCTGCTGGTCCCGGCGATCGCGTCCTTCGCGATCTTCCAGTTCCTGTGGGTGTGGAACGACCTGCTCGTGGGCCTGACCTTCGGCTCCAACCTCAACGTGGCGCCCCTGACGGTGCGGCTCGGGGAGCTGGCCGGCACGCGCGGCTCGGAGTGGCACCTGCTCTCCGCCGGGGCCTTCGTGTCCATGGTCGTGCCGATGATCGTGTTCCTGGCCCTGCAGCGCTACTTCGTCCGCGGGCTGCTGGCCGGTGGCGTGAAGGGCTGAGCGCCCGCCGGCCCCGGCGCACGGAGAGGCCCCCGGAACCGCGGTTCCGGGGGCCTCTCCGTCTGCCCGGTGCCCGGGCCGGTGCGGTGCTACCGGGCGTCGGTGACGCCGGTGGCGGCCACGATCCGGCCCGTGCCGTCGGTGGCGGAGACCACGGCCTGGCCGGCCAGGATCTCCCCGGCCTGCCGGGCGGTGCGCCGGTCCACCCGCAGGGCGGTCCCACCCGCCAGCTCGGGGTGCTCGGCGACGACGCCGGCCGGCAGCTCCGCGACGGTCACCGGCACGCTGCGCCCGCCGGTGACGGTCTCGGCGTCGAGGGCCAGGGCGCCGTCCGGGCCCCAGGTGAGGGACCAGTCCAGCAGGGCCGGGTCCGTGCCGGCCGGGACCGTGCCCGCCGGGACCGCCAGCAGGTCCGCCCCGACCCACGCGGCCCGGGCCGTGCCCAGGTCGGGGCCGGCGGCGGGCTGCTCGGCCGCGCCCGTCCGGGTGCGGATCTCGTGGGTGGCGGCGTCGTACTCGATGGTGGCCACCATCCCGTCCTCGGGGACCGTCAGGCTCACCTCGGCGCCGTCCACCGCCCCGTCCTGCCCGTACGCCGCGCCGGCGCCGAGGTCCTCCACCACGCGGAAGGTGTACTCCCCCGCCGGGATCAGGGTCGTGGACCACGCGTGGGTGCCGTCCCCGTCCGGGTCCTGCAGCCAGGGGCGCAGGCAGTCCGGGGTGCGGTCGGCGGCGCAGCCGAGCTCGTCCTGGAACGTGCCGGAGGCCGTGAGCAGGGGCCCGTCGGCGTCGGTGGTCGCCCAGTGCGTGGCCGGGTCGTAGTAGAACGTCACCGGTCCGCCCGGGGCGTCGTAGCCGATGTTGGCCCCGGCGAGCGCGCCGCCGGCGCCGTAGTTCTCGTCCCAGGCGCGGTCGACGGCGACCTTGTAGGAGTGTCCCCCGGCCGGGAGGTCGAAGGTGCCCTTCCAGATCCCGTCCTGGGGGTCGAGGCGCAGCTGCGCCTGCTCGCAGGCGGGCGCCCAGTCGGCGTCGCAGCCCATCTCGGTGTTGTGCGTGCCGGGCACGGAGACCGCGTCCGGCTGCTGCACCTCGCCCACTACCGGGCCCGTGCCCCCGCCGTCCGCGGGGGCGCCCCCCGCACCGGCCACGGCCCAGGCCGAGGAGGCGGAGAGGTTGCCGGAGGAGTCCTTCAGCACGGCCCGGTACTCGAGCAGGGTCCCGTCGGCCACGTCGGCGGTGTCGGGAAAGACCCGGTACGGGGCGTTGTCGTCCGTGCCCAGCGCCGTCCACTCCTGCGTCCCGGCCGGACGCACGGCGAAGCTGACCTGGGCGAAGCCGCGGCCGGGGACGTCCGCCCGCAGCTCGGTCCGGCCGTCGGCCCCGAGGTCGGGGGCCTGCAGGCGCACCTGCGGGGCCTCCTGCTCGGGGTCGAGGGCCCGCCCGGCCCGGTACACGACGGTCGACAGCGGGGCGACCTCGACGTCGAGCCGGGCGTCCTTGCCGGACTTGCGCTTATCCTTGCCGTCCGTCCCGTAGAGGGCGGTGAACTGGGTGTTGTCCGATGACGTCGGAACGGTGACGGTCCGGGTCTGCTCGGAGTTGTTGGTGACCACCACGTACTCGCGCCGCTCGTCCGCGTCGATCCGGCTGAACGCGTAGACCCCGTCCTGGTCGGAGGAGTACCGGTGCAGCTGCGCGCCGTCGGCGAGCGCCGGGTGGGCCGCCCGCAGCGCGGAGAGCTCGGCGATCTGCTCGTAGAGCGGGTGGTCGGTGCCGTAGCGGTCGGCCGCACCGGGCTCGGCCGCGATCATGGGCTCCTGCAGGTACTGCGGGACCTGGGTGGCGAACATGTCCTGGCGGGCCAGCTGGTCCCCGCCGGAGCCGACGAAGCCCTGCTCGTCGCCGTAGTAGACCACCGGCTGGCCGCGGGTCAGGAACATCAGCTCGTTGGACAGCTCCACGCGCCGCCGCAGCTCCTCGTCCCGGAAACCGGCGTCGAACAGCAGCCAGGAGGCGCGGCCCATGTCGTGGTTGCCCGTGAACGTGGGCAGCTGGTAGGCGTTCGAGTCGGTGTCGGTGTAGTGGTCGTCGGCGGCGTAGAAGTCCCGCAGGGACGTGGTCGCGCCGCCCTTGGCGAACTCGAGGGACCGGGCCTGGAAGCCGAAGTCGATCACGGCCTGCAGCCGGCCGTCCGTGGTGAAGGAGGACAGGTACGCCGGGTCGGCGTCGTAGACCTCGCCGAACATGAAGAAGTCCTCGTTGCGCGCCCGGGCCGCCTCGAGCACCCGGGGGCTGAACTCCTGCCAGAACTCGAGGTTGACGTGCTTGACGGTGTCGATGCGGAAGCCGTCGATGCCCATCTCCGCCCAGGCGGAGTAGATGTCCACCATCCCGTCGACCACCTCGCGGCGCTCGGTGAACAGGTCGTCCAGGCCGACGAAGTCGCCGTAGGTGACGGACTCCCCGGACCAGGTGGAGTCCCCGCGGTTGTGGTACAGGTTCGGGTCGTTGAGCCACTCGGGGACCTTGACGCCGGCGTCCTCCGGCGAGCGGAAGGTCGGGTTGTAGGGGAACGACGTCGCGGGGTCGGTCGCGGGGAACTCCGGGGAGCCCGCGTAGCGGGCGTCGTCGAAGGGCTCCCCGGCGGCGTCGCGGTAGGGCTCCTCGGCCTTGGTGACGTAGTCGGTGGTGCCCTCGGCGTAGTCGATGACGTCCGCGGTGTGGTTGGTGATGATGTCGAAGTAGACCTTCATCCCGCGGGCGTGGGCGGCGTCGACGAGCTGCTGCATGTCCTCGTTGCTGCCCAGGTGCGGGTCGATCTGGGTGAAGTCGGTGATCCAGTAGCCGTGGTAGCCGGCGCTCTCCGCGCCCTCCTCCCCCTGCACCGGGCGGTTCTTGAAGGAGGGGGTCAGCCAGATGGCGGTGGTGCCCAGGCCCTCGATGTAGTCCAGCTTCTCCTGGATGCCCTGCAGGTCGCCGCCGTGGTAGAACGCCTTGTCCGTGGGGTCGAAGCCGTGCTCGAGCCGGTCCCCCTCGAGCCCGCCGGTGTCGTTGGAAGGGTCGCCGTTGGCGAAGCGGTCGGCCATCACGAAGTAGAACTGCTCGGAGGTGACCGGGGCGCGCAGGCTGTCGCCGGCCAGCGCCCGGTCCTGCTCGGTGACCTCCTCGCCGCCCACCGCGGCCGGGCGCACGGAGACCGCGTCGGTGGTGTCGTCGAAGCTGAACACCACGGTGGCGGGGCCCTCGAGCACGAGCGGCAGGTTCTCGGCGGGGTGGGACTCGTCCCACCCGCCGTCGAGGGCGACCTTGTATTCCCAGGTGCCGGCGGGGACCTCGAAGGTCCCCTCGTAGGTGCCCCCGCCGACGGGGGCGAGGACGGTCTCGGCGCAGGACGGCTGCCAGTCGGCGGAGCAGCCGAGCTCGTCCTGCAGGCTGCCGACGAGGGTCACGGCGGGGGGCGCGGCGGCGGCCGGTGCGGCGGCGGCGAGGCCGACGGCGACCGGGGCGGCGCCGACCGCGGTGGCGGACAGCAGACCGGCCAGGACGGTGGATGGACGACGTTTCACGGTGTCTCCAGTGGGGTTGATGGGATCGAGCAGGGGGTGCTCGGGAAACGTGCTGGAGTCTATCCCGTGACCTGGATCACAGCCGGGAGCGCGGCCGGGGGATCAGCCGCCTTTCTGCACGGCCTTGCACAGCTGCACCAGCCTGCTGATCGCGCGGTGCGGGGCGCCGGTGGGCCGGTCCGCCTCCTCCCGGGCGGCGAGGGCGAACCGCACGAGCGCCCACGCGCGCAGGCGCTCGGCGTCGGCGCCGGCCGCGAGGGACAGCGCCTCGATCCGGTCCTCGAGCGCCGCGGCCAGGGCCCCGCCGTGGCCGGCGGCCTCGGTGCGGGGCCACAGGGCCGCCACCAGGGCGAACTCCACGGTGCCGAGCACCGGGTCCGCCCCGGTGGCCAGCCACGGGGCGCGCCGCGCGGCGCGCACGGCCCCCGGGTGCAGGTCCTGATGCACGAGGGCGGTGTCCAGCTCGTCGCGCAGCAGCCGGTCCAGGTTCGCGACCGCCTGCCGCCGGAAGCGCCGCGGGAACCGGGCGTCCAGCTCGGCGGCCCCGGCCAGGTCCTCCCGCCAGCCCCGGGCCGCGGCGGACAGCGGCGGGAACGGGGGCCGGGGCGGGCGGGCCAGGGTGCGGGTCAGCTCGCCCAGCACCCGGCAGGCCTCCAGGTCCGGCAGGTCCCGCAGGTCTTGCTCGCCGGTGCGCTCGAGCAGCAGCGCCCGGTCCGCGGGCTCCGCTCGGAGCAGCCGCACGGCGCCGCGCCCGCCCCACAGCCGCAGCGCCAGGTGCTCGTGCTCGGCCCGGGCACCCGGCGGGCCGATCCGCAGCAGCGCCGGTTCCCCCGCCCGGGTGCGCACCGGCAGCGCCAGGGCGCCGTCGTCGTCGCGGGACCGCCCGTCGGGGGCCAGCTGCCACACGGCCAGGTAGCGCTCCGCGAGCCCGGCCCGGAGCCGGGCCGCGCCGTCGTCGGTCATGGGTCCGTCCTCCGCGCAGGTCACCGGACCATCTTCGCCCACCGGGCGGCCGTCCGCCCCGCCCGTGTTCGTTAGACTGCGAGCGCCCATCCCCCGGCCGGAACGGAGTCCACCCGCCCGTGAACGAGCTGCTGTTCGCCTTCGGCCTGACGCTGTTCGCGGGGCTGGCCACGGGTGTGGGCGCCTTCCTGGCCCTGGTCACCCGGCGCACCGATGCCAAGTTCCTCGCGGTGAGCCTCGGCTTCTCGGCCGGCGTGATGATCTACGTGTCCATGATCGAGATCTTCGTCAAGGCCCGGGTGGCCCTGGTCGCGGAGCTCGGGGAGCGCTCGGGGGCGTGGGCCACCGCCGGCGGGTTCTTCGGGGGGATCCTGCTGATCGCGGTGATCGACCGGCTGGTGCCCACGCGCGTCAACCCCCACGAGTACCCGCACGACGACGCCGGGCGGCAGCGCCGGCTCCTGCGGATGGGGACGATGACCGCGGTGGCCATCGCGATCCACAACTTCCCCGAGGGCTTCGCGACCTTCGTGGCCGCGATGCAGGAGCCGTCCGTGGCGATCCCGGTGGTCGTGGCCATCGCGCTGCACAACATCCCGGAGGGGATCTCCGTGGCGGTGCCCATCCACCACGCCACGGGCAGCCGCCGGAGGGCGTTCCGCTGGGCGTTCCTCTCGGGCCTGGCGGAGCCTGTCGGCGGGGTGCTCGGCTATCTCGTCCTGCTCCCCTTCCTCGACGACGTCCTCTTCGGCGTCGTGTTCGCGGGCGTGGCCGGGATCATGGTCTTCATCTCCCTGGACAAGCTGCTGCCCACGGCCCAGGAGTACGGCGAGCACCACCTGTCCGTCTACGGGCTGGTCGCCGGGATGGCGGTCATGGCCGTGAGCCTGCTGCTGTTCGTCTGACGCGGACGCGGACGCGGCGCCCGTGACCGGGTCACGGCGGTGTCGGGGCGACCGGGAGGCCCGCCGCCCGCCCGGCCTCGGCGAACGCGGCGGCGAGGCTCGCCCGGGACGCGTGGGCGTTGAGCCCGCTCGGGCTCGGCAGCGCCCACAGCTGCGTCCCGGCCAGTTCCCGGTCCTGGCGCCCGAGCCGGGCCCCCGGGTCCGCGAAGGCGTGCCGGTAGGCGGTGACCCCGGCGACCGCGACGACGGCGGGGCGCAGCCCGGCGACGAGCTCGGCCAGCCGCTCCCGGCCGGCCACGAACTCGGCGGGGTCCAGCTCGTCGGCCCGCGCGGTGGCCCGGGGCACCAGGTTCGTGATGCCGAGACCCCGGCCCAGGACGTGCTCCCGGTCCTCCGCGCTCATCCCGGCCGCGCAGTCCACGAGCCGGCCGGTGAGCCCGGCGTCGTGCAGGGCCGGCCAGAACCGGTTGCCGGGCCGGGCGAAGTGCGCCTGCGTGGCCGCGGCCCACAGGCTCGGGTTGATGCCGCAGATCAGCAGCCGCACCTCCGGGCCGAGCAGGTCGGGCAGGGTCGCGCCCCGGGCGGCCTCGAGGTCCGCCCGGCTCGGCCGGGCGCCGCCGGTCGCGTTCGGGGAGGCCATGACCACATGCTAGGCCGCGCCCCCGCCGCCGGGCACCACGGGCCGGCCGCGGGCGCCCGCCGGGCTACCGTGGTGGCCATGCCCCGACCGACCGAGCTCACCGTGCCCACCGAGAGCGGGCCGGGACGCCTGCTCGTCTCCCCCGCCGAGCACCCCACCGCGCTGCTGTGGCTCGGGCACGGCGCGGGCGGGGGCGCCGGCGCCCCGGACCTCACCGCCCTCGCCGACGAGCTCCCCCTCCACGGCGTCACGGTCGTGCGCCACGAGCAGCCGTGGGTGCTCGCCGGCCGGAGGGTCGCTCCCCGTCCGGCCGCCCTCGACACCGGGTGGCTGGCCGCCGCGCCGGCCGTGACCGGCATGGCGGACGGACTGCCCCTGGTCATCGGGGGCCGCAGCGCCGGGGCCAGGGTGGCGTGCCGGACGGCCGCCGACGTGGGCGCGTCCGCCGTCGTCTGCCTGGCCTTCCCCCTGCACCCGCCGGGACGCCCGGAGCGCTCGCGCGCCGAGGAGCTGCTGCGGCCCACGGTCCCCGTGCTCGTGCTGCAGGGCACGCGGGACGCCTTCGGCTCCGCGGACGAGGTCGCGGCCGCCGCGGACGGCGCGCCGGCCGTCGACGTCGTCCCGGTGGAGGGCGCCGACCACGCCCTGGCGGTCCGCCGGTCCGGGCCCGTGAGCCAGGAGGACACGCGCGCGCTGGTCACCGCCGAGGTGCGCCGCTTCCTCCGGCGGACACGCACGACCCGCTGAGCACCGGCGGGACTTCAACGGCGCACCGACCGGGACTACCGTGAGAAGCACAGGGTCACCGCGACCCGTCCGCGACCAGGGAGAGAACCGTCATGGCCCCCACCCCAGCATCCTCCGACCCGCTCCGGCCCGATCCCGCCCCCGGGGACGAGCCGCGGCCCCCCGCCGCGGACGCGTCCGCCGCGGACCGGCCGGCGCCCGGCCGGGAGCCGGCCGTCCGGCCGCAGACGGCCACGGACCCCGCCCTGGACGGTCACCAGAAGCAGGGCGTCTCGGGCGCCGCGTGGACGGCCCTGATCCTCGGCCTGCTGATCCTGATCCTGCTGCTGGTCTTCATCCTGCAGAACAACGTCCCGGCGGACTTCAACTACCTGGGCTGGCAGTTCAGCCTCCCCCTCGGCGTCGCCATGCTGCTCGCGGCGGTCGCCGGCGCCCTCATCATGGGTCTCGTCGGCTCCGTCCGGCTCTTCAAGCTGGGCCACCGGGTGCGCAAGCTCGAGAAGGAGCGCGCCGACATCAAGCGCGCCCTGCGCTGACCCCCGCCGCCGCCTCGGCGGTCGCCGTCGGTCGCCGGCTGGTGTCTCATGACGTCAGTAACGGGTCGGCCCATTGTGCGGGCGGCAACAGGCAGTAGCCTGACAGCACCCCGAACGACAGGACGGTTCCCATGAGCTCCCCCGCACTCCCCGACGACCGCCCGGCCCCCGAGGACGTCGAGGTGGTCGCCCCCGCGACCGTCGTCGACCTCACCAGCGGCACCGCCCAGATCACGCCCGTGCTGGTCGACGGCGAGGCGCGCTACGCCGTGGACCTGCCCGACCAGCCCTTGGACGACGACGACGTGGCGAGTCTCGCCGTTGCGCTGCAGGCGGCGCAGGCCGGCCCCGCGGTGCTCGTGGACGTCGAGGACTACCTCGAGGCGGCGGCACCGCCGGAGGACGCCGCCGAGACCCCGCGGTAAGGGCCCGGTTCGGTCCGCCGGCACGACGAAGACCTCGGGCCGCGACGTCGAGAACGCCTCGACGTCGCGGCCCGAGGTCTTTTCCGCGCCCGGAGGAATGATCTGCCGCACTGCGTGCGAGTCGCACGCGGGCTGACCGCCCCGCATTCCCTAAAGTGATGAACGGATCCCCCGCCCCCACCGGAGAGACGGCCATGTCACCGAACCCCCCGCAGAACGTCCACCAGAAGCCGGCCTTCGGGCGACTGGGACTGGTCGCCCTGTCCCTGGCCCTGGTCACCGGGTGCACCACCCCCGACAGCGGCGGGATCGACGAGCCCGGCGCGTCTCCCAGCGCCTCGTCCTCCCCGACGTCCGGGGCCACCGGCAGCGCGGAGGCGACGCAGCCGGACCCATCGCCGACCCCGTCGACGACCCCCGGGGCCACCCCGCCGCCCATGCCCGGGGCGCTGCCGGACCAGGACTTCACCTACGACGAGGCCTACGCGGCCTGGCAGGACGGGATGCCCTACTACGACGCCTTCTGCATCCACTACGAACCCGTCACACCGGCCGGGGTGTCGCAGTGCGAGGGCATCGAGAACGGCACCGTCGACAGCATCACCGGTGAGCCCCTCGGGCAGTAGGCAGGACGTGCCGGGCCGCGCGCCGAACCGCCATTGCGGCTGATTGGCGCGCCCGGCCGCAGACCTCGCCCGAGCAGCCGAAGATCCCCCACCGAGACCGAACGGAATGTGTCGCGTCGCCGGTGCGGGACAATCGTCGTGTGGACGATCTGCACGTGCCCCCGGGCCCCGGCGCGCCCCGCGGCCTCAGGGTGCCGGCGGGTGAGCTGGTCGAGCAGTTCTCCCACGCCTCCGGCCCGGGCGGCCAGGGCGTCAACACCACGGACTCCCGGGTGCAGCTCTCTCTCGACCTGGCCACGACGACGGCGCTGAGCGACGCGCAGCGCGCACGTGCCCTCGATCAGCTCGCCGGCAGGCTCTCGGGCACCGTGCTCACCGTCAGCGCCGCCGAGCACCGCTCCCAGCGACAGAACCGCACCGCGGCGAGACAGCGTCTCGCCGCACTCCTGCGCGGCGCCGTGGTGCCGCCGGTGGTCCGGCGAGCGACCCGGCCCACCCACGGCTCGCGCCGTCGCCGTCTCGAAGGAAAACGCCGCCGCTCCGAGACCAAGCAGAACCGCCGGCGCCCCGGGCCGGAATGACCCGCGCCGGCGCGGAGGACCCGCCCGGCTCAGACGTTGAAGCGGAACTCCACCACGTTATGGACAGAACTATCGTCACGAGCGCTCAAACTTGCGCGCGCTTGACAGGCCAGGTAGGATCGCGTCAAGTTCTTGATCACCGCGACCGCAAGGTGTTCGAGGAGGGATCACCCCACGTGGGCTGTGGTGAGCAGCGCATAGTCAGCACCGGGTAGCGCCGGGAACCACGTCGAGATTGAGATACAGACGACCCGGCAGGGAGTGACTTCTCCCGTAAGGCACGGAGGTCCCTCAGGGCCCAGTGGAGCATCGCGCACGGCGACCGGGAAAGTAGCCGGACAACTATTCCCCCGTCTCCGGACAGTTCAAGCTGTCTGGAGTTGTCATGGGGTACTCCCCGCCTCCCTCGTCCGACCTCACCCACTACCTCAACCTCACCGATGCCGTCGAACTTGGCTTCGGCGCGTATCAGACCCTTCGGCGATACATCGCCCAGGGCAAGCTTCCTGCGGTCAAGGTTGGAGGCCGCATCAAGGTTCTGCGGTCTGACCTTAATGCCCTCGCGGTCCCAAAGCGACAGCCCACCTTCGAGGAGGTCGAGGCCGCCGCAGAACGTCTCGCCAGCTCCGCTCCCCCGCTGAGCGACGCCCAGGTCCGTCGCCTTAGCGCGATCTTCGGCGGTGCGGCATGAGCGCCGGGCTCGCGTGCACGAAAGACCTCTTCTTCACGCACGGCACCACTGAAACCCCTGGTAGAACGGCAATGGCGGCACCGCCGTATGGGGAGCAGCCCCATGACGCCGCCGCCGCCGATGCTCGCGCCCCGGTCGATGCGGCGGGCTGGTCTCGGACAGTGGTGGCGGACTCGGCGACGTCGCGGAAGCACCCGGCCGAGTTCGAGGTCCTGACTCATTCAATAGCACGCGGAGCGCGCGGCGCTGCCGGCTTCGGGCAGTACTCCTCGGTGGCCGCGATGTCCACGGATCAGGATTCCATCGTCATCGGCTTCGACACCGAGTTCGTGACTGTCGATCTGATGGATGCCGACCGTGTATGGGTCGGCGAGGACGAGCACATGGTGCGGAAGATTGTGTCCTACCAGTTCGCCGCGATTGACCCTCTCGATGATTCCCAGCTCCGGCTCTGCGTGGTCATCCCCCGGAGCTACAGGGGGCCGCGCGGCTCTCGTACGGCGCGGCTGTCCTTCGAGAAGGGCCTTGAGATCGCGATCATGAGCCTGGGTCTTCATGAGCACAGGCTCGCAGCGGGGTGGACTGACAAGGGCGTCTCGGCGCAGTCTGCCATCGGTGACGACGGCAAGTCCCACCCCTCGGTGTGGTTCAAGCACAGTCCCGAGGGGACGCCCAGGGCGTTGCCGATCACCTTGGTCGCGCACTACCAGCACGCCGACCTGACTACTTTCGTCGACCGCCGGAAGGCGATCAACGTCTGGAACCAGGCGTACCCCAGTCGGTCGAAGACGCTGTCTGATCGTGCGGGTTGGGACGGTCGACGTGCCCGGTGGCTGGACGGTCGCGCGCCGGACATCCTCCGCACGGTGATCTCGGCCAGCGCGGGCATGGTGTCGAACAAGCCCGCCCGCATGGTGCTTTCCGGCGAGAACTGGCGGTGGAAGCTGCCGGTGGAAGTCTCGATCCGCGACACGATGGCGCAGAGCGGTGCTGAGCCGCTCAAGGCACTCGGTGCGGCGATCGGGGCGCCGAAGCTGGATGTTCCTGGTGACTGGATCACCCGGATGGACGAGTACTTCGACGTGCATCCTGCGGAGTTCCTCGACTACGCGGCGAATGATGCCGTGATCGCTCTGGAATACGTGAGCCAGCTATACGGCGATCACCGTGCTGTCCCGTTGACCTTGCCCACTGCTGCGGCGAAGGCGGTGAAGGGCCTTATCCAGGACGAGCTGGGCGAGGGCCGCGACTTCAATACCGTCTTCGGCGGACTCCACAAGGTGACTAAGACCCGCGAGGGTGCTGCCGGTGTAGACGAGCAGCAGCTCGACTTCTACCGCGTCCGGGCGCTGGAGCCGATCGACGGTGCTGCGGCGACGTGGATCCATGCTGCGGCGATGAGCTTTCGAGGCGGGTACAACATGTCTGCCGAGCTTGGGCTGTTCGCGCGCGTGACCAGTGACTTCGATCTTCAGTCCTGCTACCCCACGTCCAGTTCGACGATTCGGGATGTCGACTACCAGCATCCCGATGGCGTGATTCTGAAGACGGTGAACAACGCCGACCTCACGCTGTCCGACTTCAAGAGCCCGCTCACGCCGTTCCTCGGGTTCGTAAGCTTCGAGTTCCCGAGCACGGTCGCGTTCCCTTCGTTACCGGTTCCGGTCGAGGGGTCGATGGTCTATCCGCTCACAAGCGGTGGTGTTCGTGGGGTCTGGGCAACCGGTCCCGAGGTCTGGCTCGCCCTCACGCTTGGCGCGACTGTGACCTGTCAGATCGGCCACTTCGGACGGGTCCTCACCGATGAGCATGGTGAGCCTTCTCGGCTTCTCCGGGGTGCGTACAAGCAGCTCCTCGATGACCGTGCGCGGGCCAAGGCGGAGTTTGGTGCGAAGTCGTTCGAGCAGAACGTCCTGAAGCTGATGGCGAACTCTCCCTACGGCAAGCTGGCGCAGGGAGTTATGGGCCAGCGGGGCTGGGATGCCTGGGCGCAGGAACGTGATGCGGTCGGCGGGTCCGCGATCACCTCACCCTGGCACGCGTCCATGACTACCGGCCTCGTGCGCGCGGTTCTGCTTGCGACGCTGAACCAGCTTCACAACCTGGGCTACAGCACGCCGTCCTGCACTACGGACGGATTCATCACGGATGCCGATCTGGACGTGGTCGACAGCCTCGACCTTTTCGGGCTCGGTCCGATCTGGCGTGAGTCCCGGCTCGCGCTGACCGGTTCGCAGGGGATGTGGGAGCGCAAGCACCAGCAGACCGACCTGCTCAACATCACTACCCGGGCGAACTTCAGCCGACAGCCTGCCGGCGTCCTGGCACACGGTGGCTACAAGCTTCCAGATGGCATCGAGCAGGACAGCCAGGCCGACCGCGACCTCATGTACGAGCTCATGGCGAGTCGTGAGGGCGCACTCCCGGTGACGATGAAGGTCTTTCCCTCGGTGCAGGAACTGACCCGCATCGACAAGCGGCTGGACTTCGCGCCGCGCGTGGTCCACAAGGAGCAGACCATCGAGTTCGACCGAAAGCGCCGCCCTGTCCCCGATGGGATGTCGGTCGACGTCATCGACATCGACGGCGTCCACCATGAGGTCGCCCATGTGCACACCGTGCCCTGGGATTCTCCCGAGCAGGCCACGTTGGGGCGTTCGGTCGACCAGGGCCTCAAGGAGTGGGACGACGACCTCGGCGAACCCGTGTGGATTCGCTCCCCCGTTCGGCGGACTGTCGAGCAGTGGAAGGACTACTTTGCGCGGCTCGACGCTCTGCTCGATGAGGACGGTTCGATCGCCCAGGCAGAGCAGCTGGAGCACATCGCCAAAGGCATCGTGATCGCCTTCCGCCAGGAGATCATCGACATCCCGTGGCTCCATCCGGGACAGCCTCTGGCAGACAGGCTCGATGCGTTCGAGGCATTCGGGCTGCCTCGCGTGAAGGAGCGGTTCTGGTCGCACGCCCGGTCGAAGGCCGAGCGCCAGATCGACATCGACCTGAAGGCGATCCGCCCCTACGTCAAGTGGATGCAGGCGATCGACCCCTTTGACGAGTCGGCTTCTGCTGGCGCTTCGTGAGGTGGTGACGATGAGCTACAGCCTCGGAGGACTTGCCTTCGCCACCAAGCAGACAGTCGCCAACCACGCCAGTGCCGTGCTGAACCGAGCGGGGCTCGGGGAGGTCCTGCGCGGTTCCGATGAGTCGTTCGCCCGTGACCTCCTCGCCCACCATCCAGAGGCCGACCGCAAGCACGGCGCTGGCGTCTTCGGGATCACCGTCGCCCTCATCCCTGAGTGGGGCACGAGGAACTTTCTCGTCCTTCGGGAGGACGGCTCGATCGACAACTGGTCGATCAAGAAGTGCATCAAAAACTTGCGACCGGAAGGTCACTGAACCGAAAGGATCTGACCATGAGCAACAAGACCACGACCAATCTCGACGAGCTGATCGAGCAGGAGCGCCGCCGTGCGTCCGAGCGCATCACCAAGCTCAAGCGTGCCGTCGCTGCCGAGCAGCGCCGCATCGACGAGAAGGTCATCGATCTGCTGCGCGACCAGAGCCCCGACCTCTACGACCGGCTCTCCGAGGAGGCGGCCGATGCCCTGGAGGCAGAGAAGGCGAAGAGGTCGAGGCGTGCGAAGAAGGCGGCATCGTCTTCGGGGTCGGTGAACGACGGGACTGCCTCGCAGACCGTCGATCCCGAGCATGAGGAGGCGGCAGCGTGGAACGATTGACGACTCCGATCCGGGGCTTGCGTCAGCGTCCCGGTGCCCCCTCGCCCGCAGGTCGCGCAGCGACCGAGGACGAGGGCCAGCGGTTCTTGGAGGACATGAGCGTCAGCGAAATGTCCGACAAAAACCCTGCTGGCCGTCTTCCGTACGCCCCGGAGAGCGAGCCCGACTCCCCAAGCAGCGCTGGTCGGGCTCGTGCGGAGGGGTGTGCGGAAGACCCGGCCCTGGCAGCGGAGCAGCACCACGACTCCCAGGTGAACACCGGTCGTGGTGCTGCGCAGAGGGCAGGGTCGGCCGAGGCTCCGGTGGAGCCTCGGAACAGCCGTCGTCGGGAGGTCTCTCTCGACGTGCGGCTGACGGTGGCTGATCGCGATGCGATCCGCCGCCGTGCCCAAGTGCTCAGCGTCAAGCCGAGCGCATGGGCTCGTGCCGTCATGCTCGACGCGCTGGATTCGAGGTCCGCGAAGGTCGCTCAGCTGGAGAGCAACGCCGGAACGAAGGAAGCGGCGCCTACGTCTCTTGTTCCTGCAGTAGAGCAGCTGCGTCGAGTTGGTGTGAACCTGAACCAGGCGCTCCGTAAGGCCGCCGCCGTCGATGACGGCCTCCTTCACGAGGTGATGGTTGCGGTGGACGAGGTACGTGCCTCGCTCGGCGATCGGACACGGACATGAGCACCGTGAACGTCCGCCCATCGACCAACGCTGCCGGAGCCGTTGGGTACATCCTCTACGGGCGTGACCCTGAGGTGCGAAGGGAGCTCCTCAGGGTCGGATCGACACGTGCGGCCGCGTATGCGATGTCCATGGTCGACGGCGGGACGACTCCGGCGGAGTTCATCGCGTGTGCTGAGGCGCACGCCGCTGCTCATGGCCGAACGAACCAACTTCAGAGCTACGTTCTGGCGTTCCACCCTGACGAGTTCGACGTGACCTCGCAGGCCGACCTTGAGCGCATCCGGGACGTGGCTGTCGAACTCGCGGAACGCATGCACAGCGCTGACTACATGGTCGCGGTGCACTCTGATTCCGCCGGAGGTCACGGGCATGCACACATCCTGGTCATCAACCACGACAACCTCACCGGTAAGAGCCTCCAACGGTACACATCGTGGAAGCACGGACTGCGCCAGCTGAACGACGAGTTGATGGCAGACGAGGGTCTGCGGGTGCTCCCCGATCCCGCGGAGCCGAAGCCCGACTGGGAGCTGCGCCGCGAGGGCTTCGCGCCGGGCGGGTTCGAGCAGGCCCTCGGGGACAAGGTCTTTGACGCACTGTCCGACTCGCGCTCAACGAATCGCGAGGCGTTCGAGCATGTCCTCGCCGAGCGCGGGGTCACGCTCGCGGTGACGAACCGCGACGGCTGGAGTTACAAGATGCGCCGGGATGACAACGGGAAGCTCGGCCGGAAGAAGGCGTCGGCGCTGACCCCCGAGTTCACCGCCGAAGGTGCTCAAGAGATCTTTCACTACCACTCACAGAAGGGACAGGCTCATGGGAGCACTGGACAGGATCAAGCAGGCCGACGAGCAGCAGAAGACTACCGAGCTCCTGGGGGCCTTGATCTCACAGCGCGACGCCGACAGGCAGCAGATCGAGCGGCTGACGAAGACCGTCGCCGACCTGACCGGGTACGTGAAGGTGATGGACGAGGAGCAGACGAAGAGGATGGATCATCTGTCGACCTCGCCGCGGCTCGAGCTGCCCTCCACGCTGCCGCTCGACGCCGAGACGAGGAAGCGACTGAACGAGATCGAGAAGACGCTGAGCTCCGTCGCGCAGCAGCTGAGCAGCAGCGAAGTCGTGAAGCTGGCCGACGGCTCCTCGGTGACCCGGGCGGACCTGGCCGCGTACTCGATGACGGCGAAGATCAGCGAGGAGCTGAAGATGACGGCTTCGGCCTCGGCTGACCTCGCCGAGGCCGTGCGCAAGCGCGGCCACGTCCGTATCGACACGGACAGGCTCACCGAGCACGCTGTGAAGGTACTCGATGACCGACTTGCAAAGGCCGTTGAGGTTCCCGTCCAGAGGGTCGAGAAGACCGTCGAGGGGCTCGAAGAGCGGGTGGTCAGGCTCGGCACCGAGAAGCTCGCCGAGGTGACCGACCGGGCCCGCGAAGTGGTCAGCGCTGTCGGACGGGCCGAGCGGCGAGTCGAGCGGCTCTCGGCGAAGGTCACCTGGGCGACGGTGGGTCGTGTGTGCCTTGCCCTCCTCCCGTTCACCGTCGCGTTCATCATGCTCACGGGGATGGTTGGTGGGATCACGCAGATGCTCGGCCTCGGACCGCTGCTCGGATGGGCCTGGGGCTCGTTCGCCGCCGCGAGTGCCTGGTGGGCGAAGGCACTCATTGCCCTCGCCGCCCTGGGCGGATGCGCTCTGTTCGGCTGGCTGCTCTGGTGGCTCGGAAAGAAGCTGTACGAGAGGTATCGGGGCTGGTAGTCGGAAGAAAAGTGAGTGCCCGTAGCCGAAGCTACGGGCACTCTGAACTCAGTCGACGTCGGGGTCATCGCCGAACAGTTCGGCATCGGTGTCGTAATACCCGAGAAGGTCGCGCTGCTGGCGGATCAGCTCGACGGTTGCCTTGTGCAGGGCGAGGAGGTCATGGAGGTGGGCCTCCTCCTCGCCCATCTCGGGGTTGCCGACCCACCAACGAAACGATTCGGCGTGACTGTAGGCGTTGGACTCAGCGCTCATGTTCGCTCTCGTCACAGGTCCCGGAAGACGTACACGGAGATCGCGTCGGCCCGGACGACCGTGTAGTTGTGTTCGAGGTCGCGGGTCCAGGCATCCCAGTTGAAGTAGCGCACAAGCTCTTCCGGGGCGTCCTGCGGGATGAGGCCGATCTCCTCGGCGAGAGTCTCGGCGTAGTACCGGAAACTGCCCCAGGTTCCGCAGAAGCGCTCTTCGAAGTCGGGAACGGACGGCAGGTCTCCAGTGCCTTCTGCGACGTAGCTGCCGGAGGCCGTCCAAGCGCACAGAGCATCGCGCTGGTGCTCGGGGACCGCGAGGAGGACACGTGCCCACTCTGCGGCTTCCGACGGGCTCATCTCGCCCGCGGTGGGGATGTTCTCGTGGTCCATGACCCACAGCTCCTCGCATCCAGGGCGCACGCGATGAGCGCCGCCGTGGACGTCAACAAGGGTGACTTCGTCGGCGGTCTCGGCGTCGAACCATTCGCCGACGAGACGAGCGTTGTTGTAGCAGGCGAGGCAGCCGATCCAGGCTCGTGGAGTGATGTCGGTGTTCGTTCGTGTGGTCATGGCGGGTCTCCTCCGTGGTTGAGGAGAGCGGCGGGCGCGACAGGCAGTCGTGCTCGGTGAATCGACGCGCTTACGCCACGTCGCCGCTCTCAAGAGGTCTCCCGGCCACGCTCTGCGTGGCTACCCGACTAGGTGGTCTACCTCCAGTCGACGACGACAGACTCGGTCCTGAACCCCTTGCGCCCGCGCGGCTGCGGGAGAAGCGTGATCGTGGCGAGGGTGTCGACGGTCTGACGACGGAGGTCAAGTGACGCTTCCCGGAATGCTGCGGCAGGGTCATCGACGCCCAGGATCGGCGACAGCGCGCCCGCACGGCTTTGCATCAGCCTTTCGGCCTCCAGCTCCTGGATACGCGCTTCTGCAGCGTCCCGTACGCGCTTGAGGTCGCGTGCCTCAATGATCTCGGCGTCGTAGTCGGCCTCGGCGCGCAGAATGCGCGCCCGCTGGTCGCTGATCGCCGAGTCGATGCCGGCCGCATGCGGCCCACCGTCCGCGACCTCGACCATCACCCTCGCGTCCTTGCGCGCAAGACGCTTGGCGATGACCGTGGTGACGAAGTCGTCGATGGCGGCGCCCGAGCGGACGATGTGGCCCGCGCACTTGTACCCGCGCGGCGCCCCGGTAACCTTCTTCCCACACGTCTCGCCGGTGTCCTCATTGACGTATCCGCACCGGTAGAGCCCGCTGCCGAGGTGCTTGCGCTTGGTCGAGCCGGATGTGTTCGTCACCCGCTCCGTGTCGTCGAGGACTTGCTGTGCCTTCCACCAGGTCTCGTCGTCGACGATCTGCTCCCACTGCCCTCGGATCGGCTCTCCGGCGTCGTCTCGGAGGATCTGTGCTTTCCACATCCGGCGCCGCTTCCCGTCAGCCTGGGCAAACTTCGGCGTGTACGTACTCAGCGCCGCATAGCGCGGGTTCCGCAGAATGCCCAGCACGGTCGAGGGAGACCATGGACCGTTCTCGACGATCGATCGAGGTTCGAGGCCCTGTTCCTCGCGGGCGGCGGCCCGCTCGACGCTTACGGTGTGCGTGTGCTTGGGAAGGGGCGAGAGACCTTCGATCTTCTCGGTTCCGCTGAGCGCCCGCGCGAGCGAGCGCAGCGACTCGGGGTGCTCGATCCTGGTGAACAGCTCGTAGATCGCCCTCACGGCCTCAGCCTCGTGGGGGATCACTTCGCCGTCTACGGCGTAGCCGAGTGGTCGCATACCCTTCGGAGCACGACCCTGCATGGCGCGCTGACGCTGGGCTGCCGACTGACGGGCGCTCTTGCGCTCCATCTCAGCACGCGCCACGGCGGCCTTGATGCGTGCATACATGCGCCCACCGTCGGTGGAGAGGTCGGCATCGCCGTTGGCCGTGACAAGGGCAAGGCCTCGCAGCTCGGCAGCGTCGATCCAGTCCTCCAACTGCCGGGGCTGCCTGGTGAGCCTATCGAGGTCGTAGCAGATGATCGCGTCGAACCGTTCGAGCAGGTAGTCGGCAACCATGCGGTCGTAGTCCGGACGGATCGCGGTTCGGTCGGTGGCGCTCTTGGACTGGTCCACGTAGGTCTCGACGACGTCCCAGCGCCGGAACCGCGCGAGGTTCTCGCAGTCCTCACGCTGTCGGTCGATGGCGAGCCCATCCATCTCGCGGTCCTGCGAAATGCGGAGGTAGATGGCGGCCTTACGGGGTGCGATGGAGCGCTCGTTCATGAGTCAAGGCTACTGCCAGACATAAGCACTGTCCATCACTAATGATGTCTCGCTCGCACCTCATGGCCATAGGACTGTGCCAGCTGGGTCACTGGCTGGCATAACGTACCGACGAGCGCGGATCGATCTGTCAGCGCGGTTCCTATTGTCCAAACCTCGGCGAGAAGGGTCCCTGCGTGTTGCGTTGCAATCACTGCGGAGGGTAGAAGCCTGGGACGAGCCCGGGCCAGACTTCAGCGCTTTTTTCTTGCCTTCCTGGCGTTATGGTCGTTGTACTCGACGACCGCAGCTTGGATGTCCAATCCGTCATCCAGTGCTTTTGTCGACGGCACGTGAAAACTGACCCTGTGGCGGCAGACGAAGTTTGACCCCCTGCCGGACCCTGTCCTCA